>JAZJZJ010000311.1:0-3047 GCA_040389925.1 Pseudomonadota bacterium
CGCCTCGATCAGCACCTTGGCCGACTCCCTCGCCGAGTTTTCTTTCTCGTCGTGCGGATTGGCCATGGTGGACGAGTAGGGCAGCGACAGGCCCAGCGCCTCGAACGAGCTCGACATCGTGTTGGCCGTGTACATGCCACCGCAGGAGCCCGTGCCGGGAATGGCGCGCTTCTCGATCTCCAGCAGGTCCTCGTCGCTCATGTTGCCGGCGGCGTTCCGGCCGACCGCTTCGAACACGCTCACGATGTTCAGGTCCTGGCCCTTGTAGCGGCCCGGCAGGATGGTGCCGCCGTAGACGTAGATGGCCGGCACGTTGGCGCGCAGCATGCCCATCATGCCGCCCGGCATGTTCTTGTCGCAGCCACCGACCACCAGCACGCCGTCCATCCACTGGCCGCCGACGCAGGTCTCGATGCAGTCGGCGATGACCTCGCGCGAGACCAGGCTGTACTTCATGCCCTCGGTGCCCATCGCCATGCCGTCGCTGATCGTCGGCGTGCCGAAGATCTGCGCGTTGCCGCCGGCCGCCTCGATGCCCGCCACCGCCGCGTCGGCAAGCTTTTGCAGGCCGGAGTTGCACGGCGTGATGGTCGAGTGGCCGTTCGCGACGCCGATCATCGGCTTCTTGAAGTCGCCTTCCTCGTAGCCCATCGCGTAGTACATCGAACGGTTCGGTGCACGCGCGACGCCTTCGGTGATGTTGGCGGAGCGGCGGTTGATCTTGTCGGCGCTGTTGTCGGTCGAATCGGTCATGACATGTCTCCTGCGGGGCTGCAGAGTATCCGGCGGCGGCAGGGCGTCGTCCAATAGATATGAAGTGCCGTATTGATATGCTTGGCGAATGAATATCGCCGATCCGCCGATCGAGCTGCGCAGCTGGCGGCAGTTCCTGATGCTTGCGCAAACGCTGCACTTCGGCCGCGCCGCCGAACTGCTGCACATCACCCAGCCGCCGCTGACGCAGGCGATCCAGCAGCTCGAACGCCGCTTGGGCACGCTGCTGTTCGAGCGCACGCGGCGCAGCGTCGCGTTGACGCCGGCCGGCGCGGCGCTGGTCGAGCCGGTGCGGCAGCTCCTCGAACAAGCCGCAGCCTTGCACACGCGGGCGCGTGACGCGGCAGCGGGTGAGGTCGGCCGCGTGCGCCTGGGCTTCATCTCGACGGTGGGCTTCGGCCCGCTGCCGCTGTGGCTGCGCGCGTTCCGCGAGCAGCAGCCGGGCATCGCGATCGAGCTGATCGAGGCGACCAGCGACGTCCAGTTGAAGGCCTTCGAGCGTGGCGAGATCGATGTCGGCTTCATGCTGCATGCGCCGGGGCTCCCACCCGCGGCGCCTGCGAGCCTGCAAAGCCTCTCGCTGGGCGTAGAGCCCTTGGTGCTGGCGCTGCCCGACGCGGCGCCGTGGGCGAAGGCGCGGCGCCTGCGGCCGGCCGATGTGCTCGCGCAGCCGCTCGTGATCTTCCCGCGCACCGCGACGCCTTCTCTCTACGACGCGGTGCTGGCCTTCTATCACCGTCACGGCGCCACGCCGGTGATCGCGCAGCAGGCGACGCAGATGCAGACGATCGTCAACCTCGTGTCGGCGGGGCTGGGCATCGCGCTGGTGCCCGAGGCGGTGACGCAGCTGCAACGGCCCGGGGTCGTCTACCGGCCGTTGCCGAAGGCGTTGACCGAACTCGCGCCGCACTGCGAGACGAGCCTGCTGTGGCCGGTCGACGCGGCACCGGTCGTCACCCGCTTCGTCGAGTTCGTGCGCGCGTTGGTGCGGCCCGAGGGGCCGCAGTCGCTGGGTTATCGTTCGCGTTGATTCCTGCCGGTCACGTCTTCATGCTTCATTACCCCGAGTTCAACCCGGTCGCGCTGCAGATCGGCCCGGTCGCGATCCACTGGTACGGCCTGACCTACCTGGTCGCGTTCGTGCTGTTCATCTGGCTCGGTTCGATCCGCGTCAAGCTGGCACAGTTTGCGTCGCGCGACTGGTCGCGCCGTGACATCGAAGACCTGCTGTTCTACGGTGTGCTCGGCGTCGTGATCGGCGGGCGCATCGGCTACGTGCTGTTCTACAAGCCGGGCTATTACGCGGCGCATCCGCTCGAGACATTCGCGGTCTGGAAGGGCGGCATGTCGTTCCACGGCGGCATGCTCGGCGTGATTGCGGCGATGGCGCTGTTTGCGCGCACCCGCGGCCGGCAGTTCTTCGACGTGACCGACCTGATCGCACCGTGCGTGCCGAGCGGCCTCGCGTCGGGGCGCATCGGCAACTTCATCAACGGCGAGTTGCCGGGCCGCTTGGCCGACCCGAGCCTGCCGTGGGGAATGGTCTATCCGAATGCCGGGCCGCTGCCGCGCCATCCGTCGTCGATCTACCAGTTTTTGCTCGAAGGCTTGCTGCTGTTCGTGCTGCTGTGGCTCTACGCGCGAAAGCCGCGCGGTCTGGGCCAGGTCTCGGGCGCGTTCCTGGTCGGCTATGGCGTGCTGCGCTTCATCGCCGAGTTCTTCCGCGAGCCGGATGATTTCCTCGGCCTGCTCGCCCTGAACCTCAGCATGGGCCAGTGGCTGTGCGTGCCGATGATCGCGGCTGGCGTCGCGATCTGGTTCTGGGGCCGCGGCCGCCAACCGCGTTGAGCGCGCCTTCTAGAATCTCCCGATGCGCCAGATCTTCCTCGACACCGAAACCACCGGCCTGAGCCCCGAGTCGGGCGACCGCGTCATCGAGATCGGTTGCGTCGAGATGCTGAACCGGCGCCTGTCGGGCCGCAACCTGCATTTCTACCTGAACCCGGAGCGCCGCAGCCACGAAGACGCGGTCAAGATCCACGGCTTGACCGACGAGTTCCTCGCCGACAAGCCGCTGTTCGCGAGCGTGGCCGACGAGTTGCTCGAATTCGTCGACGGCGCCGAGATCGTGATCCACAACGCGGCGTTCGACGTTGGTTTTCTGAACGAGGAACTGCGTCGCTTGGGCAAGCCGAAGTTCCCCGGTTTTGTGCGCCGGATCACCGACAGCCTGTTCATGGCGCGCGAGATGTTCCCCGGCAAGGCGAACTCGC
>JAZJZJ010000312.1:0-7471 GCA_040389925.1 Pseudomonadota bacterium
GCGACCTGCGCCGCGTTCGCCGCGAGCACGTGCAGCGGGTAGGTGCCCGAGACGACGCCGCCGCAGGCGACCTCGACCGCACGCACCGCCGGCGGCAGGCCCTCGACCGCGTCGGCCAGGCAGTGCACGACTGAGCTGAAGCCGCTGGCGTCGAACAGCAGGTCGCCGTCGGCCATCACGCGGTATTCGTAGACATCGTCGGTGCGGTGGATCTCGATGCGGACGATCATGCGGTTCAGCCTTGAGCGGGTGCGCCGAGCGCGGCGCGGCGGGTGATTCTGACCGAAACGCGCCGCTGCGCATGGCGGTTCCCGGGCGGCGCGAGTGCGGCATGATCGCGGACCGGCGCGGTCACCGTCTGCCGCGCAACCCCGATGCCCAAGGTCCACAGCCACTACGACAACCTCAAGGTCGCCCGCGATGCGTCGGCCGACGACATTCGCGCGGCCTATCGGGCCCTGACGCGCAAGCACCATCCCGATCGCAACCCTGACAACGCCGACGCCGAACGCGTGATGTCGGTGGTCAACGTGGCTTACGGCGTGCTGTCCGATCCGGTCAAGCGCAGCGAGCACGACCGCTGGATCGCCCGGACCGAGGCCGTGGTCCCGATCGGGGCCGCCGCACGGCCCGTCCGCGGCAAGCCGACCGTGCACACCCCGTCCGATCGCTACCTGCGCACGCCGCCCGACCTCGAACGGGCCGCCGCGCAGCGCGCCCGGCAGGTTCGCCTCGACCGGCGCGTGCGGCGGGTCGTCACCCACCTGCTGCGGCATCGTGTGAGTTACGCGATCGGCGGCCTCATCACGCTGTGCCTGGCGGGTGCCGGGCTGGCGTCGCTGGTGGGATCGGGCGGGGCGTTGCCCAGCGTCGGCATGCCGGCTCCGGCGGCGCAGGCGGTGCCCGTCGTGGCCGGCTACGTGCGCGCGCCGGCCGCGCCGAACGGGCGGCCGTGGCCGAGCCGATCGGGCTATGTCGACGGCTACCCGCAGATCAACACGGGCGGCCTGTCGCAGGTGCTGGTCGACAATGCCGAGAACGACACCGACATGTTCGCGAAGCTGGTCTCGCTCGACGGCCCGAGCGCGCTGCCGGTGCGCACCTTTTTCGTCGCCGCGCGCAGCCGCTTCGTGGTCGGCGACCTGACGATCGGCACCTACGATCTGCGCTACCGCAACCTCGCCAGCGGCGGCCTGCTGCGCTCGCCGGCCTTCATCCTCGAAGAGGTCCGGACCGCGGGTGGTACCCAGCACAGCAGGCCGACGCTGAAGATGTACAAGAGCAGCGACGGCAGCCTGCAGACTTGGTCGCTCGGCGACGCCGAATTCTGACCCCTGACCTCAGCTCAACCGCATCCGATGTTCACTTTGCACCACTGCGTCAGCGCGCGTTCGTTCCGGGTCCTGTGGATGCTCGAAGAGCTCGGCGCCGCCTACACGCTGAAGATGCTGCCGTTTCCGCCGCGTGCGACGGCGCGCGAGTTCTTGCTCGTCAACCCGCTGGGCACGGTACCGGCGTTCTTCGATGGCGAACTGCGCATGACCGAGTCGGCGGCGATCTGCCAGTACCTCGCCGCGCGCGCCGCGCCGACGCCGCTGAACGTCGAGGCGCACGAGCCCGCGTTCGGCGCGTACCTGAACTGGCGCCACTTCGGCGAAGCGACGCTGACCTTCCCGCAGACGCTGGTGCTGCGCTACGGCCGTTTCGAGTCGGCCGAACGACGCTCGCCGCAGGTCGCACAAGACTACGCGAAGTGGTTTCTCGCGCGGCTGCGCACGCTCGAACCCCTGCTGGCGGCCGAGGACTTTCTGTGCGCGGGCCGCTTCACCGCCGCCGACGTGTCGGTTGGCTACGCGCTGCTGCTGGCCGAGCACCTCGACCTTGCACCGCAGTTCACCCCGTCGGTCGCCGCCTACTGGCAGCGCTTGCGCATGCGCGATGCGTTCCGGCGCGCGCTGCAGGCGCAGCAGCAGGCTGCGATCGAGCAAGGCGTTTCGACCGTTCCTGCCCCCGACACACCCGCCCCGCCATGATCCCAATCGACGCCCACGCCACCCTCGGTGACACGCTGTTCGCCGCCGCACGCCGCTACGGCGCGAACCCCTTGCTCGCCGTGCCGGCGAACGCGGCTCGCCCTTGGCACCCGCAAGGCTTCGAGATCAGCTTCGCGGCCGCCGCCGCCGAAGTGAGGGCACTGATGGCGCGCTATGCCGACGCCGGCTACGGCAGCGGCCACCGCATCGGGCTGCTGCTCGAAAGCCGGCCCGAGCACATGCTGCACAAGCTTGCGATGAACGCGCTCGGCGCGTGCTGCGTGCCGGTCAATCCCGACTACCGCGCGCGTGAGTTGGCCTACCTGATCGACCATTCGCGCGTCGACCTGGTCGTGGTGCTGGCGAGCCGCGCCGAGGCCTTGCGCGCGGCGCTGGCCGAGTCGGCGCATCAACCGCAGGTCATCGTGTTCGAGGACTTCGCGCAGCCGCTGCCGGCACCGCAACGCGCGGCCGATGGCGCGCCGGTGACGGCGCAAACGCCCGCCAGCATCCTCTACACCTCGGGCACGACCGGCCGGCCGAAAGGCTGCGTGCTGTCGCACCGCTACGAGCTCGCCGCCGGCGTCGCCTACGCGACCTGCGGCGGCCTGGCCACGATCCGCGAAGGCCAGGAGCGGCTGTACAACCCGCTGCCGCTGTTTCATGTGAACGCGTCGATCCTGTCGTTCTTCTGCATGCTGCTGACCGGCAACTGCCAGGTGCAGACCGATCGCTTCGCGCCGTCGCGCTTCTGGGCCGAGGTGCGCGAATCGCGCGCGACCATCGTGCACTACCTCGGCGTCGTGATCCCGATGCTGCTGAACCAGCCAGCGAGCCCGCAGGATCGCGAGCACCAGGTTCGCTTCGGCTTCGGCGCCGGTGTCGAGCCGCAACTGCACAGCGTGTTCGAAGCACGCTACGGCTTCCCGCTGCTCGAACTCTGGGGCATGACCGAGATGGTGCGCATGCTGGTCGACAACATGCCGCCGCGCCAGGTCGGCACGCGCGCGTTCGGCCGCGCGGTGCCGGGCGTGCAGGCGCGCGTGGTCGACGAGGCGGGCGCCGAGTTGCCCGACGGCACGGCCGGTGAACTGGTGATCCGCCACTCGGCCGAAACCCCGCGCAAGGACTTCTTCTCCGGCTACCTCGACGACGCGGCCGCGACCGAAGACGCGTGGCGCGGCGGCTGGTTCCACACCGGCGACATCGTCACGCGCGACGCGAGCGGCATGCTGCACTTCGTCGACCGGCGCAAGAACATCATCCGCCGCTCGGGCGAGAACATCGCGGCGGCCGAGATCGAGGCGCTGCTGCAGACCCACCCACGGGTGCAGCAGGCGGCCGTGATGGCGGTGCCCGACGAGGTGCGCGAAGAAGAAGTGCTCGCCTGCATCGTGCTGAAGGAATCAGCGCTTGGCGACGCGGCGCGGCAGCGCGTCGCGCGCGAGCTGTTCGACTTTTGCCACGCGAACCTCGCGTACTACAAGGCGCCGGGCTTCGTCTGGCTCACCGACAGCATTCCGACGACCGGCACGCAGAAGATCCAGAAGCACATGATCTTCGCGAAGAATGCCGACCCGCGCACGCTGGCCGGCATGATCGATCTGCGCGCGTTGAAGAAGCGCTGATCCAGGCTCACTGAGCGCGAATTTCTTTCAACAAGGCCAGCGCGCGATCGGTGCGCACGTCTTGCTCTGCCGCCATCTGCTTCGCGATCCGATCGACCTCGGCGCCGACCGCACCGGCCACCAGCGCGATGTTGCGCGCGTGCAGCGCCATGTGGCCGCGCTGGATGCCTTCGGTCGCCAGGGCGCGCAGCGCGCCCATGTTCTGCGCCAGGCCGACCGCGACCGCGATCTCGCCCAGCTCTTGCGCCGATTTCACGTCGAGAATTTTCAGTGCCAGGCGCGCCAGCGGATGCGTCTTGGTCGCGCCGCCGACCAGGCCGACCGGCATCGGCATCTCGATCGTGCCGACCAGCGCGCCCGATGTGTCCTTCTCCCAGCGCGTCAGCGACGTGTAGCGGCCGCCGCGCGCCGCGTACGCGTGCGCGCCGGCCTCGACCGCGCGCCAGTCGTTGCCGGTCGCGACGATCACCGGGTCGACGCCGTTCATGATGCCCTTGTTGTGGGTCGCCGCGCGGTACGGGTCGATCGCGGCGAAGGTGTAGGCATCGAGAATCCCTTCGATGATCTCCTCGCCGCTGCGCTCTTTCGTCGCGAGCACCGCGGGCGTGATGCGCGCCCGCGCGCGGGCGATGCGCAGGTCCGCCAGATTCGACAAAATGCGCAGCCGCACCGAGCCGCCGGTGATCTTCTCGACCAGCGGCGAGACCGATTCGGCCATCGTGTTGACGGTGTTCGCGCCCATCGCGTCGCGCACGTCGACGATCAGGTGCATCACGACCATCGCGCCGCGCGGCGTGTCGGGGAACACGTGCACCTCGATGTCGCGGCAGCCGCCGCCGAGGCCGATCAGCACCTTGTCGCGGCTGTTCGCGACCTCGAGAATCTCGGCGCGATGGCGCAGCAGCGCCTGGCGCGCGCCGTACGGGTCGGTGGTGCCGAGCACCTGCACTTGCGCGCGCATCAGCGGCGCCGTGCTCGAGGTCTCGAAGCCGCCGCACTCGCGCACCAGCTTCGCCATGTACGACGCGGCCGCGACGACCGACGGCTCCTCGACGACCATCGGCACCAGCACGTCGCGACCGTTGACGACGAAGTTCGCCGCCACGCCCATCGGCAGTTCGAAAGTGCCGATCACGTTCTCGATCATGCCGTCGGCGAGCGCGAGCGGGAGCGCGCCGGGCGTGCTCAGCAGCGCGAGGTCGTCGGCGCTCAGCGAAGCGGCCTGGCCGACGGCTTCGAGGCGCTGCGCGGGCGTGAGTGAGCGGAAGTTCGGGAGTCTTGAATCGGTGGTCATGGCGTTCTCCGTGAATCGGATCAGTGCGGGTATTCGGCGGGCGGCGCGGTGCGGCCGAGAATCATGTCAGCCGCCTTCTCGGCGATCATCATGGTCGGGATCTGGGTGTTGCCCGATGGCATGCCGGGCATGATCGACGCGTCGGCGATGCGCAGCCCGTGCAGGCCGATCACGCGCAGCTCGGGGTCGACGACCGAATCGGCGGCGCTCGCCGGGCCCATGCGGCAGGTGCCCATCAGGTGCCACGCGGTGCCACCGCGCTGGCGCGCGAACTCGATCAGGTCGGCGTCGCTCGTCGTGGTCTCGGGCGGGAACTCGTCGCGCTCGCGGTAGCGGCTCAGCGCGCTGCCGTGCAGCATGCGGCGCGTGAGTTTGAGCGCGGCAGCGACGACCTGCTGGTCGGCCGCGTGCGTCATGTAGTTCGGCTGGATCCGCGGCGCATCGAACGGGTTCGACGAGCCGAGCCGAACGCTGCCCACGCTCTTCGGTCGCAGCGGGTAGAAGCCCAGCGTCATGCCGGGAAAGTCGTCGAGCAGGCCGGCCACGCCTTCCTTGTAGCTGCCGGGGCTGAAGTGGAATTGCAGGTCGGCACGCTCCAGTGCTGGGTCGGACTTCCAGAACGCATACGCGACCGACGGGCTGATCGACAGGATGCTCGGTCGCCGCAGCGCCCACAGTGCGATCTGCCCGAGCAGCCGCACGCCGCGCGCGGTCTGGTTCAGCGTGCTCGCGTTCTTCACGCGGCAGACCGAGCGCACCATGTGGTGGTCCTGCAGGTTCTCGCCGACGCCGGGCAGCGCGTGCTGCACCTGGATGCCGACCGCGGTGAGCGCCTCGGGCGCGCCGATGCCCGACAACATCAGCAGCTTCGGCGTGTTCGCCGCGCCGGCCGAGAGAATCACCTCGCGGCGCGCGCGCACTTCGCGCACCGGGCCGCGTTCGCCTTGCACATACGCGACGCCGATCACGCGCTTGCCTTCGAACCGCAATGTCGTCGCCTGTGCGTTCGTGCGCACGCTCAGGTTCGGCCGCTTCAGCGCCGGGCGCAAGAAGGCCTTCGCGCTGCTCCAGCGCCGGTTGTTGTGAATCCAGCGCTGGTAGTAGCCCGCGCCTTCCTGGCGCGCGCCGTTGTAGTCGGGGTTCTCCGGCACGCCGATCTCGTGCGCGCTCGCGATGAAGGCGTCGCACAGCGGGTGGCGCCAGTCGCAGTCGGCGATCGGCAGCGGGCCGTCGCTGCCGCGATAGCGCGCGTCGACATTGGCACCGATGCGGCGCTCGCTGCGCTTGAAGTACGGCAGCACGTCGGCATACGCCCAGCCCGGGTTGCCGCGCGCGGCCCAGCCGTCGTAGTCGTTCGACTGACCGCGCGTGCAGTTGAAGCCGTTGATCGCGCTCGAACCGCCGAGCGTCTTGCCCTGGGTCGTCGGGATGCGCCGCCCGGCCGTGCCTTCGCCCGGCTCGGTCTTGAACTGCCACGTGTATTTCGGGTCGTACGCGAGCTTGATGAAGCCGGCCGGGATGTGGATGAAGACGTTGTCGTCCGGCGGCCCGGCTTCGAGCAGGCAGACGGTCGATGTGCCGTCGGCCGAGAGCCGATTCGCCAGCACGCAACCGGCCGCACCGGCGCCGACGATGACGAAGTCGAACGCGTCCGCCGCGCTTGTTTCCGGTTCAACCATGGAACTGCAGGATCGTCTTCGTGCTGCTCATCTCTTCGAGTGCGATCAGGCCTTTTTCGCGCCCGTGGCCGCTCTTCTTCACGCCGCCGAACGGCAGCTCCACGCCGCCGCCCGCGCCGTAGCAGTTGATGAACACCTGACCCGCGCGAATCGCTTTCGCGACGCGCATCTGGCGTGCGCCGTTCTCGGTCCAGACCGCGGCGAGCAGGCCGTACTCGGTGCTGTTGGCGATGCGGATCGCGTCGGCTTCGTCGTCGAACGCGAACACCGCGAGCACCGGGCCGAAGACCTCTTCCTGCGCGAGCGGGTGATCGGCCGGTACCGGCCCGAACAGCGTCGGCGTGACGTAGTAACCGCCTTTCGGCAGGTTCGTATCGAGCGCCGCTTCGGCGATCACCGGGATGCCATCGCGCTTCGCGCGGTCGAGGTACCCCTGCACGCGCTTCATTTGGTTCTGGTTGATCAACGGGCCGCAATCGCGGTCCATCTCGGGCGTGCCGACGGTCATCGCTGCGAACGCCTTTGCGACGCGGCTGACGAACGCGTCGTAGATCGAACGCTGCACCAGCAGGCGGCTGCCCGCGGTGCAGGTCTGGCCGGCGTTCTGCGCGATCGCCTTGATGATGATCGGCAGCGCGCGGTCGAGGTCGGCATCTTCGAAGATCACTTGCGGCGACTTGCCGCCGAGTTCGAGCGCGACCTTGACGAAGTTCTTCGCGGCGGCCGTCTGCACCATCGTGCCGACCTCGTTCGAGCCGGTGAAGGTGACGAAGGCGATGCCGGGGTGCGCGGTCAGCGCCGCGCCGGCTTCTTCGCCGAGGCCGGTGACGATGTTCA
>JAZJZJ010000313.1:0-2804 GCA_040389925.1 Pseudomonadota bacterium
CAGGCAGAACGGCGCCGGGTTGAGCTGGAAGATCGCGAACACCAGCGCGATCGCCGTGAGCGCCTTCTCGCCGCCCGAGAGCAGATGAATCGTGCTGTTCTTTTTGCCCGGCGGCTGCGCCATCACCTGCACGCCGGCGTCGAGAATCTCGTCGCCGGTCATCACCAGTTTCGCGTTGCCACCGCCGAACAGCTCGGGGAACATCCGGCCGAAGTGCGTGTTGACCTGATCGAAGGTGCTCGCGAGCAGGTCGCGAGTTTCGAGGTCGATCTTGTGAATCGCATCTTCGAGCGTCGTCATCGCCTCCATCAGGTCGGCGTTCTGCGCATCGAGGAAGGCCTTGCGTTCGCGCGACGCGCTGAGTTCGTCGAGCGCGGCGAGGTTGACCGCGCCGAGCGCGTTGATCTCGCGGTTGATGCGGTCGATCTCGCTTTGCAGGCCACTGAGCTTGACGTTGTTCGCTTCGATGCCGGCCGCGAGCGCCTCGAAGTCGACATTCGCCGCGACGAGTTGATCGAGGTACTGCGCGCCGCCGAGTTGCGCGGCCTGCTCTTCGAGTTGCAGCTTGGTGATGCGATCGCGCAGTGGCTGCAGGCTCTGCTCGTGCTGCAGACGCTGCTCGTCGGCACGCCGCAGGCGCAGCGTCAGGTCGTCGTACTCGCTGCGCTTGGCGCCGAGCGCGGCCTCGCGGTCGAGCTTCAGCGCGAGCGCTTCCTGCAAGCCGGCCTGGGCCGACGCGTCGGTCAGGCGCGCGAGCTCTTCCTGCAGCGAGACGTGCGCCTGCGCGTTGCCGGCCAGCTGCTGGGCCGCGGTCTCGATGCCGCGTTGCAGTTCACCGCGGCGTGCGGCGAGCGAACGGGCCGCGAACTGGGCCTCCTGCGATTGACGCTCGAGCGCGCGCAGTTGCTCGCGCGCCTCGGCAAGCTTGCGCTCGGCGCCGATCACCGCGTCATCGAGTTCGGCGTGGCGCTCTTGCGTCGTGGCGAGTTGCATGTCGAGTTCTTCGAAACGCGCTTCGCCGGTGGCACCGCGTTCGGCCAGTTCTTCGAGCTGCGCGTCGACTTCGGCAAGCTCGTCGTCGAGCTGCGCGCGGCGCGTGCTGGTCGCTTCGGCGAGCTGCGACAGGCGCAGCAGCTCGACCTGCAACTGGTGCGCGCGCGTCTGCGCTTCGCCGGCTTCGCGGCGCGCACCGATCAGGCGTTGCGACGCGTCGGTGTACATCGCCTCCGCCCGCACCAGCGCGCTGCGCGCCTCTTCGGCGATCAGCACCTGCGCGCGCAGTTGACGTTCGAGGTTCTCGATCTCCTGCGCGCGCGCCAGCATGCCGGCCTGTTCGGAGTCGGGCGCGTAGAACGCCACGGCGTACTGGCTGACCGCGTGGCCGTCGCGGGTCATGATGACTTCGCCGTGCGTCAGCTTCGCGCGCTCGGCCAGCGCCGCGTCGATGTTCGCGGCCGTGTAGACGCCTTCGAGCCAGTCGTTCAGCAGCGCCTTCAGGCCGGCGTCGCCGAGGCGCAGCAGGTCGCTGAGCTTGGACAGCGTCTGGTGCGTGTTCGAGATCGCGGCTTGAGGCGGCGTGTAGAACGCGAGCTTCGCCGGCGGCGCGTCGTTGGCGAACGCGCGGATCGTCTCCAGGCGGCCGACTTCGAGCGCGCCCATGCGCTCGCGCAACGCGGCTTCGAGTGCGGTTTCCCAGCCGGATTCGATGTGGATCTTCGTCCACAGGCCTTGCAAGCCATCGAGGCCGTGCCTGGCAAGCCAGGGCTTCAGCTTGCCTTCGGTCTGAACCTTCTCCTGCAACGCACGCAATGCGTCGAGGCGCGCGCTCAGATCGGCCTGCTTGCCGCTCTCGGTGTTGACGCTGTCCTGGTTGACGCGGCGCGCTTCGTCGAGCGACGGCACCTGGTCGTTCAGCTCGTGCAGGCGCGCATCGGCAACGCCGAAGGCTTCATCGGCGACCGCGTGCTGCTGCGTGAGTTCGGCGAGCCGGTCGGCATCGGGCGCGGCCAACTGGTTGCGCTCGCCGGCGAGCTTGTCGCGGCGTGCGTTGAACTGGCGCTTCTGGTCGTCGAGGTTGCGGCTCTCGGCCGCGAGCACCTGGATCTGCTGCTGCACCGCGCCGACCTTGCTGCGCTGTTCGTTGCTGGCGTTCTGCGCCGCGCGCAGCGCGTCTTCGAAGGTTGGCAGGTTGCCCGATTGCTCTTCCGCCTGCGCGGCCAGCACCTCGCCCTGCTCGTCGGCCGCAGCGATCTGTTCGGCGATGGCCGAGAGTTCGTCAGTCGCCTCGGTCTGGCGCAACGCCCACTGCGCGTTTTGCGCGGTCAGCTCGACGAGACGCTGCTCGACCCGGGCCCGGCCTTCGACGACGTAGCGGATGCGCTCTTCCAGCCGGCTCACTTCGAGCGCCGCTTCGGCCAGCGAACCCTGGTGCGTGTGCAGCTCATCGCTGGCGGCGTAATGCGCTTGGCGAATCGTCTCCAGTTCGGCCTCGCCGTGGCGCAACTCCGCGGTGCGCGCTTCGAGCGCGTTGATCGCCTCGGCGACGTTCTTCTTCACGCTCGCCTCGACGCTCGCCGCGTCGCGGTGCTTCAGGAACCACAGCTGGTGCAGCTTCGTCTCGCCCGAGCTCTGCAGCGCCCGGTAGTGCGACGCGACCTCGGCCTGCTTCTCGAGCTTGTCGAGGTTGCTGTTCAGCTCGCGCAGGATGTCGTCGACACGGGTCAGGTTCTCGCGCGTGTCCTTGAGCCGGTTCTCGGTCTCGCGGCGGCGCTCCTTGTACTTCGAGACGCCGGCGGCCTCTTCGA
>JAZJZJ010000313.1:2814-6823 GCA_040389925.1 Pseudomonadota bacterium
GGGCTTGCTCTCGATGATGCGGCTGATCGTGCCCTGGCCGATGATCGCGTAGGCCCGCGGGCCCAGGCCGGTGCCGAGGAACACGTCCTGCACGTCGCGGCGGCGCACCGGCTGGTTGTTGATGAAGTAGCTGCTGGTGCCGTCGCGGGTCAGCACGCGCTTGACCGCGATCTCGGTGAAACGGTTCCACTGGCCACCGGCGCGGCCGTCTTCGTTGCTGAACACGAGCTCAACGCTGGAGCGGCTTGCGGGCTTTCGATTCCCCGAGCCGTTGAAGATCACGTCCTGCATCGATTCGCCGCGCAGCTCGCTGGCCTTGCTCTCGCCCAGCACCCAGCGCACCGCGTCCATGATGTTGGACTTGCCGCAGCCGTTCGGGCCGACAACGCCGACGAGTTGCCCCGGCAACTGAAAGTTGGTCGGCTCGGCGAACGACTTGAAACCGGAGAGCTTGATCGAGTTCAGGCGCATGGGGCGATCGAGAGGCTGGCGCCTAAGTGCTTGATTTGTTTGAATAAAACCTGCAATTGGCAGGCTTCGGAGCAGCGCGGATGATAGCATCCGGCCCTTCGTTCAAAGCTCTCGAAAAGTCACCGACATGGCCAAGACCGCCACACCCAAATCCGTTGTCAAGGCTGCCGCTTCGCAGCGCCAAAAGCCCGTCAACCCGCCCAGCGTGCCGAGCAAGGACCTGCAGGTCTTTCCGAACCCGACGCCGAAGCGCGACTACGTGATCCAGTTTCAGATCCCGGAGTTCACCTGCCACTGCCCGCTGACCGGCCAGCCCGATTTCGCGCACTTCACGATCGACATGGTGGCCGACAAGCTCTGCGTCGAGTTGAAGAGCCTGAAGATGTACATGTGGAGCTTCCGCAACGAGGGCGCGTTCCACGAGAAGGTGACGAACGACATCATCGACGACATCGTGCGTGTGACCGATCCGCGTTTCATCCGCATCACCGCGAAGTGGTACGTGCGCGGTGGCATCTACACCAACGTGGTCGCCGAGCACCGCAAGAAGGGCTGGACGCCGCAACCGGTCGTGCAACTCCCCCGGCACGGCGCGGAAACCGGGTTGCTGTAGGGTCTCAGACCGCGTTGCCCCAGCCGTCGACCTCGTGCGTGGTCACGTTGAAGCGCGCCAGCTGGTTCTGCCCGAAGGCCATCGTGATCGGCACATCGCCGGCGTCGCGGCCGCGCGCCATCACGATGCGGCCGATGCGCGGCACGTTGTGGCGCGCATCGAAGGTGTGCCACCGGTCGCCGAGGAAGACTTCGAACCACGCGCTGAAATCCATCGGATACGGCACCGGCGGGATGCCGATGTCGCCCAGATAGCCGGTGCAGTAGCGCGCCGGAACGTTCATGCAGCGGCACAAGGTGACCGCCAGGTGCGTGTAGTCGCGGCACACGCCGACCTGCTCGCGAAAGCCCTCGACCGCGGTGCGCGTCGCGCGCGCTTGGGCATAGTCGAAACGGATGTGCTGGTGCACGAAGTCGCAGATCGCCTGGACCCGCGGCCAGCCCAGCGACGTGTGGCCGAACCGGTTCCAGGCGAACTGCAGCAACTCGCTGTCGACTTCGCAGTAGCGGCTCGGCAGCAGGAACTGCAGCGTCGCCGGCGGCAGAGCGGTCGGGTCGTGCTGCCATGCGTACCCGTCGACCGGATCGAGCACACCCGGGTCGCGAATCACCGATTCGCTGCGAAAGCGCACCTGGTTCACGCCGGCGGGCGCATTGACCCGGCCGCACAGGTTGCCGAAGCCGTCGAGGTATTCGTCGACGGGCAGGTTCGGGCCGACTTCGATGAACTCGGGCGCGAGCAAGTCGGCGCTGCGCGACGGGTGCACATGCAGCAGGTAGATGAGGGCCATCGGCGAGGCGACCGACAACTCGATGTCGAAACCGATCTTGATGAACATGGGCGCGATCCCGCAAACGTGAGGGGGTGAGGTCGCCGCAGCGACCGGGCGCCGCTGAAGCACGCGCAACGATGGGGCTGGATCACAGCCGGCATCAGCGGCCAACGGGCCAAGCGCGCAGAAGGCAAGCGCGCATCGGGCCGTAGTCGGCATCCTACGCATGAAGCGGGCCAGCGGGCGCCCGGTCGATCGCTCGGTCGATAATCGCGGCATGAACCCGCTGCTGTCGCGCCTGCACCCCTACCCGTTCGAGCGCCTGCGCGCGCTGACCAAAGACATCGTGCCCAACCCGGCGTTCAAGCCGATCAGCCTGGGCATCGGCGAGCCGCGGCACGCGACGCCGGAACTGATCAAGCAGGCGATCACCGAGAACCTGAAGGGTTTGGCGAGCTATCCGGCGACCGCGGGCGAGCCGGCGCTGCGACAGACGATCGCCGCCTGGATCGCGCGCCGCTACGGCGTGACGGTCGACCCGATGACCCAGGTGCTGCCGGTCGGCGGCTCGCGCGAAGCTCTCTTCGCCTTGGCGCAGACGGTGATCGACCCAACGAAGCCGGGCGCGACGGTCGTGTCGCCGAACCCGTTCTATCAAATCTACGAAGGCGCGGCGCTGCTGGCCGGCGCCGAGGTCGCGTTCGTCAACAGCAACCCGGCGCGCAACTTTGCCGCCGACTGGGACAGCATTCCGGACTCGACCTGGGCGCGCACGCAACTCCTCTACGTCTGCTCGCCCGGCAACCCGACTGGCGCAGTGATGCCGCTGCCCGAATGGCAGCGCCTGTTCGAGCTGAGCGAGCGCTTCGGCTTCGTGATCGCTTCCGACGAGTGCTACTCCGAGATCTACTTCAGGGACGAGCCGCCGCTCGGATCGCTCGAAGCGGCCACCAAGCTCGGCCGCGGCTTCGATCGCCTGATCGCGTTCACCAGCCTGTCGAAGCGCTCCAATGTGCCCGGCATGCGCTCGGGCTTCGTCGCCGGCGACGCGCAGGTCATGAAGCAGTTCCTGCTCTACCGCACCTACCACGGCAGCGCGATGAGCCCGCTCGTGCAGCAGGCCAGCATCGCGGCCTGGAGCGACGAGGCCCACGTGGTCGCGAACCGCGACAAATACCGCGCGAAGTTCGCCCAGGTCACGCCGCTGCTGGCCGAGGTGTTGCCGGTGGCGCTGCCGGATGCCGGGTTCTATCTCTGGGCCGATGTCTCGCAGCTCGCGATCGATGGCAAGGCCGGCGACGAGGTCGCCTTCGCGCTCGGCCTGCTCGCTCAATACAATGTCGCGGTGCTGCCCGGCAGCCTGCTGGCGCGTGAAGCGCATGGCGTGAACCCGGGCGCCGGCCGCGTCCGCCTCGCGCTGGTCGCCGAGGTCGACGAATGCCTCGAAGCCGCGCGCCGAATCGTTTCCTTTGTCAAATCCCTGTGAGCCCAACATGACCCAAGCCAGCACCCACGAGCTGCAAAGCACCATCGAACTCGCCTGGGAGAGCCGCGCGTCGATCAACGCGGCCAACAGCCCCGAGATCTACAGCGCCGTCGAGGCCGTCATCGGCGACCTGAACGCCGGCCGCCTGCGCGTCGCCGAGCGCCACGGCGTCGGCCAGTGGACCGTCAACCAATGGGTCAAGAAGGCGGTGCTGCTGAGCTTCCGCCTGAACGACAACAAGATGATGCGCGCCGGCGACTTGGGGTTCTTTGACAAGGTGCAGACCAAGTTCGCGCACCTCGACGAAGAAGCGATGCGCGCCACCGGTGTGCGCGTGGTGCCGCCGGCGGTCGCGCGGCGCGGCTCGTTCATCGGCAGGAACGTGGTGCTGATGCCGAGCTACGTGAACATCGGCGCGTATGTCGACGAAGGCACGATGGTCGACACCTGGGCGACGGTTGGCTCCTGCGCGCAGATCGGCAAGAACGTGCACCTGTCGGGCGGCGTCGGCATCGGCGGCGTGCTCGAGCCGCTGCAGGCCAACCCGACCATCATCGAAGACAACTGCTTCATCGGCGCGCGCAGCGAGGTCGTCGAGGGCGTGATCGTCGAGGAGAACTCGGTGATCTCGATGGGCGTGTACATCGGCCAGAGCACGAAGATCTAC
>JAZJZJ010000313.1:6833-11828 GCA_040389925.1 Pseudomonadota bacterium
CGGCAGCCACAGCCTGTACTGCGCGGTGATCGTCAAGCAGGTCACGGCCGAGACGCGCGCGAAGACCAGCATCAACGAATTGCTGCGCAGCTGATCACGCGCGCGGGCGTTGCGCCCGCGCCGCAGGTCAGCCAAAGCCCGCCAAGCGTGAAATGATCGAAGCATCTACGGCCTGAAAGGAAGCTCATGAGCGGCGGAAACATGGAGCGCGTGTTGCGGCTGATGTCGGAGAAGGGCGCGTCCGACGTGTACCTCTCGGCGAGTTCGCCGATCCTGATCAAGATCAACGGCCAGTTGCTGCAGCTCAGTGACCAGCCGCTCACGCACACCCAGCCGCGCCAGCTGCTGGCCGAACTGCTCACGCCGGGCCAGCTCGAGGATCTCGACGACACCGGCGAGCTCAACATCGGCGTCGGCATCCCTGGCGTCGGCAGCTTCCGTCTCAGCGCGTTCAAGCAACGCGGCACGATCGCCGCGGTGTTCCGCTGCATCCCGTTCGTGATCCCGTCGCTCGAGAGCCTGAACGTGCCGACCGTGCTGAACACGATGATCCTGGAAAAGCGCGGACTGATCCTGATGGTCGGCGCGACCGGCGCCGGCAAGAGCACCACGCTCGCGGCGATGCTGGAGCAACGCAATCAGCAGCTCGCCGGCCACATTCTGACGATCGAGGACCCGATCGAGTTCCTGTTCAGCAACAAGAAGTCGGTGGTGAATCAGCGCGAGGTCGGGCGCGACACGCAGTCGCTGAACATCGGCCTGAAGAACGCGCTGCGCCAGGCACCCGACTGCATTCTGATCGGCGAAATCCGCGACCGCGAGACGATGACGGCGGCGATCTCGTACGCCCTGTCGGGCCACCTCGTGCTGTCGACACTGCACGCCAACAACAGCTACCACGCGCTCGGCCGGATCCTGTCGTTCTACACGCCGGAAGCGCGCCCGGCCCTGCTCGCCGACTTGGCTGCGGGGCTGAAGTCGATCGTGTCGCAGCGTCTGATGCGCGCCACCGCCGGCGGCCGGGTGCCGGCGGTCGAGGTGATGCTCAACACCAAGCTCGTCTCCGATCTGATCGAGAAGGGCGACTTCTCGGGCGTCAAGGAGGCGATGGAGAAATCCATGGCCGAAGGCTCGCAAACCTTCGAGCAAGACCTGGCCCGGCTGATCAACGCCGGCATCATCACCCGCGACGAAGGCTTGGCCTTCGCCGACTCGCCGACCAACCTGATGTGGCGCCTGCAGAACGACACGTCGCCGGTCTCGCGCCTCACGCCGAAGCGCGAGGAGCAGAGCGATCAGGCGACCTTCACCGAGATCACGCTCGACGTGCGGCCCGAGCCGGCGACGACCTCGTCGGCGAGCCTGCGCCGCTTCTGAGCAGGGGCGAACAGACCCATGTCGCGCACGCTGCAGCTCGCCGAACAGCTGATCTCGCGCCGTTCGGTGACACCTGACGACGGTGGCTGCCAAGCGGTGATCCGCGATCGGCTGGCGCCATTGGGCTTCGAATTCCACAGCCTCGAACACGGCCCCGAAGGCGCGCGCGTGCTGAACCTCTGGGCGGTGCGCCGCGGGCGCGCCGGCGTTGCGGGCAAGCTGCTGGCGTTCGCCGGCCACACCGACGTGGTGCCGACCGGACCGCTGACGCAGTGGACCAGCGACCCGTTCGTGCCGACCCACCGCGACGGCCAGCTCTACGGCCGCGGTGCCGCCGACATGAAGACCTCGATCGCGGCGATGGTGGTCGCGGTCGAAGAGTTCGTCGCGGGCCAGCCCGATCACCCGGGCTCGGTCGCGTTCCTGCTGACCAGCGACGAAGAAGGCCCGGCGATCGACGGCACCGTCAAGGTCTGCGACTGGCTGCGCGAACGCGGCGAGCGGCTCGACTACTGCATCGTCGGTGAGCCGACCTCGGTCGAGCGCTTGGGCGACATGATCAAGAACGGCCGCCGCGGCACGCTCTCGGGCAAGCTGCGTGTGATCGGCGTGCAGGGCCACATCGCCTATCCGCATTTGGCGAAAAACCCGATCCATCTGGTCGCCCCGGCACTCGCCGAACTCGTCGCGATGCGCTGGGACGAAGGCAACGCGTACTTTCCGCCGACCAGTTGGCAGGTATCGAACATCCACGCCGGCACCGGCGCGAGCAACGTGATCCCGGGCGACGCGACGCTCGATTTCAACTTCCGCTTCTCGACCGAATCGACGCCGGAATCGCTCAAGGCACGCGTTCACGCGCTGCTCGACCGCCACGGCCTAAAATACGAACTCGCGTGGACGCTGGGCGGCGAACCGTTCCTGACGCCGATCGGCGATCTGAGCGAGGCGCTGTCGGCGGCGATCCGCGCCGAAACCGCACTTGCTCCCACACTCTCGACCACCGGCGGCACCTCCGACGGCCGCTTCATCGCCAGGATCTGCCCGCAGGTGATCGAGTTCGGGCCGCTGAACGCGACGATCCACCAAATCGACGAACGGGTCGAGGTCGCGAGCCTCGATCCGCTGAAGAACATCTACCGCGACACCTTGGTGCGCTTGCTGACATGACACTGATAGAGCTGATCACCGCGCAGAGCGCCCGCCTCAAACAGGCGGGCGTTTCGTTTGGGCATGGCACCGGCAACGCCTTCGACGAAGCGGCCTGGCTGGTGCTGTGGTCGCTCGGCTTGCCAATGGATACGCTGGAAGCGAAGGCGAAGAACGAGCTGAGCGCCGACGAGCAGGCCAAGGCCGAGGCGCTGATCACGCAGCGCATCGAGACGCGCCGGCCCGCGGCCTACCTGACGAAAGAAGCCTGGCTGCAGAACGTGCCGTTCTACGTCGACGAACGCACGATCGTGCCGCGCTCGTTCATCGCCGAACTGCTCGCCGACGGCGAAGGCCACGGCACGCTCGACGCGTGGCTCAGCGACACGACGCACAAGGTGCTCGACCTGTGCACCGGCAACGGCAGCCTCGCGGTGATCGCGGCGATGGCGTACCCCGACGTCACGGTCGATGCCGCCGACATCTCGGAAGACGCGCTCGCGGTCGCGCGCATCAACGTCGACAACCACAAGCTGGGCAAGCGCATCACGCTGATGCAGTCCGACTTGCTCGCCGCGGTGCGCGGGCCTTACGACCTGATCCTGTGCAACCCGCCGTACGTGAACTCGCAAAGCATGCAGGCGCTGCCGGCCGAGTACCGCGCCGAACCGGCCCTGGCACTGGCCGGCGGCGACGACGGCATGGACCTGATCCGCCGAATCCTGCGTGAGGCGCCGAGCCACATGACCGTCGACGCGGTGCTGGTGCTCGAGATCGGCAACGAGCGGGCGCACTTCGAGCATGCGTTCCGCCGGCTCGAAGTGGCGTGGCTCGAAACGAGCGCCGGCGACGACCAGGTCTTGCTCGTCAGCCGCGAAACCCTCGCCAAATACCGTTGGTCCTGAACCTCTCCCGATTGCGTTTCCCATGCTCGTACTGAATCAAGTCTCCCTGCGCCGCGGCGTCAAGCTCGTGCTCAACCAGGCGAGCGTCACGCTGCAACCCGGCGAAAACGTCGGCTTGGTCGGCCGCAACGGCGCCGGCAAGTCGTCGCTGTTCTCGCTGATCACGAAGCGCCTGCAATCCGACGCCGGCGACGTGAGCATGCCGCCGCGCTGGCGCATCGGCGAAGTCGCCCAGGACATGCCCGAAACCGACCAGGGCGCGACCGATTTCGTGCTCGAGGGCGACACCCGCCTGATGGAAGCACAGGCCCAGCTGGTGCAAGCCGAACTCGACGACGACGGCCACGCGATGGGCGACGCGCACCAAGCGATCGCCGAAGCCGGTGGCTTCGAGGCGCGGCCGCGCGCGCAGGCGATGTTGCAAGGCCTGGGCTTCAAGCCCACCGAGCTCGATTCGCCGGTCAACAGCTTCTCCGGCGGCTGGCGCATGCGCCTGCAGCTCGCCCGCGCGCTGATGTGCCCGGCCGACCTGATGCTGCTCGACGAGCCGACGAATCACCTCGACCTCGACGCTCTCGTCTGGCTCGAAGCCTGGTTGAAGAAGTACGAAGGCACGATGATCGTGATCAGCCACGACCGCGAGTTTCTCGACGCGATCACCAACGTCACCTTGCACCTCGACGAAACCAAGCTGACCCGCTACACCGGCAACTACACCGCGTTCGAAGAAATGCGCGCCGAGCGCCTGACGCAGGCTGCGGCGGGCTACGCCAAGCAGCAGGAGCGCATCGCGCACTTGCAGAAATTCATCGACCGCTTCAAGGCCAAGGCCAGCAAGGCCAAGCAGGCGCAAAGCCGCGTGAAAGCGTTAGCGCGCATGGAGCGGCTCGGCCCGGTGCTGACCAGCGCCGACTTCCAGTTCGAGTTCCGCGAGCCGCTGAATTTGCCGAACCCGATGCTGGCGTTCTCGCAGGTCGCCTGCGGCTACCACGGCGACGACGGCAACGAGACGCGCATCATCGACAACATCAACCGCTCGGTGCTCGCGGGCCAGCGCATCGGCATCCTCGGTGCCAACGGCCAAGGCAAGTCGACACTGGTCAAGACCATCGTCGGCGACCTGCCGCGCCTGACCGGCGACATCACCGAAGGCAAAGGCCTGTCGATCGGCTACTTCGCGCAGCAGGAGCTCGACGTGCTCTCGCTCGACGACGGCGCGCTGATGCACATGATCCGCCTCGCGCGCGACAAAGGCCCCGCCGGGCGCGAGCAGGAACTGCGCGACTTCCTCGGCTCGTTCCGCTTCGTCGGCGAGATGGTGACGCAGCCGGTCGGCACTCTGTCGGGCGGCGAGAAGGCGCGTCTCGTGCTCGCGATGCTGGTCTGGCAGCGCCCCAACCTGCTGCTGATGGACGAGCCGACCAACCACCTCGACCTGACGACCCGCGAGGCGCTGTCGATGGCGCTGAACGAGTTCGAGGGCACGGTGATGCTGGTGAGCCACGACCGGGCGCTGCTGCGCGAGGTCTGCGACGAGTTCTGGCTCGTCACCGACGGCGCGGTC
>JAZJZJ010000314.1:0-11469 GCA_040389925.1 Pseudomonadota bacterium
GTGCCGACGACGACGTGCGCGCCGTGCTTCAGGCTCTCGGTCTGGTTGCGCAGCGGCACGCCGCCGCACAGCGTCAGCGTTTTCACGTTGTCTTCGCTGCGTGCGAGGCGGCGGATCTCGGTCGTGACCTGGTCGGCGAGTTCGCGCGTCGGGCACAGCACCAGCGCCTGCACCGCGAACGGTTGGGTTTGACCATCGAGCTTGAGTTTGGCCAAGAGCGCGAGCGCGAACGCGGCGGTCTTGCCGCTGCCGGTTTGCGCCTGCACGATCAGATCGTCGCCCGCGAGCGCGAGCGGCAGGCTCGCCGCCTGCACCGGCGTCATCGCGTGATAGCCGAGCGTGGTGAGATTGGCGAGCTGCGCCGGCCCGAGCGGCAGCGTGGAGAAAGATGCGCCGGCGGATGCGGCAGCGGGCGAAACGTGGGTGCGGGTCATCCGCGATTATCGCGGCCCGCGGCCACAGGGCCGACGCCGCGCAGGGGACTTCGCCGACACGCGCCGGCGCGTCGCACCGACAGCGCACGCCCGGCTCACCGCCGATAGTTGATCCAGCGTCGGTCCGTGTTCGACGACGCTGTGCAACACAAGGGTGCCGCTCGATGAATGCTTCGAACTACGAGATCAGGTTTCAATCGCTGTTCCACGCGGGCCGCGCGCTGTGCTTTCCGTGTGACGAACAGGGCCACGTCGCGATGGATGCGCTCAGCGAGCGCGCCCGGGACAACTACCTGTACGCCCGCGCCGTCGTCGGACGCGAGTATGCGTATCCGCGCATCAGCCGGCGCTGTGCGCACTGACGCGGGTCGGGCCGCACTGTGGGCGTCGTCCGACAGCCGAATCGCCCGACGCCCGACGGCCGCCGCCAAGCAGCGCTCTTAAGGTTGTGTCACACCCTTTCGCGCCGCTGCAACGCGGTGGCGCAAGGCCATCGACATCCGGCCGCACAGCATGCGGCCGACATTGAGGAGCAGTGAGATGAACCAACGAATTCTGAGCATGACGACGATCGGCGCGCTGGTGGCCGCCGTGGCGCTGGCGGGTTGCAGCAAGACCGAGCAGCAGGACGCGAAGGACAGTGCCGGCGACGTGGTTGCCAGCGTGGAGCAAAAGGCCAGGGACGTCGGCAACGACGCGGCCGCGGGCTTGGACAAGGCCAAGGATGCCGCGGCCAATGCGAGCGCCAAAATGGGCGACAAGATCGACGACGCGGTGATCACCAGCAGCGTCAAGAGCGAACTCGCCAAAGACCCGAACCTGAGCGCGCTGGCGATCAACGTCGACACCGACAGCGGCCGGGTCGCGTTGAAGGGCAGTGCGCCCACGCTGACGGCGAAGGTGCGGGCGACGACCTTGGCTCAGAACGTCAAGGGTGTGGTCAGCGTCGACAACCAGTTGACGATCAAGCAGTAAGGCAGTGCCAGCGGCGCTGCGGATCGAACCTCAGCGCTTCGCGATCTCCAGCAATTCGACCTCGAACTGCAGCGGGGTGTTCGGCGGGATCTTCCCGTTGCCGGCACCCCGCTCGCCGTAGGCGATCTTCGACGGGCAGGTCAGTTTCGCCTTGCCGCCGATCTTCATGCGCTGCACGCCTTCGGTCCAGCACGGGATGACCGCGCCGAGCGGGAACTGTGCCGGCGCATTGCGGGCGTACGAGCTGTCGAACTCGCTGCCGTCGGCGAGCGTGCCGCGGTAGTGAACCTTGACCGTGTCGGCCGCCGTCGGGCTCGCGCCGGTGCCCTCGCGCATCGACTTGTAAACCAGGCCGCTGGCCGTGACCACGGCCCCGGCCTCCTTGGTGTTGACAGTGATCAGATCGCCTTGCGCCGCGGCGCTGAAGGTGACGTACAGGCCGAGCACGGCAGCGCCGGCACACATGAGTTTGTTCATTTGCATTCCGGGAATGATGGCGGCGCCGATTGTGCCCGCGTATACAGATGTTGCGGCGCAGCAATCGCCGACCCGCAGGCTCAGTGCTGGTGATCGTGTGCCGTGGCGGCGCCCGACAGACGTTCGCGCAGCGTCGCGATCGGCATGAAGCCGCTGCCCACCAGATGCAAGTGGTCACCATGTTCCGCGACCAGCGTCGGAAAACCCCGGATGCCCCACGCTTGCGATTGCTGAAAATCCTGCAGGGTCGCGTCGCGCATCTTCTGTGACGCGAAGGCCTTGCCGAACTCGGCGCGCGGCAGGCCGAGCGCCTCGGCGATGTCGGCCAGCACGGCGGGCTCGGTGACGTTGCGGCCCTCGGCGTAGAACGCGTGCTGCACCGCCTTGAAATAGCGCCAGACATGCTGCGGCCACAGGCTGCGCACGGTCACGGTCGCGCGCGCGGCGGGTTCGGTGTCGTAGACGAAGCCGGGGATGTGCAGCGCGGTGTTCGGCGCTTGCGCGAACGGCTGACCGCTCGCTTCGGCGACGCGGTGCCAGTGGCCGGCGAGCTCGTCGGCGCGCGCGGGCGTGATCGTCTCGGTCGTGAACGGCCGCAGTCCGCCCATCACGAGCGCCAGTTGCAGCGGCGCGGCGTCTTGCGGATCGGCGAGCAACTCGTCGAGCGGCTGCGCGAAGCCGTAGCACCAGGAGCACATGGCGTCGCCGACGTAGATCAGGTTCATTGGCAAGGGTCCTCGAATGCTGGAAGGGCAGGGTCCGCGGGACTCTAGCGGAATCGGCCCCGATGAGTCGGCCGCGGGGTTCTTACACTGGCGGACCGCGCGAACGCGCCAACCCCACCGTTCATGACCATCCTGCTCGCCCCGATGGAAGGGCTGCTCGACTTCACCTTGCGCGACATCCTGACGCGCGCCGGCGGCGTGGACCGCTGCGTGGCCGAGTTCATCCGCGTCACCGGCACCTTGCTGCCCGAGCGCGTGTTCACGCGCGTCGTGCCTGAGCTGAACTTTGGTTCCCGCACCCGCGCCGGTGTGCCGGTGCGGGTGCAGCTGATGGGCTCCGATCCGGTCTGTCTGGCCGAGAACGCGGCCCGGCTCGCCGGCCTGCACCCGGCCGGTATCGACCTGAACTTCGGCTGCCCGGCGAAGATCGTGAACCGCCACGGCGGTGGCGCGGCGCTGCTGCAAGACCCGGCGCTGCTGCACGCCATCGTCGCCGCGGTGCGGCGCGCGGTGCCGGCCGACATGCCGGTCTCGGCCAAGATGCGGCTCGGCTTCAACGATGCCCATCGTGCCGTCGAATGCGCGCACGCCATCGTCGCGGCCGGCGCCGCCGAACTCGTCGTGCATGCCCGCACCAAGGCCGACGGCTACCGGCCGCCGGCGTACTGGGAGCGCATCGCCGAGATCCGCGCAGCGGTCGCGGTGCCGGTGATCGCGAACGGCGAGATCTGGAGCGTCGCCGATGCGTTGCGCTGCCGCGAACTCTCGGGCTGCAGCACGCTGATGCTCGGCCGCGGCATGGTCAGCGACCCGGGTCTGGCGCTGGCGATCATCGCGGCCGACCGCGGTGCGCATGCCGAACTCGGCTGGGCCGAACTGCAGCCCTTGCTGGCGGCGTTCTGGCGCCTTGTCTGCGGCCACATCGAACCGAAGGCCCGCGCCGGCCGCCTGAAGCAGTGGCTCAACTACCTGCGCCGCCGCCACCCGCAGGCCGAGCTGGCGTACATGGCAGTGCGTACCATCAACGACCCGCGCCGCGTCGCCGAGATGCTCGGGCTGGCGCCGGCCACGGAACAACGACACGAACTGGAGGCGCTTGCATGAAGACCTGGAACATCGAGATTCAAAAGGTCAGGGCGATGGCCAACGGCAACGGCCTGATCCGCATGCAGCTCGACGCGCTGGTGCAGGCCGCGCCGCCGCAGGACGACGGCATGCCGGCGTCGGTGCTGAGCCTGAGCGAGGCCAATGCGCGAACCCTGTTGCTGCTGCTGAAAGCACAGATCGCCGAGCTCGACTCGCGCAAGGCGAAGAGCCGGCGCTGAGCGCCGCGATGGCGAACCCGACCGCCGCCGACGCGCCGCTCCACTTCGACGGCCCGGCCGACTGGGCTGCGTGGCTGCAGGCGCATCACGCGAGCTCGCCCGGCGTCTGGCTGCGCATCGCGAAGCGGGGCGCGCCAACGCCTTCGATCTCGAAACCCGACGCGCTCGACCTCGCCCTGTGCCACGGCTGGATCGACGCCCGAAACCGCAGCGACGGCCCGCATCACTGGCTGCAGCGCTTCACGCCGCGCGCGCCGCGCAGCATCTGGTCGAAGGTGAACCGCGACAAGGCGCTGGCGCTGGTCGCTGCCGGCCGGATGCAGCCGGCCGGCCTGAAGGAAATGGCGCGCGCGCAGGCCGATGGCCGCTGGAACGCGGCTTACGACCCGGCCAGCACGGCGACCGTGCCTGCCGACCTGCAGGCGGCGCTCGATGCGAACCCGCGCGCGAAGGCGTACTTCGCGACGCTCGATTCACAGAACCGCTACGCGGTGCTGTTCAGGCTGCAGACCGCGAAGCGCGCCGAAACGCGCGCCCGGCGCATCGAGACCTTTGTCGCGATGCTGGGCCGGGGCGAGAGGCTTCACCCCTGAGCTGAACCGATCAGGCCTTGGTGCGCGCGCGCTGGATCAGGTAGTCGGTGACTGCCATCGCCTGTTCGGGGCCGCCGGCCTGGCCCGGCGACGTCGCCCAGCGGCCTTGCACCGCGATCGAGGGCACGCCGTCGAGCTTGTACGCGGCTGCCAGCTTCTTCGCGCGGGTCACGCTGCTGGCGACCGAGAACGAATTGAAGACGCTGGTGAACTTGGCCGCATCGACGCCGTTCTTCGCCATCAGCGCGGCGATGTCGGCCGGCTTCTCGAGGAAGTTGCGCTCGACGTGGATCGCGGTGAACACCTTGCGCTGCATCGTCTCGACCAAGCCCATCGTCTCGAGCGAGTAGTAGGTGCGCATCAGGTTCTCGAAATTCATCAGGAACGGCACCGGCACGCGATGGAAGGCGACGTCGGCCGGCAGTTTTTTGGTCCAGGCCTCGACCGTCGGCTCGAACGAGTTGCAATGCGGGCACGCGTACGAGAAGAACTCGAGCACCTCGATCTTGCCCGGCGCGATCGGCGCCACCGGTGGCTCGATCTTTGTGAACTGGCGGCCTTCGGCCGGTGCGCCCTGCGCGGCGGCCGGCCCGGCGACGACGACGAACAGCGAGGATGCGGCGGCGCCGAGGCCGGTGACTGCGAGCTGGGCGGAGAAATCGCGACGATTCACGTTCGAGGTCCTTGTGGTGGGTTGCGCCGACAGAGTCGTGTCGGCGCTGAAAAGTTCACGCGGGCTGCGCAACAACGCGGCAGCAGCGGCAATGGCTGACCGGCATGGGCCGCCATTCTCCGACAAACCGCCGCCAGACAGCCGGTGCGCCACACCCTGTCACAGCGCGGGCCGCGGTTGTGCGACGATTCCGGCCACGCTTCCGGCCCCTTCATGCTTCCATCTTCCGACGAGTCTTCAACGCCCGCAGCGCGCCCGTGGCCGCAGCGCCTGAGGCGCATCGCGCGCTGGCCGGTGTTGACCGCCACCGGCGTGGTCGCCGCGACCGCGCTCTACTTGGGCGTGCTGGTCTGGACCACGCCCCAGGTCGACGCGTTGCGCCGTGCGCAGAACCTGCGGCCGAGTGTGATCCTGTCGAGCGACGGTGAGGTGATCGGCCGCTTCGCGACCGTCTACCAGGCGCCGCTGCGCTTGAAGGACGTCCCGCCCGACCTGATCCGCGCGCTGATTTCGACCGAGGATCACCGCTTCTACGAGCACCATGGCATCGACCCGACGCGCATCGCCGGATCGGCCTGGGGCATCTTGCGGGGCAAGTTCCAGGGCGGCTCGACGATCACGCAGCAGCTCGCGCGCAACCTGTTCCCGCAGGAGATCGGCAACGAGGTCAGCATCAACCGCAAGCTGCGCGAGGCGATCACCGCGCTGCGCCTGGAGCGCACCAGCACCAAGGACGAGATCCTCGAGAGCTACCTGAACAGCGCGCCGTTCCTCTACAACGTGCGCGGCATCGAGATGGCCGCGCGCACCTATTTCGACAAGCCGGCCGCGCAGCTCGACACCGTGCAATGCGCCACGCTGGTCGGCATGCTCAAGGGTTCGCAGCGCTACAACCCGGTGCGCAACCCGGAGCGCGCGCGCGAGCGGCGCAACGTCGTGATGGCGCAGATGGTCAAGCACGGCGCGTTGACGCCGGCGCGCTACGAGCAGCTCCGCGCGCAGCCGCTGCAGCTCTCGTTCAAGCGGCCCGAAGACGGCGACATCGGCCAGGCGCGGCACTTCGTCGCGCATGTGCGCGAGCAACTGGTCGAGTGGGCCGATGCGCACGATGTCGACCTCGACACCGACGGGCTCGTGATCCGCACCACGCTCGATGCCCGGCTGCAGCGCATCGCCCAGGACGCGGTGGTGCAGCAGGTCGCGCTGCTGCAACGCATCGCCGGCGAAGAATGGAGCGAGGCCCGCCCGCGCACGGCGCGCGTCCAGCCCGCCGCCGTCCCGGCCAAAGGCGATGCGCTCGCGCCGTTCACGTATTTCTGGAAGCAGCGGCCCGAGATGCTGCGCGACATGGCGCGCGACACGTCCGAGTTTCGCGTCGCGAAGCAGGCCGGTCGGAGCGATGCGCAGGCGCTCGAGGCCGTGCTCGCCGATGCCGACGCGATGGCGAAACTGCGCGCCGACAAGACGCGCTTGTCGGCCGGCTTCATCGCGATCGACCCGACCAGCGGCGCAGTGCGCGCGTGGGTCGGCAGCCCCGATTTCGCACGCGAACAGTTCGACCACGTCGCCCAAGCGAAGCGCCAGCCGGGCTCGACCTTCAAGCCCTTCGTCTACGGCGCGGCGCTGCAGCGCGGCATGTCGACCGAACATGCCTACCTCGACGGCGCGATCGACATTGCGCTGGCCGACGGCGGCGTCTGGCAGCCGACCGACGGTGGCGGGCCGTCGGGCGAGATGATGACGATGCGCGAGGGCTTGGTGCAGTCGAAGAACACGATCACCGCGCAGGTGATGCAGGAGGTCGGCGCCGAGGCGGTCGCGAGCTTCGCGCAGGCGGCCGGCGTGCGCGACTCGAAGCTCGACCCGGTGCCGTCGCTCGCGCTCGGTACCAGCCCGGTCACCTTGCTCGAAATGGGCAACGCCTACGCCACGCTGGCAGCGCTCGGCGAGCGCCGCGCGCCGCTGCTGATCGCGCAGATCGCCGACCGCAACGGCAAGGTGCTCGACAGCTTCGAGTCCCAACCCGAGCGCGTGCTCGATCAGGCCGTCATCGAGAAACTCGTCGACGTGATGCGCGGCGTGGTGCAAACCGGCACCGGCGCGGCGATCCGCGGCGAGTGGGGCGTCAAGGGCGATCTGGCCGGCAAGACCGGCACGACCCAGAACAACACCGACGGCTGGTTCATGCTGATCAGCCCGAAGCTGGTGGCCGGCGCATGGGTCGGCTTCAACGACCCGCGCGTGACGATCCGCAGCAACTACTGGGGCCAGGGTGGCCACAACGCGTTGCGACTCGTCGGCGCGTTCATGCAGCAGGGCCGGAAGGCGAAGCTGATCGACGCGAAGGCGACGTTCCCGCAGGTGGTGCGCGATGCGCCCGAGGTGCCGGCCGACGCCGCGTCGGCCCCGGATGCACCGGCGGCGGTCGATGCCGCTGCCGCGACGATCGCCGGCCTGCTCGGCCTGCCGCCGCCGGCGGTGCGTGTCGCGCCGACGCCTGCGGACGTCGCCGCCGAGAAGCAGCAGCGCGATCAGGCGCTGGGCCGCTGAGCGCGGTTCGTCAGTTCGCCGGCCCGGCCGGTGCCAGGAACAGTGCCGGATCGACCATCGCGCGGTTCAGGCTCACCGACCAGTGCAGGTGCGGGCCGGTCGCGCGGCCGCTCATGCCGACCGCGCCGATCGGCGCGCCGGCGGCCACCATGTCGCCGACCTGCACGCTGATCGACGACAGGTGGCAGTACATCGTCAGCAGCCCGGCGCCGTGGTCGAGCCAGACGGTGCCGCCGTTGAAGAAGTAGTCGCCGGTGTCGATCACGCGGCCGGCGGCCGGTGCGCGTACCGGCGTGCCTTGAGGCGCGGCGATGTCCATGCCGCTGTGCGGATTGCGCGCCTGGCCGTTGAACACCCGGCGCAGCCCGAACGAGCTGGAGCGCCGGCCGGGAACGGGTGGCGCGAGCCGCAGCGTTTCGGGCGCCGCCTCGCTGAAGGTCGCGACGACCTGCTTCAGGTGCGCGCTCTCGCGCTCGTAGCGCGCGAGGTCGTCGGGCGCCAGATCGACCTGCCCGGGCGCGACCTTCAGGCGCTGCTCGGCGTAGTGAAACGGCTTGATCGAAAACGGCAGCGCGCTCTCGGCGCCGCCGTGCCGCACCCGCAGGCTCGCTTCGCCGGGCGCTGCCGCCAAGCCGATGCCCACCAGCGCGAGCCACTGCGAGCCTTCGCGCACGACCATCACCGGCACGCCGTTGAAGCTCGCGCTGGGCGCGTCGGCAGACGCCCCGAGCGCGATCCGTGCGACGCCACCGGGGGCCAGGCGCTGCTGCGGCAACTCGATCGCGTGTGCGAAGGTGGTGGCGAAAGCGAGGGCGAAGCTGGCGGCGAGTCGGTTCATCGAGGGCGGGGCAGTTTGGGCGGGGTCGGCGCGCCGGATCATGCCGCATCGCCGGGCGAAACATCGCGTTACGGTCTGGCCGAATCCCGGCCCGGCGTTCGCCGTCGCGCCTGCGCCAGTCGACCAGGACCGTCACTCCGACCCGGTTCTCGTGCCGATCGGGCGCCGGATCGGCCGGTCCGGGAATTGCAATCAACGAACGATGTGCGGCAGGCGTTGCCGACTCGGAGCGTGGCGATGCGGGCGATTCAATCTCGGTTCTCGAAACTGGTCGCGGCCGGTCTGTGCGGCGCCGCCGCGTTGCTGCTCGGTGGCTGCACCACCGCCGGTGTGCTGCTCACCGCCGCCGGCGTCGCGACCGACACCGGCGTGACCTGGGAGATCGTCAAACACCTGCACGCCAGGATGACCGAGGGCGGCGACACGCCGTGCCACCGGCTCGACAGCGTCGAGCGCGCGCTGAACCCGCGCTGCGGCGCGTTCGTACCCGGCAGCGTGCTCGCGACCGACTTGCACCACTCGACGCTGCAGGGCTGCGCGCTGACCGTCGCGGTGCGCGACCCGCGCTTGTGGCCTGTGGTGCCGGAGCTCATCGCCAAGGGCGCGTCGCCCGAGGGTTGCTCGCAGTCGCCGCTGGTCGAGCTGGCGCAATCAACGTCATTTGCTGAAGGCTGCCCCGACTTTTCGATCGCGTCGCCGGCGGTGCTGGAGTCGATGCGCTGGCTGGCGCTTGCCGATGCGCGCGCGATCCACCACGACGTGGTGCGCATGCTCAGTTGCCCGAGCGCGCTGCGCGCCGGGCTCGATGCGCCGCTCGCCACCTGGCTCGCGCAGGGCGATCTCGATGTCGGCGCGGTCGGCTTCGGCCCGCTCGGCGCGCTCCATCCCGACGCGCTCGGCACACCGCTCGCGCTCGCTCTCGAAGCCCGCGGCCACACCGCGCGCGCGGGCCTCGGCAGTTTCGACGGCGTGCAGCCGCGCGGTTTCGAACTCGCGCTGCGCGGCAGCCACTGGGCCGCGCTCGACTGGTGGATCGCCCGCGTGCCCGAACTCGCGAACCGGGTTCCGCCGGTGCAGCACAACCAACTGCCGTGGGTGCCGCTCGCGCGGGTGCTGACGCCGAACTTCCTGACGCATCCATCGAGTCGGGCCGAGATGGTCGAGTTTCTGCTTGCGCACGGCGCGAACCCTTGGCAGAAGCTGCCGTACGACGCCGGCAGCTCGGTCGTGCAGTACGCGCGCGTGCTGAAGAGCCCGCAGCTGGCGCTGCTCGACCCACCGGTGTTGCCGCCCGTGGTGACCGCGACCGCGGCCACCGCCGGCCCCGGCCAATAGACCGAGCTCGACGAGCGGCGCCGGCTATTTCGCCCAGGAGTCCTTGAGGCCGGCGATCCGGTTGATCACCGGCTTGGCGGCCGTGTGATCGACGCGGTCGGCGACGAAGTAGCCGTGGCGCTCGAACTGGAACTTGTCGTCGGGCTGTGCGTGCGTGAGTGACGGCTCGATGTAGCCGGCGACGACCTTCTTGCTGGCCGGGTTGAGCGCGGCCTTGAAATCCTTGCCACCGGCGTCGGGTTGGGCCTCGGTGAACAGGCGGTCGTAGAGACGCAGTTCGGCCGGCAGCGCGTCGTGCACGCCGAGCCAGGTGATCGTGCCCTTGACCTTGACCGCATCCGCGCCCGGCGTGCCGCTTCTGGTGTCGGGCACGACCGTGGCCGTGACCGCGGTGATCGCGCCGCTCGCGTCCTTTTCGCAGCCGGTGCACTCGATCACGTAGCCGTATTTCAAGCGCACTCTGTTGCCCGGGAACAGGCGGAAGAAGCCTTTCGCCGGCACCTCGGCGAAGTCGTCGCGCTCGATCCAGACCTCGCTGCCGAGGCTGAACGCGCGCGGCGCCAGGTCGGGGCGATGCGGGTTCGCCGGCGCACTGCAGGGCTCGCGGTGATCGGCCGAGCCGAACAGCTCGACCCAGTTCGTCAGCTTCAGCCGGATCGGCTCGATCACCGCCATCGCGCGCGCCGCCTTGCCTTCGAGGTCTTCGCGCAGCGCGATGTCCAGGCTCGCGTAGTCGGTCCAGCCGCCGGCCTTGCTGGTGCCGGCGCGCTCGCACATCAGCCGCACCGCTTCGGGCGTGTAGCCACGCCGGCGCAGGCCGACGATCGTGGGCATGCGCGGGTCGTCCCAGCCGTCGACGATTCTTTCATCGACGAGTTGGCGCAGCTTGCGCTTGCTGGTGATCACGTAGGTCACGTTCAGGCGTGCGAACTCGTACTGGTGCGGCCGTGGCTGCGCCAGCAGGCCCAACCTGCACAGCGTGTCGAGCAGCCAGTCGTACCACGGGCGCTGGTCTTCGAACTCGAGCGTGCAGATGCTGTGGGTGATGTTTTCGAGCGCGTCCTCGATCGGGTGCGCGTAGGCGTACATCGGGTAGATGCACCAGGCGTCGCCGGTGTTGTGGTGCGCGGCGTGCTTGATGCGGTACAGCGCCGGGTCGCGCAGGTTGATGTTCGGGCTCGCCATGTCGAGCTTGGCGCGCAGCACGGCTGCGCCGTCGGGCAGGGCGCCCGCGCGCATCGCGCGAAAACGCGCGAGGTTCTCGGCCGGTGTGCGGGCGCGGAACGGGCTGTCGGTGCCGGCATGGCCGAAGTCGCCGCGGTTGTGGCGCATCTCGTCGGCGGTCTGTTCGTCGACGTAGGCCAGGCCCGCGTCGATCAGCGCTTCGGCGGCGCGGTACATGAAGTCGAAGTAGTTGCTGGCGTAGTAGAGGTGCGACGTTCGTACACCGCCAAATTCGGCATGCCAGTCGAAGCCCAGCCATGTGACCGCATCGAGGATGCTGTCGACATACTCCTGCTCCTCCTTCTCGGGGTTGGTGTCGT
>JAZJZJ010000315.1:0-5436 GCA_040389925.1 Pseudomonadota bacterium
CCTGCACGGCGCGCACCGCATGCTGCGCGTGCGCATGGAGTGCCTGGTCGAGGTCGGCGAGCGGCCGTCGGTCGATGTGCCGACGGCATTGCCGGCGCAGCAGCAGATGCAGTTGCAGGGTGGTGCACAAATGCAGTCGCAGACTCAGGCCATCGCACCGCCGCCCCCGCTCGCGTGGGAGGCCGTGCGCGAAGCGATTCGCCGCGAGCCCCAACTGGATGACCTGATCCCCGCCAGCATGAGCGAGCCGACGCCGTTGGTGCCGCTCTCGGAAGGCGCGCGCCAGTACGCGAGCACCTCCTTCGATCGGGGCCGACCGTGGCTGGCCGCGGTGACCGAGCTGATGCGCCGCATCCACGACGACTTCGAGTTCGAGCCGGGCGCGACCACGGTCAGCACCTCGGTCGACGAGGTGCTCTACCAGAAGCGCGGCGTGTGCCAGGATTTCGCGCACCTGATGCTCGCCTGCCTGCGCGGCCATGGCCTGCCGGCGCGCTATGTGTCGGGCTACCTGCTGACCGACCCACCGCCCGGCATGCCGCGGCTGATGGGCGCCGACGCCTCGCATGCCTGGGTCGCGGCCTGGTCGCCGCAGCACGGCTGGGTCGAGTTCGACCCGACCAACAACCAGCTCGCCGATCAGCGCTACATCACGCTGACCTGGGGCGCCGATTTCGCCGACGTGGTGCCGCTGCGCGGCGTGATCTTCGGCGGCGGCGACCAGCGGATGGACGTCGAGGTCAGCGTGATCCCGGCCTGAGCGGTGCCTTTCCCCCGATTGGGGGAGGGGTGACGGGCTCCCCCGATTTTTGCCCCGCGTTCCGACCTTGCGGGGATGGTCGGGCCGCGCGCCGGCGGCAAAACTCTCTCGCATCGAACGTCACCGAGGGAGAACTCAGATGGCCCGCTTCCAGTTCAGCCTGCGCAGCTTCACCCGCGCCGATGGCAACGCCGTCGTCGTCTCGCAGCGCACGCTGCGGGCGCTGCACCTCGACGACGCGAGCGACACGCAAGAGATTGTCCAGGGCCCCGGCTGGTTCGACTCGAGCTGGGAACTGGTGCACGGTCTCGACGTGCGCGAGGGCATGCCCGGCGATGCGCGGCTGGACGATTGGCTCGACGCCTGCGCGCGCGGGGTCGCCGCGGTGACGCGCGCTGTCCGCGTCGATGTCTTGCGGGTCGACGATCTCGACCTTGCCGCCGCCGTTGCTGCCGCCGAAGCGGCGCCGCGCGACGCGTTCGAGCGGTTCGGGATCGCCGGCCTCACGCTCGCGTAGCGCGCCGGGACAGGAACGGGATCAGCGCGGGCCGCGCGTCAGCTCGCGCGCCACCGCCTCGCCGAGCTCGATCACCGCCAAGGCGTAATAGCTCGACCAGTTGTAGCGCGTCACCGCGTAAAAGTTTGCGCTGCCGGCGACGTAGCTGGGCGCCGCGTCGCCGTTCTGCAACTCGACCAGCGCGAGCTTGCCCAGGCCGCCGGCTTCGGCGAGCCGCACGTCGGTCGCGAACGCGAGCTCGTTCAGCTGCGCGCCACGTTCGGCGAACTCAGCCAGCGTGAAGCTCGGCAGGATGTCGGGGCCGAGCAGCACCGCGCGGTCGACGGTCGCGACCGGCACCGCCACATCGAAGCGTGTCGGCAGCCCGCGCCGCCAGCCGAACTCGGCGAGGTAGTGCGCGACGCTGCCGATCACGTCGGCCGGGTTTCGCGCCAGGTCGACGTGGCCGTCGCCGTCGAGGTCGACCGCGTACTTGTTGGCGCTCGACGGCATGAACTGCGGCATGCCCATCGCGCCGGCGAAGCTGCCTTTCGGCTGCAGCGGGTCGAGGCCCTCGCTCTGGCACATCACGAAGAAGCTCTCGAGCTCGTCGCGGAAGAACGGCGCGCGGTCCTTGCGACCGGTGGGAAAGTCGAACGCCAAGGTCGCGAGCGCGTCGATGACGCGAAAGTTGCCCATCTGCTGACCGTAAATCGTTTCGACGCCGACGATGCCGACGACGATCTCCGGCGGCACGCCATAGAGTTCTTCGGCGAGCGTCAGCCACTTCTCGTTGGCGCGCCAGAACGCGACGCCGGCGCGGATCCGGGTCGGCTCGACGAAGCGGCTGCGGTACGCGGCCCAGTTCTTCGCGGTGCCGGCCGGCGGCGGCATGATGAACTTGCTGACGCTCGGCTGGTAGCGGGCGCGTTGCAAGGCGGCCTGGACCCACGCGGCATCGAGACCGCGGCGCTCGGCGAGTTCGGCCCCGAAGCGCATCACATCGTCGCGCTGGCCGTAGGTGACGATGTCGGGCGCGTCGTCGGCGCGCATCGTCTCGGCGACGGGTTTCTTCTTGCGGGCCAGTGCGTCGGTGCTGGCCAGGGTCAGCGCGCCGACGATGAAAGTGACGGCGATGGCACAGGCGAAGGTCGGGAGCAGGGCAGGTCGGCGCATCGCTCGATTATCGACGCCCGGTTTTCATGCACGTCTTCACGCGCCCCGGGGGCGCAACGCGCGCGCGCGGGCCACGAACCGGCGCGTCAGCGACGCATCGGGTCGTGCGATCGTCGCGCGGCTGTAGCGCTGCCGCTCGAGCGCGTCGAGCAGCTCGGCGAGCGGCTCGCCGGCCGTGCCGAAGCGCGCCCGCACGCGCTGCGCCAGCGCACGCGGTGGCTCGTGCGGCGCGGCGCTCAGCCCGGCGCGCTGCAACGCGGCGCGCAGCCGGTCCATCTGGCGTGTCCAGGGGTCCACGCGGTGGCGATCCCACCAAGCCCAGCCAGCGCCGGCCAGCGCCAGCGCGCTCAACGCGCCGGTCAACAGCAGCGCCAGATCTTCCCAACTCGGGGAGCGGAAGCCGAGCTCCTTCATCAGGTCGAGCTGCTGGCCGCGCGAGTAATTCAGCACCCACTGGTTCCAGCGGTTGTTCAGGGTATCCCAGCCATCGCGCAACTGCGCCAGCAACGCCGGGCTGACGCTGCCGATCGCGCCAGCCACGAAGCCCGGCGCGGGCAGCAAGCGCCGCGATCGGTCGATGCGCTCGGGCGCGACCGCGGCGGTCGGGTCGGCGCGCACCCAGCCGACGCCGGGCTGCCAGTACTCGGCCCAGGCGTGCGCCGCGCTCTGCCGCACGAGGTAGTAGCCGTCGAGCGGCAGCGGGTCGACGCCTTGGTAACCGGTGACGACCCGTGCCGGCACCCCCGCCGCGCGCATCACGACCACGAAGGCGGCCGCGAAGTGCTCGCAGAAGCCCGCGCGCCGGTCGAGCCAGAACTCGTCGATCGAGTCGCGCCCGTACTCGCCCGGCGCCAAGGTGTAGCTGAAGCCGGCGCTGCGGATGTGCTGCAGCAGCGCCTGCGCGAGCACGCGCGGCTCGGCGGTGGCGTAACGCGGGTCGCGGCGCAGCGCGGCGGCCCATTCGAGCGTGCGCGGGTTGTAGTCGGGCGGCAGCGCGATCGCATCCTGCAGGCCGGCTTCGCGCGCGACCGGGCCGTAGCGGAAGTTCGTGAAGGCCTCGGCACTGAAACGCACGCGCTCGAACAGCGGCTTGTCGGCGCGCCATTGCAGGTCGGGCCCGCCGCTCACGCGGTAGCCCTCGATCGCCGGCGCGGTCGCCGCCGCTTCGAGCAGCGGCACGCTGGTCAGGCGCAGCGGCTCGATCGTCATCTCGTAGCGCAGCGGTGCACCGCTGGTGCGCAGATCGCGCGGCAATGGCGGCAACGCCAGCAGCGAGCGCGCCGGCAGCGTCTGCCACTCGACGCCGTCGAAGCGTGTCAGCACCGGGCCGCGGAAGTACATCGCCTGTGGCGCCGGTGGTGTACCGTCGAAAAAGCGCAGCCGCAGCGCGACGCTGTCGTCGGCCGCGATCTCGGCGACCGAGCCCATGCGCATCGAGTTCGACAGGCCGGTCTTCGCCATGCCGTCCTGCGGCACGCCCCACAGCGGGCCGATGCGCGGGAACAGCACGAACAGCAGCGCCATGATCGGCGCGCCGAACAGCGCGGTGCGCGCGGACAGCCGCGCGGCTTGGCGCAGGCTCGGCTGGCCGACCGGCATGTGCGCCAGCACCAGCGCCGTCAGCAGGCCCCACACCGATACCAGCATCATCAGCGCGACCAGCAGCGATTGCGAATACAGGAACTGCGTCAGGATCAGAAAGAAGCCGAGGAAGAACACGACGAAGGCGTCGCGCCGCGCACGCAGCTCGAGCGTCTTCAGCGCCATCAGCACGACCGCGAGGGTCACGCCGGGCTCCTTGCCGAGCAGCGAGCGGTACGACCAGAACGTCAGCGCGGCGGCAATTGCGAGCACCGCGACGAGCGTCCAGCGCCCCGGCAGCGGCGCGTTCGACAGCGTCAGCCGGGCGCGCCACAGCAGCATCACCAGCGTCAACAGCCCGCACCAGACCGGCAGGTGCGTGGCATGCGGCAACACGGTCCAGCCGATCACGAACAGCAGGAACAGCGTGTCGCGCGCATCGCGCGGCAGGTGGCGCCAGCTTGGCCACATCAGCGAAATCCGCGCTGGCGCGGCGAAACGCCCGGTCACTGCCACAGCGCAAGCGCCTCCAAGCAGTGGCGGCGCTGCGCGTCGCCGTCGGCCGGTGCGATGTCGACACCGGGCAGGCGCAGGCCGTAGTCGGCGCCGGCGCGGTGCGCGGCCAGCGTCCACGCGGTCAGGCGCGACAGGCGCGCCTCGGGCGCGAGCGCGCCGCAAGCCTGCCAGTCGAGCCACAGCTCTTGGTGCGCCGACGCGCTGGTGTCCCGGCTGACGAGGTCGCCGCCGCTGTCCAGCGTTTTCGCCGCCTTCTTCCAGGCGATCAGCTTCAGCGGGTCGCCGCGCCGGTACGCACGCACGCCCTCGACCTCGCCGCCGTCGGCGCTGCGTGATTGTGTCGGCCCGCCGGGCATCGCGCGCGCTGCCGGCAGCGCCGCGGGCGGGCGCTCGGGTTGCGGGTAGACGAGCAACTGTGCGGCCGGGCGCCAAACGGTCCAGACGCGGAACAACCCGAGCGGAAAACGCGTCTCGGCGCCGAGCGTCGGCGCGTCGATCCGGCCGCGCGCCGGCGGCACGAAGCTGACCTGCGTGTGTGCCTGGCCGAGCGCCGGCACGTCGATCCAGGTCAGCGTCGCCTCGGGTGCACCGGCGACCTTCAGGCCGATGCCGAAGCGCGCGGCGCCCGGGCTGGTCAGCACGATGTCGAGCACCGCCGGGTCGCCGGCGAACACCGGCGTGAGCGGCTTCAGGTGCAGCGTCAGGCCGCGCAGCGTGGCGTGCGTCAGGTGCATCGAGACGACACCGCTGCCGGCGAGCAGAAAGGTCAGCACGTAGCCGAGATTGAGCTGGTAGTTGATCGACGCCAGCAGCAGCACGATCAAGGTCAGCCCGAACATCCAGCCGGCGCGGGTCGGCAGGATGTAGACGTTGCGCTGCGTCAGCAGCAGCGTGTCGGTGCGCGGCT
>JAZJZJ010000316.1:0-3984 GCA_040389925.1 Pseudomonadota bacterium
ACCGCGCCGACCTGAGCACTGCGCCGTCGTCAAGACGAGATTGCCGGACGCTTACCGAGGGAACGCGACAATGCGCTTGGGTCGACAGTGGGCAGCGCTGCAGCGAGGCATCATCGGCGGCCCATCTGACTGCACGCACACCAGTCCTTGCTACACATAATATTTTCAATGACCTACTTCGCCAGTTGCTTCCTCGTCGGCCTGCTTGCCACCCTGTTCATCATGCGATCGTCGATGCGGCATGGCCACCTGTCGGCTGATCACGACCTCAGCGGCCCGCAGAAATTTCACTCCCGTCCTGTCCCGCGTGTCGGCGGTCTGGGCGTGATGGCCGCCTTTTTCGTCGGTGTGGGGATCGCCCAAGTCAACAAGTCGCCGGCCGCTCCCCTCCTGTGGCTGCTGCTCGCGTGCAGCATCCCGGCGTTTGCTGCGGGCATAGCCGAGGATCTCACCAAGAACGTATCGCCCCGCAGGCGCCTCTTCGCGACCGCCATCTCCGCCGGGCTGGCGATCTGGCTGTTCGGCGCGGCGATCACCAGAACCGACATCCCCGGGGTCGATCAACTGATTCAATGGGCTCCGTTTTCCGTGCTCTTGACGATCTTCGTCATCGCCGGCGTCGCCAACGCCGTCAACATCATCGATGGCTTCAACGGCTTGGCATCGATGTGCGTGCTGATGATGATCCTGGCGCTCGGCTATGTGGCCTTCCAAGTCGGCGACACGTTCATCTTCACCGCATCGCTGATTACCGCCGGGGCGGTGATGGGGTTCTTCGTCTGGAATTTTCCGGCCGGCCTGATCTTCCTCGGTGACGGCGGCGCGTACTTGCTGGGATTCTTGCTCGGCGAACTCAGCATCCTGCTCGTCCACAGGAACCCAAGCGTCTCGCCGATCTTCCCGTTGCTGCTGTGCGCCTACCCCATTTTTGAAACGATCTTCACGATGTACCGCCGCAAGGTGGTCCGGGGCGTGGCGACAGCGGCGCCCGATGGCATCCACCTGCACACGTTGATTCATCGGCGACTGATCCGCTGGACGCTGGCGGAGGGCCGCGAAAAGAGGCGCCTGACACGCCGCAATTCGATGACATCGCCCTATCTGTGGCTGCTTTGCCTGTTGTCCGTGATTCCGAGCTTGCTGTGGTGGAACAGCACCACCGTCTTGTCGTTTTTCCTGCTACTGTTCGTCGCGTCGTACGTGTGGCTCTACGCCCGCATCGTCCGCTTCAAGACGCCGAGGTGGCTGATCTTTCGCCGCACCGAATAGACCGGTGCGTTGGCGCACTACGTGCTGGTGCGGTACTCGGGCACAAGGTCGCGCAGCTGGCACCTGACCACTACCGGCTCGGGAGCACTATCGTCCGAGCGCAGCCAGCCACTCAAGGCATTGAACCATGCAGAATCAGCCTGCGCCTTCAGGCGCGCAATGCGCAAGCGCGGATGCGCTGCGGGAAGCGTCTGATCCGCATCCGCCAACAACTCTTCGTAGAGTTTCTCCCCTGGCCGCAACCCGCTGAACACGATCCCGATCTCGCCCTCGCGGTGCCCCGACAAGCGAATCAGATCCCGCGCCAGATCGACGATCCGCACCGACTCCCCCATGTCCAGCACATACACCTGCCCGGTCTCGGCGAGCGCCACCGCCTGCAACACCAGCCGCGCCGCCTCGGGGATCGTCATGAAGTAGCGTGTGATGTCGGGATGCGTCACGGTCACCGGCCCGCCCTTCGCGATCTGCTCCTTGAACTTCGGGATCACGCTGCCGCTCGACCCAAGCACGTTGCCGAAGCGCACCGCCGAGAACACCGTCGTGTGGCCGAGCGTGGCCATGTGGGACAGCACCATTTCGGCCGCGCGCTTGCTCGCGCCCATCACATTCGTCGGATTCACGGCCTTGTCGGTCGAGATCAGCACGAAGCGCTCGACGCCGGCTTCGGCCGCGACCGTGGCGGCATTCCACGTGCCGAGCGTGTTGTTCTGCAGCGCGGCCCAGGCGTTCTCGTCTTCCATCAGCGGCACGTGCTTGAACGCGGCGGCGTGGAAGATCAGCCGAGGCCGGTACGTGTTGAACGTGGCACGCAGATGCGCGAGGTCCTTCACGTCGCCCATCAGCCGCACCAGCGGCAGTTGCGGGTGCAGTTCGCCGAGCTGCTGCTCGATCTGGTACAGCGCGAACTCGCTCAGCTCGTACAGCACCAACCGCGCCGGGCCGTAGCGCGCGATCTGGCGGCACAGCTCCGAGCCGATCGAGCCGCCGGCGCCCGTGACGAGCACGGTCTTGCCCGAGATCAGCTCGGCGATGCCCGCCTCGTCGAGCTGCACCGCCTCGCGGCCAAGCAGGTCTTCGGGCTCGATCGCGCGGACGCGCTCGACGCGCGCGCTGCCGTCCTGAAGCTCGCTGGCCGACGGCACCGTCAGCACCGGCCGCTCAGTGGCGGCGGCCAGATCGATCGCACGGCGGCGCTTCGCGACGGTCGCCCCGGGCATCGCGACGATCACATGCGTCACCTCCGGCAGCACGGCCAGGGTCGCCAACTCGTCGAGCGTGCCGAGCACCGCCACACCGCCGATGCGGGCGCCGCGTTTGGCCGGGTCGTCGTCGAGCAGGCCGAGCACGATCCAGCCCTGCTGATGAATGCTCGCGAGCAGCAGCTTGGCGGCGTCACCGGCCCCGAGCACGATCGCGCGGCGCACTTCGGTGTCGCTGCCGGTGATCTGCGAGCGCGCGTGCTCGTAGAGCATGCGGTAGCCGACGCGCACCATGCACAGCCCGATCAGCGAGATCAGCGGGTGCAGCGCCAACACGGCCCGCGGCACCTGGCCGAGCCCCAACGCCATCACGACCGCGGCGCACAGCAGCCCGCTGCCCAGGCAGGCCAGCGTCAGCCGCCGGACCTCGCCGAAACCCGAGAAGCGCCACATCCCGCGCGGGATGCCTGCGAGCATGAACACGCCCAGATACGCCGCGACGATGCCGAGCATCACCCAGACGTCGTAGCCCGGCCGCGCATGCAGCCAGCGCTCGAAGCCGAGCCGAAACAGATAGGTCGCGTTCCAGCAGGCCGCGATCACGAGGCCGTCGATCAGCAGCGAGAGCGGCCGCCGGTGCACGCGCACGCGGGCGAGCAGGCGGTCGAGCCGGTGCCAGATCGACAGTTCGCCGCTCATCGCGTGCACAGCGCCCGCAGCGTCGCACCGATCAGGCGCAGGTCGCCGGACATGGAGCGCTGCTCCACGTACTCCGCCGCGAAGCGCAGCTTGGCCGGCATCACCTGCTCGACATAGACCCGCTCGGGGTCGGCAGCGCGCGCCAGCAGCGCGCTCTCGTCGCGATACGCGATCGAGGCCGGGTCGGTGATGCCGGGGCGCACCGACAGCACCTTGTCGCGCAGCGCCGCAGGGTACAGCGCCACGTAGCGCGGCACCTCGGGGCGCGGGCCGACCAGGCTCATCGTGCCGGCGAGCACGTCGAGCAGCTGCGGCAGTTCGTCGAGCTTGGTGCGGCGCAGGAAGCGGCCGGCGCGCGTGATGCGCGGGTCGGCGCCGACCGTGAGTTGCGGGCCGAGCGCGGGTGCGCCTGCGTCATCCTGCATCGTGCGGAACTTGTGGATGCGGAACGGCACGCCGAAGCGCCCGACGCGCTGCTGCCGAAAGAACACCGGCCCGCGCGAGTCGAGCTTGATCCACAGCGCAATACCGAGCAGCAGCGGCGACAGCAGCACCAGCCCGGCGCCGGCGCAGATCAGGTCGAACAGCCGTTTGGCCATCGTGCACGCTCAGCCGAGCGCGCGGCGCACGGCAGCGGCGACACGCTGCACGTCGGCATTGGTCATGCGCGTGTAGATCGGCAGGCTCAGCATGCGCTCGTAGGCGCGCTGGCTGTGCGGGAAGGACTCGGCGCGCAGCGCGTAGCGATCGCGCCAGTACGGCTGCAGGTGCAGCGGGATGTAGTGCACGCTGCAGCCGATGCCGGCGGCGAACA
>JAZJZJ010000317.1:0-11904 GCA_040389925.1 Pseudomonadota bacterium
GTTAAGCCTGATGACCATAGCGAGGTGGTCCCACTCCTTCCCATCCCGAACAGGAAAGTGAAACGCCTCAGCGCCGATGATAGTGCGGGTTCCCGTGTGAAAGTAGGACATTGTCAGGCTACTATTAGAGAAGCCCTCGTCGAAAGACGGGGGCTTTTCGCTTTTCCGGATTTGTACCTCAGCGTTCAGAAATTCTTGACAACGCCGTTGTCGATCACGATCGCTCGCGAAGCGGCCAATTCGCCGAGCAGCGATTCGCACCAATCCCGGAACGGGATGGTCTCGAAGTGACGCAGGTGGCTCAGGCGCATGTACTTGGTTGTTTCCAGCCAGTTCAGAAGATCGGGCGCGCGCTCCTGTTGAACTTCAAGCAAATGAAACTTGATCAATACTCTTGCGGCGTGACGCGCATGACGCGCGGGATCAGCAATGAACGAATCGAGACGGCTGTTGGCGCGTGCGATTGCGGTCGTCAAACCTTGAAACGGCGCACCGTGCCCAGGAATAGTCCACTTCACTGAGAGCTCTGCGAGACGGTCGAGTGTGTCGCGAACCTCGTCGAAAGCACCCACCCCATCGAGTTCGGGGAAGACCACGCCAAAGCCGTTTTCCCACAGTGCGTCGGCCGAAATCAGCAACTGCAACTCGGGTTGATACAGGACCACGGATTCCGGATCATGGCCAGGCGCCGCGATAACCTGCCAGCGCAATGGGCCTAACTGAATCTCGTCGCCGTCTCGCACGGTGCCGGTTCGATTGAAGCGGGGGCAGGCTTGACCTGTGGCTCGGTACGTCAGCTCATCTTCGTCCCATCGATCCACTTTTTCGGCCTCGCCGGCCGGCACGTCGATAGCGCAATCGAACGCCAATTGCAGCGCGTGATTCCCGCCGCAGTGATCGGAATGCAAGTGCGTGTTGACGACGCGATTCAGCGCATGCGACTCCAGCGTCCGGCGCACGAGCGCGACGGTCTGAATTGCGTGGGAGGCGTAGCCCGAGTCAATCAGTACGGACTCGTGCGACCCGTTCCCGTCGAACAAGACGTTGTTGGACGACAACCAACCGCGTTCAAAAACCTGCAGACCTGCGGCCTCAAAGACTTTGTTTTCCATGGCCGTGATGCTACGGCTCAGGCCAGCGGCGGCTCATGCCAAATGGGATCACGGCAAGACCGCAAACGCGCGCTGCAACGAGATGTCATCGGCACCATCCAAATTCGCTGAGAACAACATGGAAGCGAGCGCACGCTCACGCGAATCGACAAGTGCGACAAACTCTTGTGCACCATTCATTGCCCTGAATGTGTCGAATCCGGCTTCGAGAAAGTGTTGCAACTCACCCAGCCCTGCAGCCCGCGCAGGGCCGCGCATCAACCGCAGACTGTTGCGTACCAGCACCTTGCGCGTGAACCCGTCGAGGCGCTTGGCGATGTCGAGTGTCAGCGCAATCTGCCTCTGACGTCGGCTGACCCCGCCGGTCCCCTGCCAAGCGCGGACGTAGTCCAGTGACGCGATCGCCTCACTCGCCAACTGCTCCGCCATCCGCGTGTCGAGCACCTCCGAAAGCGCGTGCAACTCTGCCAGAGTCGTCACGGTCTCGACGATCTCGCTCGGGAACAGGCGCACCAGCGCCGGCACGACGCGCGCGAACTGGGCATCGCGGTGCGTGAAATCGCCCGGCCCGTACAACTCCTCGAGAAAGAAGCGCGATGCCGCGCCGTAGCGACTGCTTTGAAGCAAATCGGCATACGTGTGCGAAAAGCGCCGCTGCTGATAGGCCTTCAGCGCGCCGACTCGCGCGTTCAGCCCGGCCTCGCCAGCGCGACGCGCACGCTCGTCCTCGACCGTCTTCAGGTGCGCAAGGATCTTGGCTGCGGTGGTCGACATGCACGGAATCGGATTGGAGCGAGGTGCCTACTGTAGCGAGCCGATCACCCGGCCCCCGCTGATAGCATCGTCGCATGCTCGCGCGCCTGCAGAAGTTCATCACGATCGCGCTTGTCGTCTCCGCGATCGCATGGGCCGCATGCTTCGTTGCGCTCGGGCGGCCGCTGTGGGCGTGGGCCGGCGCACTCCTGATCCTGCTCGGGTATGCGCTTTTTCTCGGCGCCGAGTTCGTGATCCTGCACTTTGTGCAGAAGGGTGATGTGGCGCCGCGTCCGACGCTTCACCAGCTGTTGTCGGCGTGGTGGAACGAGGTGCTCACCGCGCCGCGCGTGTTCCTCTGGCGCCAGCCGTTTCGCTCCAACGTCGAGCCCGACAACCTGCCCCCGCGCCCCGACGGCCGGCGTGGCGTGCTGCTGGTGCATGGTTTCGTCTGCAACCGCGGCCTGTGGAATCCCTGGATGCGCGAACTGCGGGCGCGCAATATCCCGTTCTCAGCGATCAACCTCGAGCCGGTGTTCGGGTCGATCGACCACTATGCCGATGTCATCGAGGCCGCGGTCGTGCGGGTCGAGGCCGCGACCGGCATGCCGATCGTGCTCGTCGGTCACAGCATGGGCGGGATCGCGATCCGCGCTTGGCGAGCACGCTTCGATGCCGGCGCCCGACTGCACCGCGTGATCACGATCGGCAGCCCGCATCAAGGCACTTGGCTGGCGCGCTTCGGCCACACCATCAACGGCCGCGAGATGCGGCTCGCGAACCCATGGCTCGCGAAGCTCGCGACCGGCGAAACGGCCGAGCACTATGGCCAATTCACCTGCTTCTTCGGGCACTGCGACAACATCGTGTTCCCGGCTGCCTCCGGCATGTTGCCGGGCGCGCAGAACATTCATGTGCCGGGCACGGCGCACGTGCACATGGCGTTCAGACCGCAGGTGTTCGACGAGGTCTGCCGTTGGCTGCGCTGATCAGAACACGCGGTCGCTCGCAAGCCGCTCCTCGGCGCTCAGCTCGCCGAGCGGCGCGACGCGGGCATACAGCGGCGTGAAGTCGGGCGCGGTCGCCTCGAACAGCTGCCGGAACGAGTCGATCACGAAATAGGTCGACTGGTAGCTGTCGATCTTGTAGCGCGTGCGCATGATGCGCTCCAGATCGAAGCCGAGCCGCTGCGGCGCCGGGCTCGTCACGCTGTGCCGCAACTCGCCGGCCGACGACAGGATTCCGGCGCCGTAGGCGCGCAAGCCGGCCCTCGTGTCGATCAGCCCGAACTCCACCGTGTACCAGTAGAGCCGCGCCAGGTGCTCGCACGACCCCAAGCGGCTCGCCTTCAAGCCACCGGCGCCGTAGGCCTGCATGTAGTCGGCGAACATCGGGTTGAACAGCAGCGGCACGTGACCGAACAGATCGTGGAACACGTCGGGTTCGACGACGTAGTCGAACTCCTCGGGTTTGCGGATCCAGCCGGTGACCGGAAACCGGCGCTGGCTCAGCAGCGAGAAGAACGCTTCCTCGGGGATCAGCCCCGGTACCGCGACCACTTCCCACTTTGTCGCGCGATAGACCTTCTCGCTCAGCGCGTCGAAGCGCGGGATCTGCCCGGGCGCGCCGAGGTGCGTCACGGCGTCGATGAACTCGTCGCAGGCGAGGCTGGGCAATTGCGCGGCTTGGCGTTCGTACAGGCGGCGATACAGATCGTGGTCCGCCGGGCGGTACGCGGCCCAGTTCTGGTCGCAGGTGTAGTCGCTGCGCGCGCCGGCATAGTCGCCGCGCGGCGCGCGGTCGCCTTGCCCGTAGGTGACCGGCGCGGCGCCGCTGTTGACGACCTTGTCGACAGTCGCGCTCACGCCGGCCTTCACTTCAGCCATTTGTCGGCCGTCCGCTGGTATTCGCCGGTCGCCTTCGCCAAGTGCAGCCACTGATCGACGAAGCCCTTCATTGCCGTGTCGCCGCGCGGCAGCAGCCACGCCATCTCGCCGTACTGCAGCGGCCTGTCGGGGTTGATCGCGCACAGGCCCGGCTTGAGCTTCTGCTGCGTCAGCGCCTCGGCCGCCTCCGTGACGAACACGTCGGCGCGCTTGGCGAGAATCTCGTCGAAGATCGTCAGGTTCTCGCCGTGGATCGTCAGCGTGGCGGTCTTGAAGTTGGCCTTCGCGAAGCGCTCGTTGCTGCCGCCGGGGTTCGCGATCACGCGCACGCCGGGCTTGTCGATGTCGGCCACGCTCTGGAACTTGGCGACGTCTTCGCAGCGCGCGATCGGCGTCTTGCCGTTGACCATGTAGCCGGTGCTGAAGAACGCCTTCTTCTGCCGCTCCAGGCTGATCGAGATGCCGCCGATCGCGATGTCGCACTTGCCCGCGGTGAAGTCGGGCAGCAGGTTGGCCCAGCTGGTCTTCACGACTTCGAGCTTCGCGCCCAGCGCCGTGGCGAGCGAGTTCGCCAGGTCGATGTCGATGCCCTCATACGCGCCGTCGGGTTTCAGGAAGCTGAAGGGCTTGTAGTCACCCGGCGTGCAGGCGCGCAGCACGCCTTTCTTGACGACGGTGTCCAGCGTCGATTCGGTGGCGGCAGCCTGCGCCTGCGCGGTGAGGCCGCAGGCAGCCAACGCCGTCGCGACCGCGAAGCGCTTCATGCCGCGCCTCCGGCGGCCGAGGTTTCGTCCTTCAGCACGCCGCGCCGCACTTGGTCGAGTTCGATGCTCTCGAACAGCGCGCGGAAGTTGCCTTCGCCGAAGCCCTGGTCGCCTTTGCGTTGGATGATCTCGAAGAAGATCGGCCCGATCACCGTCTGCGTGAAGATCTGCAGCAGCAACTCGTTCGGTGCACCCTGGTGCGTCGCGCCGTCGACGAGGATGCGCAGGCGCCTCAACTCGTCGAGGTTCTCGCCGTGGTTCGGCAAGCGGCGGTTCACGAGGTCGTAGTAGGTCGCGATCGTGTCCTGGAATGCGACGCCTTGTTGCTTCATGCCGTCGACGGTCGCGTAGATGTCGTCGGTGCCCATCGCGATGTGCTGAATGCCCTCGCCGTGATACAGGTCGAGGTACTCGGCGATCTGGCTCTTGTCGTCGGAACTCTCGTTGATCGGGATGCGAATCTTGCCGCACGGGCTCGTCATTGCCTTGCTCTTCAGGCCGGTCAGCTTGCCTTCGATGTCGAAGTAGCGCACCTCGCGGAAGTTGAACAGGCGCTCGTAGAAGTCGGCCCATTCCTTCATGCGGCCGCGGTGCACGTTGTGCGTCAGGTGGTCGATGTATGTCAGGCCGTTGCCCTTGGGGTTGGCTTCGGCGCCGACGATCGGCACGAAGTCGACGTCATAGATGCTGATGTTGCCGATCGCGCCGGTGGCAGCGCCGTCCTTGCCGTGCCAGCGGTCGACGAAGTAGATCAGGCTGTCGCCGATGCCCTTGATCGCCGGGATGTTCAGCTCCATCGGGCCGGTGTGGTTGTCGAAGCCCCAAGCGCCAAGTTCGAGCGCGCGCTCATAGGCCTGCTTTGCGTCCTTCACGCGGAACGCCATCGCGCACACGCTCGGCCCGTGCTGGCGTGCGAAGCGCTGCGCGAACGAGTTCGGCTCGGCGTTGATGATGAAATTCACCTCGCCTTGGCGGTACAGCGTGACCTTCTTGGTGCGGTGCTTCGCAATCGCGGCGAAGCCCATCGTCTCGAACAGCTGGCCGAGCGCTGCCGGATCGGGGGCGGCGTACTCGACGAACTCGAAACCGTCGGTGCCCATCGGGTTGTCCCAGGGGGTGAATTGCATGCAGGCTCCACGTGTGGTCGACGACTCTCCGCCGATCCGAGACTGTAGATTCGTCGGGTCGCAGGTTTTTTGCAAGTTCTGGCTCCATGCTGGCATGGAGCGCTTGAAAACTGCAAAATATGATCAATGCAAAACGCAGAACAGCTGGACGCGATCGATCGGCGCATTCTTCGCGCGTTGCAAACCGACGGCCGAATGATCTACGACACCCTGGCCGCGCAAGTCAGCCTGTCGCCTTCGGCGACCTTGCGGCGCGTGAAGAGACTGGAGGAGTCGGGCGTGATCGCCGGCTACGTCGCGATCGTCTCGCCCGAGCGCGTCGGCCTGGGCCTGACGGCTTATATCAACGTGCGGCTCGAGAAGCACTCCGAGGTGCACAAGCGCAATCCGATGGATCTGTTTCGCGCCGCGGTGCAGACCTGGCCCGAAGTCGTCGAGTGCGCCGCGCTGACCGGCGAGATGGACTATCTGCTGCGCGTCGTCGTGCAGGACATGGCGCACTACTCGCGCTTCATCATGGACACGCTGCTGAAGCACCCGAGCGTCGAAGACTGCAAGACCAGCTTCGTGCTCGACCGCGTCAAGAACACGACTGCGGTGCCGGTGTAGCAACGAAGAAGGGCGCCGCAGCGCCCTTCTTGTGAGTCGACCGAACGCGCGATCAGCGCTCGTCGCCGAACGAGCGGTAGGCGAACGCGCCGAGTACCGCGCCAATGATCGGCGCGACCCAGAACAGCCACAACTGCTCGATCGCCCAACCCCCGGCATAAAGCGCGACGCCGGTGCTGCGGGCCGGGTTCACCGAGGTGTTCGTGACCGGGATGCTGATCAGGTGGATCAGCGTCAGGCACAGCCCGATCGCGAGCGGCGCAAAGCCGGCCGGCGCACGCTTGTCGGTCGAGCCCATGATCACGATCAGGAACATCGCGGTCATCACAACTTCGCACAGCGCCGCCGCGACCATCGAATACTTGCCCGGCGAATGATCGCCATAACCGTTCGACGCGAAACCGCCGGCGGTGCTGAAATCCGCCTTGCCGCTGGCGATCAGGTACAGCACGCCGCCGGCAACGAGCGCACCCAGCACCTGCGAGACGATGTACGGCACCAGCTTGCTCGCCTCGAAGCGGCCGCCGGCCCACAGACCGATTGAGATGGCCGGGTTCAGGTGGCAGCCCGAAACATGGCCGATCGCGAACGCCATCGTCACCACCGTCAGACCGAAGGCCAGCGCGACGCCGACGAAGCCGATGCCCAAGCCCGGAAACGCTGCGGCCAGCACGGCACTGCCGCACCCGCCGAGCACGAGCCAGAACGTGCCGAAAAACTCTGCCATGTATGCCTTCATTGCCGCACTCCTCGTTGTTTGTTTTGGGCGCCCGCAGTGTCTCCGAATGTGGACTCGCAGGAAAGATGTGCACTCTGCCATTGCGTCGGGGACGCAGTTGGTGCGTCACGCCCGTCGGGTGAGATGTTCCCCACGCGCGAGGCGCAAAAGCGACAAACTGCGCGACGCGTGCGCGCGTGCTGCCTGTCGTCAGATCTCGCGCACGAACTGCAGCGTAGCGGCCTGCGAGAGGTTCAGCAGCTTGGCGATGTCGTTCACGTCGTCCGGGATCGCCGCGTTGTCCCAGCCCTGCGCGGTGTGGCGCGCCAGACGCAGCGCCAGCGTCACGCTCTGCACGCTGGCGTTGTCGGCGTGGCCGTCGTCGCTGATGCGGATCAGCAGTTCCGGCAGGCGCCAGGCCTTCATCAGCGCCTGTTGCAGGTCGGCCAGCTCGATGCCGAGCACGGCGCGCTGCGCGGCGCTCGAGCGCAGCGCGGGGTCGGCGCGCTGGAGCTCGCGGATGCGCCCGGCCAGCGCCGGCGCGTGGCACCACAGCAGCATCTCGGCGAAGTCGTGCAGCAGCGCAGCGGCGTGGATCACTGCCGCGTCGTGATCCATCCGGTGCACTGCGAAGCCGAGCGCGAAATTGGCGCCGCGGTGGGCGCGAGCCAAGGTGTCGGCCAGTCCCTGCAGGGCCTCCGGTTCGCCGGCCAACCGGTCTTCGACAGTCGGCTGCGGCCCGAACGCCCGGAAGAACGGCGAGATGCCCATCATCACCAACGCTGCGATGACGGTCTCGACATCGGTCACAACGCGCGCGCTGCGATGCGCCGATGCGTGGGCCAGCACCTTCAGCGTCATCAGCGGGTCGGTCGCGATCGTCTCGCCGAGGCCGTTGGCGTCGACGCTGTCTTCGTTCGCGCGCAGCGCCTCGAGTGCGTCGGCGGTCTGCGCCAGCACGGGGATCTCGGCGGCGCGAAAGTGCGCCGTCCACGCGGCGAGGTCGCGCAGCGGGTGCGTCAGTTTCGCGGTTGGCGCAGTCGTCGTCATGGTGTCGGTATCGGCGTGGCGTGCGCGGCGCTTGAGTTTCAGCGCTGCGGGCCGACGGCCAGCATGTGGCCTTCGGCCGGGTTCGTGCGGCCGCCGAGCAGCGCCGCGTAGGTCGACTCGATCGCGGCGGCACCCTGGCCGCGCACGACGCGCAGCCACGGATTTTCGGTGGCGGTCAGCGGGCGCATGAAGGCAGTCCAGGCATCGGCGGTGCGCTGCTGCAGCCCGGCCGCGCCCCAGTCGGCATGGCGTTTCTTGATCTGCGCTGGCGCGAAGAACAGGGTCGGTTTCGGGCCGGGCAGGCCCTTGCCGCCGCCGAGCGCGTCCCAGTGGGTGCCGCCGACCGAGCAGCTGTAACTCAGCCGGTCGTTGAAGTGCTGGTGAATGCTCGCGCGCAGCGCGGCGCTGCCGCTGAAGTCGACGTAGGCCGTCGCCACATCGGCCGGCAATGCGGCGACCGCGTCGTAGGTCAGCACGTCGTCGTAGCAGCCCAGTCGCTGCGTGAACGCGAGGTTGGTGGGCGATGTGAGCCCGATCACCTTCGCGCTGCCCGCGCCACGCCGCTGCGCGAGGCAGAACGCAGTGCCATAGGCGGTCTTGCTCGATGCGCTCGACAGGATCACCGTCTGCGCGCCGAAGAAGCCGTTGTCGGCCAGAAAGTCGTCGATCAGGAACGAGGTGATGAACAGCGGCCGCAGCAGCGCCTGCTCGGCTTCGTGCGCGGCCGCGTAGCCGGGGTCGGCGCTGCAGCGCAGGTAGTGGTTGTAGACCGGGTGCAATTCGCGCCGGTGCACGGCGCCATCGGAGAAGCCGGCCGCGTTGACGCGGGTCGGCTCCAGCAACACCTCGTCGGCGATCGGAAAGTAGCCGTAGAAGCGCTCGCCGACGTCGACGCCTTCGCAGCGCGACTCGGTGACGTTCGCGAAGCCCCAGACCGGGATGCAGCCGGTGGCCGCGTCACCGGTCGGGAAGAAGCCCCAGTAGTTCATCGCGTCGCCGAACGCGGCGTAGGTGATGTTGTTCGAGGTCAGCGCGAAGCTGTCGATGGCCAAGCGCACGGCGCCTTCCGCCAACGGCGCGGGCTCGCTGTGCACCCAGCGGGAATTCGCGAGCGTCTTCTTCTCGACGACGAAGGTGGTGGTCATCTGCAGGGTCTCCGTGGTTCGGCGCGGTGCGCCCGCGCTCGTGACTTGGCATCGAGTATCGCGTTTCCGGAGCCGCCATGAACGCTGTCGCGGTGCCGGATGGAACGACGCTTTTCTCGGTCGGTCGCCGTTTCCCGGTGCCGCGCCGCAAGCTGCCGCTGGCGATGCTGTGAACGACGGAGGGCGGCACACCGACATTCGGTGTGCCGCTCTCGCGTCGACTACAAGCGCTGCACGCCGCCGACCCAGCCGACGAATCTGCCGTCCAGGTACAAGGCGCCTTCCGGTGCGCCGGCTTCGGCGTAGAACTCCAGTTGCGGCACGGGCCGGCCAACGCGGCCGGCGGGTTGCGCCAAGCGGCGTGACAAGCGCGCCAACGCGGCGCTGGCGCCGCGCAGGCCGATCGCGGCCCATCGCAAGGCCGCTTCACGGGCGGGGCGGGGCGCTTCGACGGCGCCGGCGCGGGCGTATTTCAAGCTCGACATGGTGATGTCCTTCGGGGTGGGCGCGGCGGGCGTGGACCGGCCGCGCGCGAGTCATGGGCTGTGCTGTTTCATCTGATCCAGTTCGCGCTTCAGCGAACGCCCGGCGTGCTGCCGCATCGAGCGGCCACCGGGCTGGTGGCTGCCGGCACGGCGGAACCGGGCGTGCGCCACGAGCGGATTGCGGGGCTTGCGGGTGGTGTTGGTGGTGATCTTCATGAAGGTTCTCCTGGTGCAGAAAAGGGCGGCTGAAATGCAAACGGCCCGGGGCGTTGATCGCAACCCGGGCCGTGTGACGACTGAAGCGTCGCGTACGACGTTTCAGCGTGGCGGTGAACCCGGTGCGGCGGTCTGACCCCGCATGGCTTGCTTCGCAAGCATCGACACGCCGGCGGCCGGCGCGAAGCGCAGGGCGGGGGCAGCGGTCGATGCGTTGATCAGGGCCATGAAAATTGCGTGAGGGTGGATCGGCTGGATTGGACGTGCCAGAAGTCGTCGCGGCAAACGCCGCTGACTTGCGCAAATGATAAATGTTTGATTATCTTGCGCAAGGGGTGTTGCGCAGATTTTTCAAAAGGCGTTGCGCAAACGTGACTTCAGCGCTTCGGCTTCAGCGGCTTCACCGCCGCTTGGGTCTGACTCCACAGGTCGCGGCCGTCGTCGGCGGGTGCTGCGGGCTGCGTGGCCCCCGGCTTCGCGGCGGTGGCCGGGCCGGGCGTCAGCACTTCGCCAAGCAGATCGAGCAGGCGCGCGCGGGCGCGCTGCGGGTGGCGGCGGTAGTAGGTGAGCACGAGGCCGACGATGAAGCGCTCGTCGTCGTCCTGCGGCACGTTGCGCTGGCGGTCATCGTCGATCACGGCCAATGCCGCGGGCGAGACGCGCGCGCCGGGCTGCGGCGTGGTGTTCGCTGCGCCGCTTGCCCAATCGTGCGGGCCGTGGTGCTCGTCCATCCAGCCGGCGGGCTTCTTGCACAACTGCTCGAACTGCCGCGCCAGCCGCTCGCCGATTTGGCGCGAGCGGCCCTTGATCTGACTCCAGTAGCTCGGCTGAATCTGCAGCCGCTCGGCGAACCGGCCTTCAAGGCCGCGCAAGGTGGCGGCATCGGCATGCTTGACGGTCGCATGGACGAACTCGTCGAAGAGGATCAGGGCGTTCGCGAGGCGAATCTGGGCGACATCGCGCGGGCCGGAGTTCATGTCGCAGATGATAAAGCGTCGTTGTGCAGGTACCGGCGCGCGCGATGTCGCGCCGGCCGGTTGCCGGGTGAAAATTGCCGCACCTTTGAACTTTGCCCAGGACCCGCTCGATGATCACGCTCGGAACGCCGCTCTCGCCCCACGCCACCAAGGTCATGCTGCTCGGCAGCGGTGAGCTCGGCAAGGAGGTGCTGATCGCGCTGCAGCGGCTCGGCGTCGAGACGATCGCGGTCGACCGCTACGCGAACGCGCCGGGTCAGCAGGTCGCACACCACGCGCGCACGATCACGATGAGCGACCCGGCGCAGTTGAAAGCGCTGATCGAAGCGGAAGCCGCGACGTCAGCGCAACCGATGCTGGTCGTGCCCGAGATCGAGGCGATTGCGACCGGCATGCTCGAGCAGCTCGAAGCCGCGGGCGTCGTCCGCGTGATCCCGACCGCACGCGCCGCGCGCCTGACGATGGACCGCGAAGGCATCCGCCGCCTTGCCGCCGAAACGCTGGCGCTGCCGACCAGTCCGTACAAGTTCTGCGATTCGCTCGATGAGCTGCAGGCGGCCATCGATGGCGCGAACGGACCGGCAATCGGCTATCCGTGCATCGTCAAACCCGTGATGAGCAGCTCGGGCAAAGGCCAGAGCAAGCTCGACGGGCCCGATGACGTGAGCAAGGCGTGGGATTACGCGATGGCCGGTGGCCGCGTCAGCCACGGCCGCGTGATCGTCGAGGGCTTCATCGACTTCGACTACGAGATCACGCAGCTCACGGTGCGCGCGCTCGCTGCCGATGGCCGAATCGAAACCCATTTCTGCGAACCGATCGGCCACGTCCAGGTCGGCGGCGATTACGTCGAAAGCTGGCAGCCGCACGCGATGCGCCCGGCCGCGCTGCAGCGTGCGCGAGAGATCGCGAAGGCCGTCACCGACAACCTCGGCGGCCAGGGATTGTTCGGCGTCGAACTCTTCGTCAAGGGCGACGAGGTCTGGTTCAGCGAGGTCTCGCCGCGTCCGCACGACACCGGCATGGTCACGCTGATCACGCAGTGGCAAAACGAATTCGAGT
>JAZJZJ010000318.1:0-2335 GCA_040389925.1 Pseudomonadota bacterium
CCGGCAGCACCACCTCGATGGTGCTGTGGCCGCGCATCGTCGACGCGGTCGCGCCCTTGCCCGTGCTCGGCGCCGGCGGCATCGGCCGCGGACGCCAGCTCGCGGCGGCGCTGGCGCTGGGCTGCGAAGGCGCTTGGTGCGGCTCGATCTGGCTGAAGACGGTGCAGAGCGAAGTCACGCCCGAGATCAAGGCGCGCATGTTTGAAGCCGGCCCCGACGACGCGGTGCTGACGCGCAGCGTCACCGGCAAACCCTGCCGCACACTGCGCAGTGCCTTCACCGATGCTTGGGACGCGCCCGGCGCGCCCGAGCCGCTGCCCGCGCCGCTGCAGGCGATCCTGTGGTGGGGTCAGGGCCGCACGCGGGTCGAGCGGGTGCGTGCCAAGGAGTTCCTGACCTACCCCGTCGGGCAAATCGTTGCCGACATGCGCGAAGAGACCTCGGTGCGTCAGGTGGTGCAGGACATGCTAGGCGAACTGGCCGAGGCCAAGGAACGCCTTGATCGACTGCTCGGTTGATATTCCATCGTTCAAGGAGAACAGACAATGAGCCAAGGACCGCTGAGCGGCATGAAGGTGGTGGAGTTCGCCGGCATCGGGCCTGGCCCGATGTGCGGCATGTTGCTGGCCGACCTGGGCGCCGAGGTGCTGCGTGTGGACCGGCTTGCGCCCAGCGGCCTGGGCATCGAGCGGGCGCCGAAATTCGACCTGCTGAACCGCGGCAAGCGCTCGATCGCGGTCGATCTGAAAGCCGCCGAGGGGGTCGCGTTCGCGCGCCGGCTCGTCGCCTGCAGCGATGCGCTGATCGAGGGTTTTCGGCCGCAGACGATGGAGCGGCTCGGCCTCGGCCCCGAGCCTTGTCTGGCGCAACAACCCAAGCTGGTCTACGGGCGCGTCACCGGCTTCGGCCAGACCGGGCCGCTGGCGCTGACCGCGGGGCATGACCTGAACTACATCGCCCTGTCGGGGGCGCTGCATGCGATCGGCCGCGCCGGTGCGCCACCGACACCGCCGTTGAACTTGGTCGGCGACTTCGGCGGCGGCGGCCTGCTGCTCGCCTTCGGCATGCTCGCGGCGCTGTGGAACACGCAGCGCGGCGGAGCCGGGCAGATCGTCGATGCGGCGATGGTCGACGGCGCGGCGATGCTGATGACTTCGCTGTACGGCATGCTCGGCAGCGGCATGCACACCGGGCCGCGCGGCACCAACCTGCTGGATTCGGGGGCGCCGCACTACGAGGTGTTTCGCTGCGCCGACGGCGAGTACGTGTCGGTGGCGCCGATCGAACTGAAGTTCCGCGAGGTCCTGTTGAAGCGCCTGGGCTTGGGCGTCGACGCCTTCGACTTCGACGACATGGCGCGCTGGGGCGAGAGCAAGGCCCGCCTGGCCGCGATCTTCGAGACGCGCACGCGGGCGCAGTGGTGCGAACTGCTCGAAGGCAGCGACGCCTGCTTCGCGCCGGTGCTGGCGCCGCTGGAGGCGCCGACGCATGCGCACAATCAGGCCCGCGCGACCTTCGTCGACATCGGCGGTGTGGTGCAGCCGGCGCCGGCGCCGCGTTTCAGCGCCACGCCTGCGGCGCTGCCGCGCGCGCCGCACACCGCCGACGATGGGGCGCTCGAACAGGTGCGGCGCTGGGGCGTGCCGGCGTCGGAACTGGACGCGCTGGTGCGCAGCGGCGTCGTTCGCGCGGGTGGCGCGCGCGCGGGCTGAGCGTCAGGGCTCTGCCTTGGCCGGCACGGCCGGGGCGCTTGCCGCACCGCTGGCCAGCATGCGATCGATGTCGGCCGGCGCGTAGCCGGCCTCGGCCAGCAACTCGCTCGTGTTTTCGCCGAGCAGCGGGGCATGACGGCGGATGGCCGGCGGCGTGTCGGACCAGGTGCCTGGGACGTTCATCGTGCGGATGCGTCCTTCGCTGGGGTGATCGATCCAGTCGAAGAAGCCGACGTCGGCCAGGTGCGGGTCGTCCATCAGCGTGGCCGGCGTGTGCATCGGCGTCACGGGGATATCTGCCTTCGCGAGCGCGTCCATCCACTCGGCGGTGGTGCGGGTGAGCATGGTTTCGGTCACGAAGGCGTAGAGCGCGTCGACGTTGCGCGTGCGGTCGGCCATGCGCAGGAAGCGCGGGTCGCTCAGCATCTCCTCGCGGCCCAGCATCTCGCAGAAATTCTTCCAGTGCTTGTCGATGTAGATCAGCACGCAGATGTACCCATCCCTGGTCTTGCAGGGGCGCCGATCCTTGGCGAGCAGACGCACGTAGCCGGCGTCGGCCAGGGGCGGATCGAAGGTCTGGCCGTACATGTGGTCGGACAGCACGAACTGGGTCATGGTCTCGA
>JAZJZJ010000319.1:0-1136 GCA_040389925.1 Pseudomonadota bacterium
CAGGATCGCGCCGTGCGCGACCACGCAGTACAGGCAGCCGTTCGCGCCGCTGGTCGCGACGATGATCATCTCCTTCTCGCCTTTGCTCAAACCGGATTCGCGCAACAGCAGCGCGTCGTGGTAGGCGAAGAACGCGCGGAACTCGTCGGGCCGGTGCGCGAAGCTCAGGAACACGTTCGGCACGAAGCCGGCCTTCTCCTGGACCGCGAGGATCTTCTCGCGGATATCGTCGGGCATCTGTTCGAGCGAGGGGACGGGGAAGCGGCTGATCGCGGGGGTCGTCGTCATGGCTGGCTTGTTCATGGGGAGCTCCTGAATTGCAGCGCGTGCAAACGCGCGTAAAGGCCACCGTGCGCGAGCAACTCGGCGTGGCTGCCTTGTTCGATCACGCGGCCAGCGTCGAGCGCAATGATGCGGTCGGCGCGTTCGATCGTCGAAAGCCGGTGCGCAATCACGAGGCTGGTGCGGCCCTGCAGCAGCGCCTGCAGGGCTTGCTGCACCAGTTGCTCCGACTCCGAATCGAGGGCCGAGGTGGCTTCGTCGAGGATCAGGATCGGCGCGTCCTTGTAGATCGCGCGGGCGATCGCCAGGCGCTGGCGCTGGCCGCCGGAGAGTTGGGTGCCGTTGTGGCCGATCACGGTTTCGGCGCCCTGCGGCAGGCCGTCGACGAAGCCGCCGAGATTGGCGGCGACGAGCGCGGCACGCATCCGCGCCGCATCGAGCGGCGCGCCGAAGCAGACGTTGGCCGCGACCGTGTCGTTGAACAGCACCACGTCCTGGCTGACGAGCGCGAACTGTTCGCGCAGCGCGTGCAGGTTCCATTCGGGCAGCGCGACGCCGTCGAGCGTGATCGTGCCGGTGTCAGGATCGAGAAAGCGCGGCAGCAGGTTCACCAGCGTCGACTTGCCGGCGCCCGACGGGCCGACCAGCGCGACGGTCTCGCCGGCGGCGACCTCGAGCGTGATGTGATCGAGCGCGGGCACGTTGTCGCCGAAGCGGATCGACACGTCGCGCAGCGCGAGCTCGCCCCGCGCGCGGCCACGCGCGCCTGAAGACCCTTCGCGGGCGGCCGGCGCGTACGTGCCGCCGGTTTCGCTCGGGGCGTTGTGAATCAGGTCGAGCGCGCGCTCGACCGA
>JAZJZJ010000319.1:1146-7790 GCA_040389925.1 Pseudomonadota bacterium
CCCCGACGCGATCCCGCGCGAGATCGGCGCCGACACATCGCTGAGCCGCCGCATCGGCGTGGCGAGCGCGACGGCCGCGGTGATGAACGCGACGAACGCGCCCATCGTCGTGCCGCCGGTGCTGCTCTGCCACAGCGCCATGCCGATCGCCGCGGCCAGCGCGGTCGCGGTCAACAACTGCGTGACCGGCGTGACGGTCGCGCCGGCCACGGTCGATTTCATCAGCAGCCGGCGCAAGGCGGTGCTCGAGACCTCGAAGCGCGCGCGCTGCACGTCTTGCGCGCCGTGCAGGCGCACGGCGCGCCAAGCCATCACGTTCTCTTCGACGACGTAGCCGAGCCGGTCGACTGCGATCTGCGATTCTTTCGTGATGCGGTGCATGCGCTTGCCGAACACCCGCATCACGTAGCCGACCGCCGGGCCGAGTGCGGCGATCACGAGCGTGAGCTTCCAGTTCAGCAGCAGCATCGTGCCGAGGAAGGCGATCACGCTGAAGCTGTCTTTCAGCAGCGTCTGTGCCGCGCCGACGAGCTGGTTCACGCCGCCGAGCACCTCGTAGACCACGGTGTTCATCAGGCTGCTCGCCGAGCGTGTGACGAAGAGCTGCGGGTGGCCGTCGAGCAGGCGCGCGAAGAGTTGCGAGCGCAGCCGCAGCGTGGCGGCATTGGCCGCCCAAGCCAGCGTGTAGTCGACGACGAAGCCGGCCGCGCCGCGCAGCGCGAACAGTACGACCAGCGCGACCGGAATCGCCCACAACGGCGGATGCGGCAGCTCGGCGATGAACTTGATCGGGATCGCCTTCATGCCGCCGTCGACCAGCGGCACCAGCAGCCAAGCCACGCCGGTTTCACAGACGGCGGCAAAAGCGGCGCCCAGTGCGGCGAGCGCGAAAGCCCAGCGTGTGCCGGCGAAAAAGGGAAACAGAACGCGAAGCTTGTTCAGCCAACCGGAGCCCGACACCACATCGCCGCTCATGCAGGGAACTCTGGCCGCCGTGGCGGACTCTTCAGGAACATCAGTTTGATGTACTTGTAATAAGTGTATTCAGCGTTGTAGATCGCCAGCATCAGCCCGTGCTGCCCGTCGAGAAACCCGAGCCGAAAAAAATACGTGCGCACGAACGCAAACAACCCATGCACCACCGCCTTGCCGACCCCCGCCGACTTGCCCGCCGCCGCCATGTCGCGCGCGTTGCCGGTCGAGTAGCGGTCGAGCTTCTCGAGCACGTCGTGGATGTCGGGGTAGCTGAAGTGGATCAGGTCGCTCTGCAACTCGCCGATGCGGCCCGCGACCGTCATGTGCGCGTGCAGAAAGTGCTCGGTGAAGCCCGACAACGTGCGCCGGCCGAGCCGCAGCGTGTGGTCGGGGCGCCAGCCGGAATGGTGGATGAACTGCCCGCAGAACTCCGACAGGCGCGGGATGCGGTAGCCATCGAACGCGGTCGAGCGGATCGCCGCGAGCACCTCGGCGCGCAGCGCGTCGGTGATGCGCTCGTCGGCATCGAGCGACAACACCCATGTGCCGGTCGCGAGCTTGAAGCCGCGCGCCACCTGCGGCCCGTAGCCCGGCCAGTCGGTCTGGACCACCTTGGCGCCGGCCGCGGCGGCGATGGCGGCGGTGCGATCGCTGCTGCCCGAATCGAGTACCACGATCTCGTCGGCGAACGACGCGCTCGCAACGCATTCAGCGATGTTCCGCGCCTCGTTCTTCGCGACGATCACCACGCTCAGCGTGGGTTCGGCCGGCGTGACGGGGGGGGTGATTGGCACGGGTGTGGTCAAGGTGCTCCTCTATGATGGTCATTGTCCCAGATTCATTTGCGGCTCCCCGGGCCGCCGCCGCCACGATGCTGAACACCCGAACCCACGACCTTCGACGCTTGCGCGCCTTGCTTTCGAGATTCGGCGCGATCTTCGGCCTGATGGTCGTGGCGATGCTGGGCTTGGTGACCCCGGCGCAGGCGCAGTTCCGCGTCGAGATTTCGGGTGTCGGCGCGACCCAGCTGCCGATCGCGATCGTCAAGTTCCGTGACGAAGACAAGGCCACGCCGTCGCTGTCGATCTCGGCCATCGTGCGGGCCGATCTGGAGCGCAGCGGCGTGTTCAGGAACATCGATGCGCCCGCTGGTTCGCCCTCGCTCGACGAGAACAGCCAGCCGCTGATGACCGAATGGCGCGGCCGCGCCGCCGACGCGCTGGTGGCCGGCTCGATCACGCGCCTGGCCGACGGCCGCTTCGACATCCGCTTCAAGCTCTGGGACGTCGTCAAGGGCAACGTGCTCGGCGGCCAGAGCACGGCCGTCGAGGCCGCCGATCTGCGCCTGGCCGCGCACCGCATTGCCGACTTCATCTACGAGAAGCTGACCGGCGACAAGGGCGTGTTCTCGACCCGCATCTCGTATGTGACCAAGGGCGGCGGCCGCTACACGCTGCGCGTCGCCGATGCCGACGGCGAAGGCGGGCAGGTCGCGCTGAACAGCCCCGAGCCGATCATCTCGCCGGCCTGGTCACCCGACGGCAAGCAGCTCGCCTATGTGTCGTTCGAGAAGCAGAAGGCGGTGATCTACACGCAAGACACCTCGACCGGCGCGCGCCGCGAGCTCGCGAATTTCCGCGGCTCGAACAGCGCCCCGGCCTGGTCGCCCGACGGGCAAACGCTGGCCGTCACGCTGTCACGCGAGAACGGCTCGCAGCTCTATCTGATGGACCGCAGCGGCGCCAACGTGCGCCGCCTGACGACCAGCAACGCGATCGACACCGAGCCCGCGTTCGCGCCCGACGGCCGCGGCATCTACTTCGTCAGCGACCGCGGCGGCAGCCCGCAGATCTACCGCACCAGCGTGGGCGGCGGCAACGTCGAGCGCGTCACCTTCGGCGGCAGCTACAACATCAGCCCGGCGATCAGCCCGGACGGTCGCACGCTCGCGTACATCTCGCGCCAGGGCGGCGCCTTCCGCCTGTACACGCTCGATCTCGGCAGCAGCGGGGCGCAGCCGGTCGCGCTGACCGACAGCAATGACGACGAGAGCCCGAGCTTCGCGCCGAACGGCCGACTCATCATCTATGCGACGCGCGCGCAAGGCCGCGACGTGTTGATGACGACCACGCTCGATGGCAAGATCAAGGCGCGCCTGCTGTCGACCAGCGCCGATGTGCGCGAGCCGGTCTGGGGCCCGTTCGGCCGCTGAGCCGATCACCGAATTTTTCTTCACGAGGACGACACCATGAACCACCCATCGATCCGTTCGATTCGCGCCTTGCCGGGCGCGCGCCTGGCAGCGCTGACCGCGCTCGTCGCCACCGCGCTGCTGGCCGGCTGCTCCAGCGTGCCGCTCGGTGACAGCGGCGGCGCGCCGGTCGAATCGCGCACACCGGGCGCGGGTACCGGCAGCGCCGGCGCGGGCACGGCGGGCGGCGGCGAAAGCCGCGTCACGCCGGTCGACCTGACCAAGGGCGGCGCGAACGACGCCAACAGCCTGGCCGGCCGCACCGTTTACTTCGACTTCGACAGCTATGTCGTGAAGGACGAATACCGCCCGCTGATCGACCGCTTCGCCAAGGCGCTCGCGGGGGATCGCGCGAAGCGCCTGCAGGTCGAGGGTCACACCGACGACCGCGGCGGCCGCGAGTACAACCTCGCACTCGGCCAAAAGCGCGCCGAAGCGGTCGCGAAATCGCTCGCGCTGCTCGGTGCGGCCAGCACCCAGGTCGAGGCGGTGAGCTTCGGCAAGGAGCGCCCGGCCGCACCCGGCACCGACGACGACGCGCGCGCCAAGAACCGCCGCGCCGAGTTGAACTACCGATGAACGGCAGTGCCATGCGTGAGTTCACCCGCGCCGCGCTCGCCGGCCTGTGCCTGAGCACCGCGCTGTTCGCCCCGAGCGCGCACGCCGGCCTGTTCGACGACGACGAGGCGCGCCGCGCGATCCTCGACATCCGCACGAAGATCGATCAGAACAGCGAGCGCCAAAAGGCCGACCAGCGCCAGCTCGCCGAGCAGATCGATCAGCTCAAGCGCAGCCTGCTCGACCTGAACAACCAGCTCGAACAGGTGCGCGGCGACAACGCCAGGCTGCGCGGCCAGAACGAGCAGCTTGTGCGTGACCTCTCCGACGTGCAGCGCAAGCAGAAGGACATCCAGTCGGGCGTCGACGACCGCCTGCGCAAGTTCGAACCGCAGAAGGTTTCGCTCGACGGCAAGGAGTTCAGCGTCGAACCGGACGAGAAGCGCCAGTACGACGAGGCAATGGAATTGCTGCGCAAGAGCGATTTCGCCGGGACGGTCAACGCGCTGAGCGCTTTTCGCAAGCGCTACCCGAGCAGCGGCTACACCGACTCGGCGCTGTTCTGGCTCGGCAACGCGCAGTATGGCGTGCGCCAGTACAAGGAGGCGATCGCATCGTTCCGCGCGCTGGTGAGCGCCGCGCCCGACAACGCGAAAGCGCCTGAGGCGATGCTCGCGATCGCGAACTGTCAGGCCGAGCTGAAAGACGGCAAGGGTGCGCGCAAGACCATCGACGACCTGATCAAAACCTACCCGAAGTCCGAGGCTGCGCAGGCCGGACGCGAGCGGCTCGCGTCGCTGAAGTAGGGCGCCGATCGGCCTCAATCGGGGTTCGCAAGGCCCGCACCTAAAATGCGGCGATGCAAGAAGTCGATCTGAAGTCTCTCGCCGCGCTGGTGCTCTGGTCGGCATTCGGCCTGTCCGTGTTGTTCGGCGCGATTGCGCAGCGCACCCATTTCTGCACGATGGGCGCCGTCTCCGACATCGTCAACATGGGCGACTGGACCCGCATGCGCATGTGGGTGATGGCGATGGGCGTGGCGATGATCGGCTTCAACCTGATGGTGAGCGCGGGCTGGCTCGACGCCGCCAAGAGCGTCTACGGCGGGCCGAAATTCATCTGGCTTTCGGCCCTCGTCGGCGGCGGCCTGTTCGGCTTCGGCATGGTGCTGGCCTCGGGTTGCGGCAGCAAGACGCTGGTACGCATCGGCGGCGGCAACCTGAAGTCGCTGGTCGTGTTCCTGATGCTCGGCATCTCGGCGTTCGCGACGCTGAAAGGCATCACCGCGGTCGCGCGCGTTGCGACGGTCGACACGGTCGCGGTCACGTTCGCGACCGGGCAGGATCTGCCTTCGCTGCTCGCTGCCTCCACCGGCATCGCGAAGGCGACGCTCGCGGCGGTGCTCGGCCTCGTGATCGGTGGCGCGCTGGTCGCGTGGTCGCTCGCAAAGGCCGAGGGCCGCTCGGGTGACAGCCTGCTCGCAGGGCTCGGCGTCGGCGCGATCATCGTCGGCGTCTGGTACGTGTCGGGCCGCCTGGGCTACGTCGCAGAAGACCCGAACACGCTGCAGGAGGCGTTTGCCGCCACCAACTCCGGCCGCATGGAATCGCTCAGCTTTGTCGCGCCGGTGGCGTACACGCTCGACTGGCTGATGTTCTTCAGCGACACCTCCAAGCTGCTGACGCTCGGCATCGTCAGCGTGGTCGGCGTGGTCGTCGGGTCGGCGGTGTATTCGCTGGCGACGAAGAGTTTTCGGTGGGAAGGTTTTCGCGATGCCGGCGACACCGCCAATCACCTCGTGGGCGCCGCGCTGATGGGCGTGGGCGGCGTCGCGGCGCTGGGCTGCACGGTCGGGCAGGGCCTGTCGGGTTTGTCGACGCTGAGCCTGACGAGTTTCGTTGCGGTCACAGCGATCATCGCCGGCTCCGTTGCCGCGCTGCGCTATCAGATCTGGCGCATCGAGCGTTCGGGTTGAGCCGATGAACAGACTCGCTGACCTCTTGCCGCCGGCCTTCGACGAGGCCGACCTCGAACGCCGCTTCGGCGGGCTGCGCCGCCTGTACGGCGATGCCGGCTACGCGCGCATCCGCGCGGCCAGGGTCGCGGTCATCGGTCTCGGTGGCGTCGGTTCGTGGTGCGCCGAAGCGCTCGCGCGCAGCGGTGTCGCGTCGCTGACGCTGATCGACCTCGACCATGTCGCCGAATCCAATATCAACCGCCAGGTGCAGGCCGTCGGTGCGACGATCGGGCAGGCCAAGGTGCGGGCGCTGCGCGATCGCATCGCCGACATTCATCCGGGCTGCAACGTCATCGGCATCGAGGAATTCGTCGACGAACAGAACTGGCCGGCGCTGCTGCCGCACCCGGTCGATGTGGTGATCGACGCCTGCGATCAGGTGCGCGCGAAAGCGGCCATTGCTGCTTGGGCGCTGAGCACGGCGACCATGCTCGTGATCGCTGGTGCGGCCGGTGGCAAGCGGCGCCCGCACGAGGTCGAAGTCGACGACCTCGGCCTCGTCACGCACGATCCGCTGCTCGCGTCGCTGCGCAATCGACTGCGCAAGTCTCACGGTGCGGCGCGCAGCGGCAAGATCGGTGTGCGCTGCGTGTTCTCGCGCGAGGCCGTGGCCGCGCCCGACGAATCCTGCGGCGTCGAAGCGACGGACAGCACGCTGAACTGCCACGGCTACGGCTCCAGCGTCGGCGTGACGGCAACGTTCGGGATGGTCGCCGCGAGTCTTGCGCTAGAATCTGCGGCAGCGTGAAAATGATCCGGCAAGAAAGCCAGTTATAATCAAAGGCTTCGCGGGTTGTTAGCTCAGTTGGTAGAGCAGTAGACTTTTAATCTATTGGTCGTGGG
>JAZJZJ010000320.1:0-2948 GCA_040389925.1 Pseudomonadota bacterium
AGCGCTCCTCGTCGAGGTTCATCGCCTTGATCACGCGCTTGACGGCCGAGAGCTGATCGGCCGAGTCGAGAATCTGGAAGCCCTGCGGCAGCGCCGCCAGCTTCCAGTGCGCGCGCAGAAAGCGGTTGCACAGGCCGTGAAACGTGCCGATCCACATGCCGCGCACCGGGATCGGCAGCATCGCGCCGAGGCGTGTCAGCATTTCTTTCGCGGCCTTGTTCGTGAAGGTCACCGCCATCACGCCGCCGGGCGAGAGCTGGCCCTGCTGGATCAGCCACGCAATGCGCGTGGTCAGCACGCGGGTCTTGCCCGAGCCGGCGCCGGCGAGGATCAGCGCCGGGCGCGCCGGCAAGGTCACCGCGGCGAGCTGTTCGGGGTTCAGGTTGTGCAGCAGCGGCGACGTAGGCGGTGCTGCGGTGTCGGATTCAAAAGCCATCCGGGCATTGTCGGGCACGGGCTGGCGTCACTCAGTGGGTGTGGCCGTGGTGGGCGTCCGGGTAGTGGCGGTGGCTGTGTGTCAGAGCTGCGTGACGATGCGCGTGCGTGTGTGCGCCTGCGACCGGACCTTCGTGCGTGTGGTCGTGATGCGCGTCGTGCTGGTGCGCATGCGTGTGTTCGATCTCCTCGTGCGCATGCGCGTGCTCGTGGCGCTCGGCCAGGTGCAGCCACACGCCGAGCGCCATCAGCGCGGCCGCGATCAACAGCGCCGGGCCGACGCGCTCGCCGAGCAGCGCCACCGCCAGCAGCGCGCCGAAGAATGGCGCGACCGAGAAGTACGCGCCGGTGCGCGCCGTACCGAGCCGCCGCAGCGCGACCACGAACAGCACCAGGCTCGCGCCGTAGCTGATGAAGCCGAGCAGCGCGCCGGCCGCCACGGTCGGCAGCGCCGGCCAGGTCGCGCCCAGCGCGAACGCGATCACGAGGTTGGTCGCACCCGCGGTCAGGCCCTTCGCCATCGCGATGAACGACGCATCGGTGAGCGCGACCTTGCGCGTCAGGTTGTTGTCGATCGCCCACGCGAGACACGCACCGAGCACCGCGAGCGCCGGCCAGCCGAGCCCGACCGACGCGTCGCCGGGCCAGCTCAGCACCCCCGCGCCGGCGACGATCAGCGCCATGCCGAGCGCGACGCGCTTGTCGACGTTCTCGCGGAACACGAACCACGCGAGCAGCGCCGTCAACACGCCCTCCATGTTCAGCAGCAGCGACGCGCCGGCCGCCGGCATCAGGGCCAGCCCCGTCAGCAGCAGCACCGGGCCGAGCACGCCGCCGGCGAGCGTGGCGCCCGCGAGCCAGCCCCACTCGGCGCGCGTCGGCCGCACCGGCGCGGCGTGCCGCACGCGGCGCACGAGCGCGAGGCCGAGGCCCGAGCCGAGGTAGAGGATCGCCGCGAGCAGCCACGGGCCGGTGCCTTCGAGCAGCAGCTACGCGAACGGCGCGCCGGCACCGAACAGCGCGGCCGCGACGAGCGCGGCCCACACGCCGCGGTCGAGCGGCAGCGGTCTCACGCCGGCGCCGCCTCGGCCGCCGCATTCGTCGCGTGGCAGGCGCAGGCTTCGGCATGCGCGGCCTGCTGCAGCGACGCGACGATGCGGCACGCATCGCCTTGCTGCGCCGACGTGCACTGCGCGCGCAAGCGCAGCAGTTGCGCCTCCAGCGCGCGCAGCGAGGCGAGCTTCGCGCGCACGCGCTCGATGTGCGCATCGACCAGCGCATCGACCGCGTCGCACGACGCGACCGCGTCGCCGGCGAACGCGGCGAGCCGTTTGATGTCGGCCAGCGGCATGTCGAGCGAGCGGCAGTGGCGGATGAAATTCAGCTGTTCGAGCTCGGGCTGCGCGTACTGTCGGTAGCCGCCCTCGCTGCGCGGCGGCGCCGCCAGCAGGCCCTCGCGCTCGTAGTAGCGGATCGTCTCGACCTCGCAGCCGGTCGCCTTCGCCAGTTCACCGATCCTCATCAGGGACTCTCCAAGAATTGCTTGACCCTATAGTAGCTACAGGGTCCCCACTCACGATTCCGCACCTCGAAAGCCCCCAGCGACATGTCCGCCCACTGCTGCCCGCCCCCACCGCCCTCGGCCGATCCCGCGTACCGCAAGGTGCTGTGGATCGCGCTGCTGTTGAACGCCGCGATGTTCGCGGTCGAGATCGCCGGCAGCGTGCAGTCGGGTTCGGTCTCGCTGCTCGCCGACGCGATCGATTTCTTCGGCGACGCTGCGAACTACGCACTCTCGCTCGCGGTGCTGTCGATGGCGCTCGCCTGGCGCGCCCGGGCCTCGCTGCTGAAAGCCGCGTCGATGGCCGGCTTCGGCATCTTCGTGCTCGGCCGCGCGCTGTGGAGCACGCTGAACGGCGCGCCGCCGCTGCCACTGACGATGGGCGCAGTGGCGCTGCTCGCGCTCGCCGTCAACGTGTTCGTCGCGTGGACGCTTTACCGCTACCGCAACGGCGACTCGAACATGCGCTCGGTCTGGATCTGTTCGCGCAACGATGCGATCGGCAACATCGCGGTGGCACTGGCGGCAGCGGGCGTGTTCGGCACCGGCGCGGCCTGGCCCGATCTGCTGGTTGCTGCCGGGATGGCCGCCTTGGCATTGACTGGCGCCTGGTCGGTGATGCGCCAGGCACGCGGCGAGCTGCGCGCCACGCCGCACGCGCACGCCTGAACCGCGCTCAGGACGGGTCGATTGCCGACGCCGGCCCGGTCGGCCCCTCGCGCCGGCCCAACTGGAAGAAGATGCCGGCCGCCAATGCCGACAGCGCGCCCATGCACAAGTAGGTGGCGTGGAAAGTGTGCAGCACGTCGCTCGGACCGACATCGCTCGCGATCGGGATCACCACCGGCGTTGCAAACGCGGCGAGCAGCGCACCGGCCGCCGCGACACCCAGGCTCATCGAGAGCTGCATCACGACCGACAGCAGGCTGTTGCCGCCGCTGGCGCGCGCGTC
>JAZJZJ010000321.1:0-1647 GCA_040389925.1 Pseudomonadota bacterium
CAGCGCCTGGTAGAACACGTCGTTGCCGGTGCGGTCGGTGCCGAACACGTGGTAGTGCTGGGCCAGCGCGACCAGCGGACCGAAGAAGAGGCACAGCGCGAGCACCGTGACGAGCACGGCGCGCCACGGCAAATCGGTCTGGTTGCGCATCACGCTGCGCCAGACGGCTTTGAAACGCTCGCGGCGCACCCGCGCCACCGTGAACGCGATGCCGAACGCCGCGACCAGCGCGACGAGCCCGCCCGACGCCAGCCCGACCAGCGCGCGCTGCAGCACGTCGCCGAACCATTGCGACTCGTCCTTCAACTGCTCGCCGCCATGGGCGAGCCGCGGGTGAATGCGTTCGATCTGCCCACCCACCTCGACCGAATCCTTCGTGAAGCCGCGCATCGCCAGTGGCGCCGAGTACGAGGTTTCGCGCCCTGCGACCTGGCGCGCGAGCAGCACGTCGAGCAGCGACTCGGTGCGCGTGCTCCAGGCTTGGCGCTGCTGCGCGCCGGCGCTCGGCGCGTCGGCCAGCGCGCGGCGGAAGTGAAGGCTGTCGATCACCGCGACCGCGAAGAACATCACGAGCACCACGCCCGAGCAGATCGCCGCGCGATCGCGCAGCACCTTCAGCCAGGTCGCGCGCAGATTGCTGCGGGCGCGAATGCGCAAGCCGTAGACCACGAGCAGCACCAGCGTGGCGAGCACGACCCAATCCGACCACAGGACGATGGTCTTCGGCAGCATCAGGCGGCCCTCATGCCAGCCGCACGCGCGGGTCGACGACCGTGTAGGCGACGTCGATGACGATGTAGCTCGCGATGTAGATCAGCGAGCCGACGAAGACCATCGAGCGCACGATCGCGAAGTCCTGGCCCGTGATCGCCTCGATCACGTACGAGCCCAGCCCCGGGATGCCGAAGAAGCTCTCGAACACCAGGCTGCCGAGGAACACGTAGGGCAGATAACTGCCGGCGCTGGTCAGGATCGGGATCAGCGCATTGCGCAGCACGTGGCCGAACAGAACTTTCGGTTCGGCCAGGCCCTTGGCGCGTGCGGTGCGCACGTAGTCGCGGCCGAGCTCTTCCAGAAACATCGCGCGGTACAAGCGCCCTTCACTGCCGAGCCGCGACAGCAGCGACAGCAACACCGGCAACACCAGAAAGCGCGCCGCATCCCAACCCGACTCGAAACCCGAGATCGGCACCAGATGGAACACGCGCGAAAACAGGAACTGGCCGACGATGATGTAGAACAGCGCGCTGATCGACAGCATCAGCACGCAGGTGACGACGCCCCAGAAATCGATCGCCGAGTGCCGGAAGAACACCAGCAGCAGCGCGAACCCGACGCTGACGACGACTTGCAGGAGGAACAGCGGCACCGCGAGTTGCAGGCTGATCAGCATGCGCGTCTTGATCTCGTGGCCGATGTCGGTCGCGCTCTTCGAATCGGACCGGCCGAAGTCGAGCGCCATCAGCGAGACCGAGCGATCCCAGAACACGGTTTGCGTCGCCCGCTTCACGCCCTCGGCGCCGGCGTTCCAGTACAGCGGCTTGTCGTAGCCGCGCTCGACCTTCCACTTCAGGATCTGCTCCTGCGTGACACGCTTGCCGCCGATGTTCAGCCGCGCCATGTCGTCGGGCGTGTTGACGGTGAAGA
>JAZJZJ010000322.1:0-14701 GCA_040389925.1 Pseudomonadota bacterium
CGTGCGCATCCGCGGCCACGCGGTCGAGGCGCGCATCTGCGCCGAAGACCCGGCGGCGGGCTTCCTGCCGTCCACCGGCAAGCTGTCGCAGGTGCGCTTCCCCAGCGACGGCGTGCGGGTCGAGACCGGCATCGAGAGCGGCATGGAGGTCACGCCGTACTACGACCCGATGCTGGCCAAGCTCATCACGTACGCGCCCACGCGCAACGAGGCGCTCGACCGCCTGAAGCTGGCGCTCGACGAGACCGCCGTGTTCGGCGTGACCACGAACCAAGGTTTCCTCAAGCACCTGATCGACCTGCCCGAAACGCGCGCCGCCACCTTCCACACGCGCCTGATCGACGAGCAGATCGCCGGCTGGGCGCTGGGCGCCGCGCGCCACGACACGCAGACCCTCGCGGTGGCGGCCTGCCACTGGCTGCAGCGGCAGCGGCAGGGCGCCGGCACCGCGCGCAGCCCCTGGGCCAGCTGGCCGGGCAGCGGCTGGCAGATGAACGCCGGCGGCGACGGCATGGGGCCGATCCCGACCCTGCATGTCGAGACGACCGACGGCGTGAGCGCCGAGATCCGCTTTGCGCCGCTGCGCACCGACGGCAGCATGCGGGTCGGCGTGAACGACGAGCGCGTCAACGTGCAGCTGTCGCCGGCGGGCGAGAGCGGCATGTTCCTCGCCATCACCGATGCGTGCCGCGAGACCGTGCGGCTGCACCAGGACGGCGACATGCTCTACGTGCACGACCGGCGTGGCGTTCACAGCCTGAAGGTCTTGCCCTACCTGTCGTACATCAGCACCGCGGCGCAGGCCAGCGGCGAACTGAAGGCGCCGATGATGGGCCTGATCCTTAAGGTCAACGTGGCGCCGGGCGATCGGGTCGAGAGCGGCGCGGTGGTCGCGATCCTCGAATCGATGAAGATGGAAATGCGCATCGTCGCCGAGTGCGCCGGCACGGTGGCGTCGGTCAGTTGCCAGGCCGGGCAGACGGTCGAGCGCAACGCGGTGGTGGCGTTGATCACGCCGGATTGAGATGCCGGCGCAGGTCGAATCGAGAGGCCCGCTCGCGGGCCTGCGCATCCTCGACCTGACCAGCGTCGCGATGGGCCCGTACGCCACCCAGACCCTGGGCGATCTGGGCGCCGACGTGATCAAGATCGAGCCGCCGCAGGGCGACCTGACACGCCACAACGCGCCGGGCCGCCACGACGGCATGTCGTCGCTGTTCCTGCAGCTCAACCGCAGCAAGCGCAGCGTCGTGCTCGACCTGAAGGACGCCGCCGGCCGTGACGCGCTGCTGCAGCTGGCACGAGGCGCCGACGCGCTGGTGTGCAACGTGCGCCCGAAGGCGATGGCGCGCCTGGGCCTGGGCTACGAGGTGCTGGCCGGCGTCAACCCGAAGCTCGTGTACTGCGCGCTGGTCGGCTACGGCCAGGACGGGCCCTACGCCGAGCGCGCCGCGCTCGACGACCTGATCCAGGCCGGCTGCGGCATGGCCGCGCTGGCCGAGATGGCCGCACCGCAGGGCGGGCCGCAGTACGCGCCGGGCTGGATCGCCGACCAGGGCGTCGGCCTGGTGGCCACCTACGCCCTGCTGGCGGCGCTGCTGCACCGCGAACGCAGCGGCCAGGGCCAGATGATCGAGGTGCCGATGTTCGAGAGCATGGTGCAGTTCACGATGACACCGCACCTGTACGGCCAGAGCTTCAGGCCGCCGATCGGCGGCACAGGCTACCCGCGCATCTTCGCGCGGCGGCCGTTCAGAACGCTGGACGGCCACCTCGGCGCCACAGCCTACACGCCGGCGCACTGGCACGCCTTCTTCGACATCATCGGCCGGCCCGAGATGAAGGACGACCCGCGCTTTGCCGACCAGGCCGGCGTGGCGCGGCACGTGAGCGAGCTGAACGACCTCTTTGCTGCCGAACTTGCCGGGCGCAGCAGCGCCGAATGGCTGCGCCTGTTCGACGCGGCCGGCATCCCGGCGATGGCGATGCACACGCCCGATTCGCTGCTGCACGACCCGCACCTCGACGCCGTGGGCTTCTTCCAGGACGTCGAACATCCGAGCGAGGGCGCGATCCGGACCATGGCCGTGCCCACGCGCTGGTCGGCCTCGCCGCCGCTGCCGCAGCGCCAAGCCCCGCGGCTGGGCGAGCACAGTGTGGCGATGCTTTGCGAGGCCGGCTTGACCCCGGCGCAGATCGACGACCTGCTGGCGCGCGGCATCACGGTCGACGGCGCAGCGCCGCTGCCGCCGGGCGCCGACTGAAGCTCGGCCGGCCCGCCTGCGCAGGCCCTACTTGCGTTTTTGCTGTTTCATCAGCGCGCGCAGCCGCGTCTTGTGGTCGTCGGTGGAGAAAAGGTAGTTCTGCACATAGGCCTCGTAGCTCAGGCAGGTCTGCAGATCGGTGTCCTCGCCGCGGGCGATCGACAGCTTGCTGGCCGCGCCAGCGCGTCGCGGTGTCGCCATCTTGATCGACGCGGCGATGGCCAGCGCTGCGTCCAGCAGGCGCTCGCCGGGAACGACGTCGACGAAAAGCCCTGCAGCGCGCCCGGCCTCGGCCTCGATGTTGGCGCCGGTGAGCAGCCAGTGCCGGGCGCGCACGCTGCCGACGATGCGCGGCAGCAGGTACGAGCAGCCCATGTCGCAGGCCGCGGCACCCAGGCGGCCGAAGGCGAAGAAGTAGCGCGCCCGGTCCGAGGCCACGGCGATGTCGCAGGCCATGGCCAGCGCCGCGCCACCGCCCACCGCGGCGCCGTTGACCGCGGCGATCACGGGCAGTTCGAGGTCGCGGATGCGCTGCACCACCTTGTGCAGGCCGCGGATGAGGCGGAACTGCACCTCGGGGTCGACGCCGTCGGGATGCACGACCTGGCCCAGCTCGGCGCCGGCGCAGAACACGTTGCCGGCGCCGGTCAGCACCACGGCGTGCAGGCCGAGGTCGTCGTCGAGCGCCTGCAGCACGCCCAGCATCTGGTTGGGGAACGCCAGCCCCAGCGGGTTGCGTTCCTGCGGGCGGTTCAGGGTGACGATGGCGACGCCTTCGCGCCGCTCGACGAGGATGTCGGCCGGCGCGGCGTCGCTGGCGGGTGGGGTGTGGGTGGTCATGCGAGCCTCGCAGGGGTCGGTGATGGCGGCGGCGCTCAGCGCGCCGCGCGCCCGAGCAGGCTGTCGCCGATGATGTTGCGCTGGATCTGGTTGGTGCCTTCGATGATCTGCAGCACCTTCGCGTCGCGGAAGTAACGGTTGATCGGCGTATCGGCCGAAATACCGGCCGCTCCGAACAGCTGCACCGCGTCGGTCGCCACGCGCATCGCGGTGTCGCTGGCAAAGCACTTAGCCATCGCGGCGATCGGTGCGAGCTCGATCCCCGATGCGCCGCCATCGACCACCGCGGCGGCACGGTAGACGAGCTGGCGCGCGGCCTCGGTCTGCATCGCCATATCGGCCAGCATCCAGCGGATGCCCTGGTTCTCGCTGACCTTGCGACCCCAGGTCACGCGGTTGGTGACGAACTCGATGCTGTGGTCGATCGCGCCCTGCGCCAAGCCGACACCGCGCGCGCCGATCAGCGGGCGGCTTTTGTTGAAGGCCTCCATCACGTCCTTGAAGCCGCGCCCGTCCTCGCCGATGCGGTTGGACTCGGGCACAAACACGTCGTCGAGAAACAGCGGGCACGAAGGCACGCCGCGCGCCCCCATCTTGTCCTCCTGGCGGCCGACGCTTAAGCCCGGGCTGCCGCGCTCGACGATGAACAGGTTGATGGCGCGCGCGCCTTCGGCGTCGCCGGTCTTGGCGGCGACCAGGATGAAGTCGGCGATGTGCGAGTTGGTGCACCAGATCTTCGAGCCGGTGATGCGGTAGCCGCCCTCGCAGCGCCGGGCGCGGGTGCGGATGCCGGCCACGTCGGAGCCACTCTGCGGCTCGGTGGTGGAGAACGCGCCGCGCAGCTCGCCGGCGGCCAGCGGGCCGAGCAGGCGCTGCTTCTGTTCGGCGTTGCCCGCGGCGAGAATGGCGCCGAAAGGCACCCATTGCACGATCAGCAGGTAGGCGGTGTTGTAGCAGACGCGCCCGAGTTCCTCGATCGCCAGCGCGGCCGACAGCATGCTGCCCGTGCCGCCGTATTCCTTGGGAAACGGGATCGTGAACAGGCCGACCTCGCGCAGCAGATCGAACATGTCCTGCGGATATTCGGCGCTGCGGTCGATGGCGGCGGCGCGCGTTGCTACCTTGTCGCGCGCCAGCCGGCGCACCAGCGCCTGGATCTCGCGCTGCTCGTCGTTCAGCGCATAGGCTTGCATGAGCTGCGGGCCCTTCAGCCTGCCGCCTGGTCGCGGCACTTGATCATGCGCATCGGCGTGTAGGTGATCGCGAGCGTGCCGTCCTGCTTGACGATCCGGTTGCGGGTGCGCACCAGGCCGCGGCCGGGCCGGCTCTTGCTCAGCCGGGCCTCGATCACCTCGCATTCGACATGCAGGGTGTCGCCGGCGAACACCGGGTTGTGCACCTTCAGGTCCATTTCGAGGAAGGCGAAGCCGGTGTGCTGCATCGTCGCGTGCACGAGCAGACCTTCAGCGAAGGTGTAGGCCAGCGCGCCGGGAGCGACGCGGCCCTTGATGTCGGATTCGGTGCGCAGGAATTCGAGGTCGGTGAACAGCACCTCGGTCATGCCGGTGCAGGTGCAGAAGTTGACGATGTCGGCCTCCGTCACCGTGCGGCCGATGGTGCGAAATTCCCGGCCCAGCGGCAGGTCTTCGAAGTGCAGTCCGATGCCGAGAATTTCCATGACTATGCTTTCGTTCGGGTCAGCGCGCGACCAGGTTCATCAGGCCCGCTGTCAGGGTGGGGTAGCCGCAATCCGCGGGCAGGATCGGCACGGTCTTGCCGTCGGCGCGCTTGCCCAGCACGGGCTGGATTCGGGTCACCGGCCGGGCCCGCGCCGCGGCCAGCGCACCGGCCACGTCGGGCGATTGCGCCAGCAAGGCCAGGTTCGCCAGCGTCGGGAAGATGATCGTGCGCCGACCCAGCTCGCAGTCGTCGAGCGCGTCGCCGGGGCGCACCCAGAAGGAGTCCACGGCTTCCGATCCGTCGTGCTGCGCGATCTGGCCAGGCGGCGCCGCGGCGATGAAGAAGTGGGTGTCGAAGCGCTTCGGCGCGATCTCGGGCGTGACCCAGTGGGCAAAGGGCAGCAGCGCCTCCAGCGCCAGTTCGAGCGCTTCCTCGCAGACCATGTCGACGAATGCCTCGCCACCGGCCGCGACTCTTTCGGCCCAGTGCCGATGCAGCGCTGTGCGCTGCGCACCGTCGAGCAGCTCGCCGTTCCTGCGGGCCAGAATCAAGCCGCTTTCCTCGAAGGTCTCACGCACGGCCGCGACCCGCAGCGCCCGCTGCTGATCGTCGAGACCCTGCGGCGCGCCACAGCGTGCCGCGAGCCGCGGGTCGCGGTCCGACGCCGAGATCTTGCCCCCCGGGAACACCGCCGCGCCACTGGCGAAGTCGATCTCGTGGTGGCGCACCACCATCAAGGTCTCGAGCCCGCGCGCGCCGTCGCGCACGAGCACCACGGTCGCGGCCACCGCGGCGATCGCGGGCAGGGTGGCCGCGCCGGGAACGGCGGCGCCCATCAGATGCGCATCTCTTGCGCGATGATCGTGCGCTGGATCTGCGAGGTGCCGCCGCCGACCGTGGCCTGCATGCCTTCGCGGAAATAACGCTCCATGTCGCCTTCGGGAACCATGCCGTGGCCGCCGAGGATCTGCATGCCTTGGCGCGATACGTTCTGCAGCGTCTCGGAAGCGAACAGCTTGGCCATCGCCACTTCCTTGCGGCAAGGCAGGCCGCGCGCGGCCAGGTCGGCGGCGCGGTAGGTGATCAGCCTGGCCGCGTCGGTCTGGGTCTGCATGTCGGCGAGCATGTGACGGATCACCTGGAACTCGTAGATCGGCTTGCCGAACTGCACGCGCTGCTGCGCATAGGCCAGTGCATCGTCGACCGCGCCCTGGGCATTGCCGACGTAGCTCGCGGCCACCGCCACGCGCTCGAGCGACAGGTGTTCGCCGGCGATGATCTTCCAGCCTTCGCCCGGCGCGCCCAGCATGTTGGCGGCCGGCACGCGCACGTTGTCGAGGAAGATTTCGGTCGTCGTGACCGAGCGCCGCGCCAGCGTCTGCAGCGGGCGGATCGTCATGCCGGCCAGGTCGTTCGGCACGATCAGGACGGACAGGCCCTTGCGCTTGTCCTCGGTGCGTTCGGTGCGCACCAGCATCAGGATCACCGCGCCACGGTTGCCGGCGCCGCTGCACCAGAGCTTCTGCCCGTTGAGCACGTAGTCGTCGCCATCCCGCGCGGCGAAGGTCTGCACGTTGGCCACGTCGGAGCCGGCGTTCGGCTCCGACATCGAAATCGGGAACCGGACCTCGCCGCGCATGAACGGCTTGAGAAAACGCTGCTTCTGGTCGTCGCTGCCGTGCAGCGCCAGGTTCATCGCGGTGAAGATGCCACCGGCGATCGCCACCGAGAAATCCACGCCGTAGTACGAGAGCGACTCGCACAGCAGCGCGTAAGAGAACACGTCGCCGCCGTCGCCGCCGTCGGCCTCGGGCACGAGCAGGCTGTGAAAGCCGAGCTTGGCGGCCTTCTCGTAGGCATCGAACGGGAACGCGCGGTCCATGTCGCACTTGCGGATGTACTCGCGGCCGATATCGCGGTCGACCCAGCGGCGCACGGAGTCTTTCCAGGCCAGTTGTTCGTCGGTAAGAAAGTTCATTCGGAGGTTCTTCAGGGTGATTGAAAACGGCTGCGGCGGCTCAATGCCGCTGCGTGCGCGGCGGCTGGCACGCCAGCAGGCCGGCGAGCGGCGAGAGGTCGGGCAACTCGTCGAGCCGCTCGATCAGTTCCAGCACCTCGTCGCAGGATTGCTCGTCGAGCAAGGGGCGGGTGAGGCTGCGGAATTTCGCCTCGAGCCGTTGCTGCTGTGCTGCCAGGTCGGTGACGGGAATGCCGCTGTCGTGGCGCTGCCGCACGCGAGGCCCGGCGACTGTCTCGATCTCGACTTCGGCCTGGGTCAGGGCGCTGCACTCGCGCGCCAGTTCGACGTGCACGCGCTCGCGCAGTCCGCCCAGCGCCGCATCGTTGGTTGCACTGTCGCTGTAGCTGGACATGTCGGCGGTGTCGACGCCGGCGAGCACCATCGCTACCGTGTGCCGAAGGCTGAACTTGGCCTCCAGGCCGGTGCGCGGCGCGGCGATGTTGCACACGCCGTCGCTGCTGGCCGGCGCACGCACGATGATGCGCCGCACGTCGGACGAGGTCAGCCGATGCTGCTCGCAGAGCTGGCGCGTCGCCTCGATCGCGGCGTGCGTGCCGTAGCACGCGGCGTGGTACTTGAACAGGTTGTTTCGCAGGTGCAGGCCGTTCGCCGGCCGCTGCAGCGCGGCCCCGGGGTCGAAGTCAGGCCCGTGGGTGGCCGCAAAACCTTGCAGGGCCTCGATCGCGTCGTTGCGGCTGGTGAAGCCCCGCGCCGCGAGCTGAGCCGCCATGATGCCGTCGGCGCTGGCGCGGCCGGCGTGCAGCGGTTTGCACATCGTGCCGAACATGGCCTTCAGGCCCGCCGCCTCGGTGGCCGCGATGCCCAGCGCCGTGGCCGTATCGTCGGCATCGAGCTGCAGCAGACGTGCGCAGGCCGCTGCCGCGCCAAAGGTGCCGATCGTGCCGGTGGCATGGAACCCGCGCGCGTAGTGGCCGGGCGAGACCGCCGCGCCGATGCGGCACAGCGTCTCGTAGCCGGCGACGAACGCGGTCATGAAGTCCGCGCCACTCGCCCCGCGGGCCTCGGCGAGCGCGAGCAAGGCCGGTACCAGCACGACCGTGGGGTGCCCGGTGAACGACATGTTGACGTCGTCGTAGTCGAGCGCGTGCGAAGCCGCGCCGTTGACCAGCGCGGCCTGGCGACAGCTGGTGGCGAAACCGTGCCCGACCACGGTGGCGTGCGCGAAGCCGCCTTGTTCGCGCGCCTCCTCGGCCAGCATGTGGGTCAGCGGCTCCTGGGCACCGGCCAAGGTGACCGCGATCCAGTCGAGCAGGCACTGGCGCACCAGCGTGCGGGCGTCGGCGGGCAGATCGTCGAAAGTCCAAGCGGCGTTCTGGGCGGCCAGCGCGCTCGTCAGTTGCACGTGCGGCTCGGGCTTGCAAGCGGCCATCCTCGCGCTGCGGATCGGTGTGGTGCGAATCATCATGTCATCGTCCTTTCCATTGCGGCTTGCGCTTCTCGCGAAACGAGCGCGGTCCTTCGAGCGCGTCTTCACTGAGGTAAACGGCATCGAACGCACGGTGCGACGCGCGCAGCGCAGCCGTGCGACCCATTTCGGTGGCCATGCGAACCATTTCCTTGGCGCCGCGCACGGTCAGCGGGGCGTTCACCGTGATGCGGGCGGCGAGTTCGCGTGCGCCCTGCAACGCCTGCCCCTTGGGCATGACGCGGTTCACGTAGCCGAGCTCGTAGGCGCGCTGTGCCGTCAGCGGGTCGCAGGTCATCGCCACTTCCATCAGGATGCGCTGCGGCAGCATGTGGATCACCGGCGAGGCCCAAGGCATGCCACGCCCGACCCGACCCTCGGTGATCGCGAACTTGGCCGTCTCGTCGGCGACGCACAGGTCGCACATCTGGGCCAGCAGCCAGCCACCGGCGTAGGCATAGCCCTGCACGGCGGCGATCACCGGCTTGGTGACCTCGACGTTGTCGCCGAGCACCGGCATGAAGTTCTTCGGCGGAATGCGCAGCACCGTGTCGGCAGCCTCGACCAGGTCCATGCCGGCGCAGAAGGTGTCGCCGGCACCGGTGAGGATCGCCACCTGGGCGGACTCATCGGCCTCGAAGCGCGGCCAGACCTCGAAGAAGGCCTGGCGCACGGCACGGTTCAGAGCATTCTTGCGCTCCGGCCGGTTGATGGTGATGACGGCTACGCCGTCGCTCACTTCATAAAGCAGTTCGTTGCTCATTTCTTTCCAGCGGTTCGTTGAGAGGAGGGTGCCGGCCCGATGCGGTGGCCGAGCGCCCGTGACAGTTGAGAAGCAGCATCGATCGCGATGCCCGTCATTCGTTCGGCCGCGGCGCGGCCGCGCTCGATGGGCGCGGCCACGATCACCGCGGCATTGACCTGACCGTTCGGATCAAAGATCGGTGCCGCAAAGCCCGCGACGTCGGGCGTCACTTCGCCGAAGGTCGATGCGTAACCCGCGACGCGGGTACGGTCGAGGGCCCGCTCCAGCTGCCGGCGATCGGTGACCGTCTTGTCCGTCAGCGCGCGCAGGTCGGCGCTCTTGAGGTAGTCGCGGCGCCAGGCGTCGTCCTGGAACGCCAGCAGCACCCGGCCGGCCGCTGCGGCGTAGAGGGGGCGCGTGGTTCCGACAGGCACGGTGTAGCGGACCGGCTTGTGGCTCTCGATGATCTGCGTGTAGGTCAGGCGGCCGGCGGCCCGGTCGATGACGGCGAGCAGGATCGTCTCACCGGACTGGGCGCGCGCATCGAGCAGGTAGGGCGTGGCCACGATGGCCAGCGACCGCGCCGCCACGAGTGCCGCGCCGAGGACGAATGATTCCGGCCCGAGCCGGTACACGGTGTCGTGGCGCTGCAGGTAGCCTTCGGCCGCGAGACCGCGCAGCAGGGAGTGCACGCTGGTCTTGGGCGCGCCGAGCTGGACCATGAACTCCGCCAGCGTCAGGCCGTCCGGCTCATCGGCGAGCAAGCGCAACGCACGCAGCACGCGGCCCAGCGCCATGGGTGCAGGGTCGCTGCGCGATACAGCGGCTTCCGGCTGCAAGGATGCCAGCGAGGGCTGCACGGTGACATGTCTCCTAGGCGTTCTGATATCGGAACACTTGTTCCGTACTTTGTAGCAGCCTAGCGGGCGTTCCCGGGTGCGTCAAGCGAAAGAACCCGGGTGGACGATCGATCGGTGAGGTGCCTGCAGGTCTGGGCAATTCGGCGCTCCTGGCGCGTCGAAGCACACGATCCACCCGGCGCCGATTCACATCACGCGGGCTGAGCTCCGAGAGCTTCGGTCTTCGGCGGCGCGAGCAGTTTGCGCAGGTCCGTGCCGGGGTCGGCGAGCGCGACGCGATCCGGCAGCGCCACGTTGCCCAGCAGTCGCTTGAGCGACGAGAATTCGCGCACGTTGTTCATGCAGGTCACGCCAACCGCGCGACCCCGGTGCAGCTGGATCAACGAAAACTTCGAGCCCGGCGCTGCCTCGCCGCGCACGATCTCCTCATCGCCGTGCGAAACGCCGGCCACCTGAATACGCAGCTCGTATTGGTCCGACCAATACCAGGGGATGTCGGCATAGGGCGCGGCCCTCGGGTCCAGCAATGTGCGCGCGGCCGCCAGCCCTTGATTCTGGGCGTTCGACCAAGTCTCGATGCGTTCGAAGCGCCCGCTGATCGGGTTGCGCTGGCGGGTCACGTCACCGATGGCGTAGACGCCTGGGCAGGTCGTGCGACCGAGGCGATCGACGAAGATGCCGTCGTCGCAGGCAATGTCGGCGGCGCGCGCCAGTTCATCGTTGGCGACGACGCCGATGCCGACGACCACCAAGTCGGCTTCCACCCGAGCGCCGTCGTCAAGCACGATCGCGGGGCCGTCGAAGCCCATCACCTGACGACCCAGGCGGATGTCCACGCCATGGTCGAGGTGCGACCGTGCGACCACCTTTGCGAGGGTTGTCGAGGCGCAGCGATTCATCAGCCGATCGAGGGCTTCGATCACGGTGACCGAGGCGCCGAGGCCGCGCGCGGTGGCTGCGAGTTCGAGTCCGATTACGCCGCCGCCGACCACCACCAGCCGGGCGCCCGGCGCGAGCCCGGCGCGAATGCGCTGCGCGTCGTCCAGGGTGCGCAGCGTGATGACCGGCATCGGCGCATCTTGCAGCGCCGGCAGACGGCGCGGCGTGGCGCCGGTGGCGAACACCAAGGCCTCGTAGTCGAGCCTGCGGTCGTCGGCCAACAGCACTTCGCGTCGCTGCGTATCGACCTTGCACGCCGGCGTACCACGCAGCCATTCGACCTCGGGCGCGCGGCTCAGATCGAGACGGATATTGTCGGCGAGGCCTTCGCGCTGGAACTCCTTGGACAGGGGGGGGCGATCGTAAGGAGGCTCGACTTCGTCGCTGACCACGACAATGCCGCCTTCGAACCCACCTGAGCGCAAGCCGCCGGCGAACGACACGGCGGCCAGGCCGCCACCCAGCACGACCACGGGGCCGTGCGGCACAGCGTCGTTCATTTGAGCAGGCCGGCCTTGCGGATCACTGTGAGCGCCCGGTGCACATGCGCCGTCAACACGGCGCCGGCGAGATCGGCGTTGCGGGCCATCACGGCATCGAAGATCGCCCGATGCTCGTCGTGTACCTCGACCGGCGGCGGCCCCTTGATGGCCGAGACACGGCGATAACGTTCCGACTGCTGGTACAGCAACCTGCGAAACCTGAGCATCCAGCGCGACCGGCAGGCCGCCACTAGCGCTTCGTGGAACTGACGGTTGCAGCTCTCCCAATCGTCGAACGCGCCCTTGGGGTCCACACGCAAACGTTGCTCGGCCAGCGTCAGCTTGTGAAACGCGCTGACCACACTCGCTTCCCAGTCGTCCTTGCCGAGTGCGATGCTCTCGCGCACCGCCTCGCATTCGAGCAGAACGCGCATGCGCGTCAGGTCTTCGAGGTCGGCGAGCGACATCGGCGCCACGCGAAATCCGCGCTGGCCTTGCGCCACGACCAAGGAATCGGACACCAGCAGTGCCAGCGCCTCGCGGAGCGTTCCGGCACTGACTTGGTAGCTCGCCTTCAGGTGCTCGACGCGCAGCTTTTGCCCGGCCTGATGGCTCCCGTCGATGATGTCCCGGCGCAGTTGCCGATACGCCGTTTCGATGAGCGTGCGCGGCTCATCAGCTGCTTCGTGGGCTTCCAGAACATCAGCGTCAGTGAGGGACATGGCGGGCGAGCCTGCTCAGGATTGGTTGCTTGGGACCGAAGTGTCCATGATCGTAACAATGAAAATCTCGATGAATCAACGGGTTTACACTATGTACCAACATATTCACTATTTGCAAGAATCTCGATATTAGGTCACGGCGGCCCCGGCACCCCGCGGCGGTGGAGTCGTTTGGGAGCTAATTTTGTTCATTTCGGTAACGGCAACTGCCGCCGGAGTTGGCTTTTTTGATCGGATCGCGATGACCACACCTCAGTCTCCGGAGATCGGCAAGAGCATTGTCGCGGCCGGCTTGCGCACCAACTATCACGATGTTGGCCAAGGCTTTCCGGTGCTGATGATCCACGGATCCGGTCCCGGTGTCAGCGCTTACGCAAACTGGCGTCTGGTGATGCCCGAGCTGGCCAAGGATCGGCGTGTCATCGCGCCGGACATGGCCGGGTTCGGCTTTACCGACCGTCCAGCCGGCGCCGCTTACACGATGGACGGCTGGGTCGCGCAGGCGATCGGTCTGATCGACACGCTCGATCTGGCGCAGGTCGATCTGGTGGGAAATTCATTCGGCGGAGCGTTGTCGCTTGCGCTCGCGATCCGCCACCCCGAGCGGGTCCGCCGCCTCGTGCTGATGGGTGCCGCCGGTGTGAACTTCGAGCTGACCCCCGCGCTTGACGCGGTCTGGGGCTACACGCCGTCGTTCGAGAACATGCGCAAGGTCATGGACTGGTTTGCCTACGACCGCAACCTTGTCAGTGACGAACTGGCGCAGTTGCGCTACGAGGCGAGCAACCGCCCGGGCTTCCAAGAGTCGTATGCCGCGATGTTTCCGGCACCGCGGCAGCGCTGGGTCGAGTCGCTGGCCAGCAGCGACGAAGACATCCGCAAGCTGCCACACGAAACCCTGATCATCCATGGCCGCGAGGACCAAGTCCTGCCGCTGTCGAATTCGATCCGGCTGTCGCAGCTGATCCTGCGCTCGCAGCTCCACGTGTACGGCCGCTGCGGGCACTGGACCCAGATCGAGCACGCGCAGCGCTTCGCCCAACTCGTTGGCAATTTCCTGGCCGAGGCCGACGCGGCCTGAGCGTGCGATGGGCCTGACAAAGTCAGTGTCTATAGCTGCATTGCCGGTCGCTGCTGCATGCCGGCACCTCGTTCGTCTCACGCGGACCGGGGAGTCGTATCACTGCACCGAATCGGAAACGCTGTTGCAGGGCATGGTGAGGCTTGGCCGCAAGGGCATTCCCGTTGGCTGCGTGAATGGCGGCTGCGGAGTCTGCAAGATCAGCGTGCGCGTGGGCAGCGTGCGCAAGGTGGGCGCGATGAGCCGGGCGCACGTGTCGGCCGAGGAAGAGGCGCGCGGAGTCTGTCTGGCCTGTCGAGTGTCACCGCTCCAAGGCGTCGAGGTCGAGGTGGTGGGCAAGATGAAGAAGGCGCTCGGCTTTCAGTGGGGTGCTGGCGCTTCGTCCCGAAGCGAAGCGGCCGGTGAAGCGAATCAATCGAAGGAGACATGAAATGACTGTGATGAGAATCGGGCATGTCAGCATCAAGGTGATGGACGTGGCTGCCGCCGTGAAGCACTACGAGAACGTGCTGGGCATGAAGACGACGATGGAAGACAAGCACGGCAACGTGTACCTGAAGTGCTGGGACGAGTGGGACAAGTACTCCGTGATACTGACCCCGTCCGACCAGGCGGGCTTCAATCACGTGGCCTACAAGGTCAAGAGCGACGCCGATCTCGATGTGCTGAAGCTCAAGATCGAAGCCGGCGGCATCAAGACCAAGATGCTGCGCGAAGGCACGTTGCCCTCGACCGGCCGGATGCTGCAGTTCACGCTGCCCAGCGGGCACGACATGCGGCTGTATGCCATGAAGGAATGCGTCGGCACCGAGGTCGGCTCCATCAACCCGGACCCCTGGCCCGATGGCCTCAAGGGGGCCGGCGCGCACTGGCTCGATCACATTCTGCTGATGTGCCCGTTCGATCCGGGCCAAGGCATCAACAAGGTGGCCGAGAACACCAAGTTCTTCATGGACGTGCTCGGCTTCTTCCAGACCGAGCAGATCACCGTGGGCCCGGGGGGCGCGTTCCAACTGGCCTCGTTCGTCTCGTGCTCGAGCAAGCCGCATGACATTGCGTTCGTCGGCGGTCCGACCCCGGGCTTGCACCATATCTCGTTCTTCCTCGACTCGTGGCACGACATCCTCAAGGCCGGCGACGTGATGGCCAAGAACAAGGTCCGCATCGACATCGCGCCCACACGCCACGGCATCACGCGCGGCGAGACGATCTACTTCTTCGACCCGAGCGGCAACCGCAACGAGACCTTCGCCGGCCTGGGCTACCAGGCCCAGCCCGACCGGCCCGTGACCACATGGACCGAAGACGAAGTGGGGCGCGGAATCTTCTATCACACAGGTGTGCTGCCAAGCTCGTTCACCGAGGTCTACACCTGAGCAGCAGACCATGGACAAGCCAATCATCGAAGCCCTCGGCGACGAGCTCTACGCCGCATTGCGCGGCTGCAGTGTCGTCGAGCCGCTGACGAACCGGCACGCCGGCATCACCATCGACGACGCGTACCGCATCCAGCAGCGCATGCTGGCGCGGCGCCTGGAGGCGGGCGAGCGCGTGGTCGGCAAGAAGATCGGCGTAACCAGCGCCGCTGTGATGAACATGCTGGGCGTGTTCCAGCCCGACTTCGGCTACATGCTCGACGGCA
>JAZJZJ010000323.1:0-3508 GCA_040389925.1 Pseudomonadota bacterium
ATGGTTGATCCACTCGTAGCCGACCGCGCCCACGTCCATCTGCGTGCCGAACGGCCGCTTGTCGACATCGCCCTTCGCGCGCTGGTAGACGAGCGAGCGCTGTTGGCGCGAGAACGGCGTGGCCTCGTTGTCGCCCTCGATGAAGTACTGGCGCACCTCGGGCCGGACAAATTCGAGCAGGAAGCGGAAGTGCCCGATGACGGGGTAGTTGCGCAGCACCGAGTGACGCGTCTGGTGCGTGTCGCGAAACCCCAGGCCGACGCCGACCATGCACACCAGCGCGAGCCCGCCGCCGACGCCGAACGCGACCCAGGTGAACGCGCCCAGCAGCGCGCCGATTGCGCACAGCAGCCACACCGAATAGCGCACCGGCAGGTGCCGGTCGAGCTGCTTGAGCCAGTTGAACATGGACGACATCCCTCGCGTGTTGGGCGCGATGGTAGGCCAGTGGCGTGACGGCGCCGGCTGCGGGAATGCCCGAATATCGAGCCAGTTCGGCGCATCGGCGTGTGGCGCAGGCACGCTGTGCATGCGCCGCAGTGGCCCGGGTGGGGCAACGCTCAGAACTTGTCGGCCAGGCCCATGCCGGGATCGCTGACCGAGTGGCGTCCGGTCTCGACGCGGCCGGCGAGACGGCGCAGGAAGCTCGGGTCGGCATCGCAGGTCACGACCAGGTCGTACCACCAGCCGGTCGCGTCCAGATTCCAGTACAGCGACTGCGTGCTGCGGCCGTTCAGACCGAGTTCCCACTCGGTGCCGGCGCCGCGCGCTTGCTCGCTGCCAGACAAGGTGCTGGATTTCGTGGCCTTCAGCGTGCCGTACAGGCTGTTCGAGCGCACCTTCAGCACCAGCTGGCCGGCGCCGTCGTTGCGCGCTTCCAGGCGCAAGCCGCCACCCGCGGGGTCGTAGCTGACGCGCACTTCGGGCGCTGCTGCGTTCCGCGCGCGCAGCGCGGTCAGGTCGCCCTTGAAGCGACGGTGAAACCCGTTCGGGCCCAGCACCCACAGGTCGTAGCGGCCGGCGTTCTGCGCCTGCACGGCCCAGTCATCATCCAGCGACTTGCCCGGCTCGACGACGTAGCGACGCGGCTGCGGGTACTGGTCCCGGAACGCCATCAGCGCCGCCGGGTCGGCCGGGATCGGCGCACGGCTCGGCATGCCGTCCAGCTGCAGCTTGTCGTAGACGTGGAACACCGCGGCGGCGCGCCCGGTGTTGACGAAGTTCAGCCCGACCGTGCCCTTCGCCACATCCGTGGTGGCGCTGACCTGCAACTCGTACGGCAGCGCGCGCGAGGGACGATGGCCCGTGGCTTGCGCCGGCACACCGCGGCCGGCAGGCGGCACGATCTGCGGCAACACCTGTTGCGCCACACGCAGCGCGTCCGCTTGCGCCTTGGTCTTGCGGCCGGCCAAGGTGGGCAACGGCTCGTTGTTCGGATTGGCGAAGTTGAAGGCCGTGGTCAGGTCGCCGCAGACGGCGCGGCGGAACGGGCTGATGTTGGGTTCCTTGACACCGAAGCGCGCCTCGATGAAGCGGATCACCGAGGTGTGGTCGAAGGCCTGCGAGTTGACCCAGCCGCCACGGCTCCACGGCGAGACCACGTACATCGGCACGCGCATGCCAGGGCCGAACACGCGGCCGTCCATCGCGCCGTAGTCGAAGTTGGCGCCACCCTGTTTCGGCTGGCTGGTGGTGCCGGGCGGCGACGGGTAGTCGTTGTATTCGAACGCGATGTCGGCGGCTGGCAGCGTGCTCTTGCCGGCCAGCGTGCCGTCGGGCTTGCGCGACGGTGCGGCCGGCGACGGGAGGTGGTCGAAGTAGCCGTCGTTCTCGTCGAAGTTGATGAACAGGACCGTCTTGCTCCACACCTCGGGGTTCGCGGTCAGCGCGTCCAGCACCTGCTGGGTGTACCAGGCACCCTGCACCGGGCTGGACGGGCCGGGGTGTTCGCTGTAGGTGGCCGGCGCGACGACCCACGACACCTGCGGCAACTTGCCCTGCAGCACATCCTGCCGGAAGCGGTCGAAATAGGCGTTCACGTCGCCCAACGGGCCCGGCATCGTGTTGGCGATGCCTTTGTAGAGTGGGTTGTGGGCGTCGTCGCTGGCCGGGTCATACGCGGCGTAGGGGCCGCCGCCAGTGCCGACCGGCTTGCCCGAGGCCAGGTTGGCGGCGTGGTACTGCCTGAACCCGACCAGCGGGTTGTCGCCGTAGTTGTCGGGCATTTGCTCGTAGACGATCCAGCTGACGCCGGCGGCCTGCAGGCGTTCGGGGTAGGTCGCCCACGTGTAGCCCTTGGTCGGCTGGTCGGTCGGGGACAGGCCGTCCCACTCGTTGTTCAGCGACGCCACGCCGGCACCGGTCGGGCCGTTGGTGCCGGTCCACACGAACATCCGGTTGGAGTTGGTGCCCGTGTGCATCGAGCAGTGGTAGCCGTCGCACACCGTGAACGCGTTGGCCAGCGCGAACTGGAACGGCAGCTCGGCTTCCTTGTAGTAGGACATCGAGGCGTTGGTCTTGACGGCCGGCCAATAGCCCAGGCGCCCGTCGAGCCAGCCCAGCTGGCCATCGACCCACGCGTGCGGCGTGCCCGACACGCGCTGGGCGTTGCCCTGCGTGGCGTCCAGGTGGTAGGGCAGCACGGCGTTGCCGCTGAAGTCAAGCTGTTCCCAGACTTGGCGGCCGCCGGGCTGCGGGACCGTGAAGCGGTCGCCGAAACCGCGCACGCCCTTGAGCGTGCCGAAGTACTGGTCGAACGAGCGGTTCTCCTGCATCAGGATGACGACGTGCTCGACATCCTTGATCGTGCCGGTCTTGTTGTTGGCCGGGATCGCCAGTGCCTTGCGAATGCTCGGCGGGAACGCCGACAGCGCGGCCGCAGCCGCTCCGGTTTGGGCAGCGCTTTGGAGAAACTTGCGACGAGAGCTTGTCATGGCGGTCTTCTTTCGGGCGAGGTGAGTTGGGCTCCCATGGTTAGCGCCCGCTGTGACACCGATGTGACCGCCTTCGCGCGTCGCGCCTGCGACATCAAGGCTGAGAAGGAAGGGCGCGGAGCGACGTTGACGTGGCTGGCCTGCGCGGCGACCATGGTGCACGCCGCCACTGCCTGATCGGGCGGCCCAGGGCGCCGTGCAGAACGTTCAAGGAGAGCCTCATGGCTGAGAGCGACAAGGTGTTCGCGGGCTCGATCCCGAAGTTCTACGACACGCTGATGGTCCCTCTGATCTTCGAGGCCTATGCCGACCACATGGCCGAACGTGTGGCTGCCTTCGCGCCGGCCGCGGTGCTTGAAACGGCGGCCGGCAGCGGCGCGGTCACGCGGGCGCTGGCGCCAAAACTCGGCGCCGACGCGCGCTACGTGGTGACCGACCTGAACCAGCCGATGCTCGATTTCGCCGCCACCCGCCAGGGGACTGATCGCCGGATCGAATGGCGGCAGGCGGATGCGCTGGCCCTGCCGTTCGAAGATGCCTCGTTCGACGTCGTTTGCTGCCAGTTCGGCGCGATG
>JAZJZJ010000324.1:0-14475 GCA_040389925.1 Pseudomonadota bacterium
GCCGCCAGCGTTCAATCTGAGCCAGGATCAAACTCTTCAGTTCGATCTTGATAAAATTACTCAAAGAATTGATAGGAACTTTATTTACATAAAGCTCATACTGTTTTCTGTGAGCGTTTAAGGTCCATGAGACCTCGACTTTCCAGGCTTCCCCAGATCGTCTTGGCACTCGCCTTCAAACGCCCACACTTATCGGCTGTTAGTTTTTAAAGAGCTTGCCTTTCGGCACTACCCTTCGGTAGTCGCTGCTGCATTTTGCAGTTATCAGCTGAGTCTGCGATTATGACTTGGTTTATATAACCCTGTCAACCACTCGACTTTCTTTTTCTTTTCGCCGCTTACTTTGTTTCGCCGCTTTCGCTTTGATTCGCCGTATTCAGCCGAGAGAGCGATTCTGACATGTTTTTGAAGACCCTGTCAAGCATTTTGCTTTCTCTTCTTTCTTCGCCGCTCGTTGCGGGCCGCTGCTTTCGCGTTGGTCCGCTGTGATCAGCGAAGCCCACGACTGTAGCACAGCTTTTTCCGCCGCAACAACTATCGCGTTCTACACGCACAGAAATCTAGCCGTTCGAAACGCGCGCGGAGTTCGGAGCGGGAGACAGGAACCTCGCCGCGTCGATGCATGCCCGCTCCGGGTCGTCCGCCGACAGGATGGCTTCAAGCTGCCCCGCCCAGCGCCGCGCGTCGGTGCGCAAAACATGCTGCTTGATTGACGCGATCTGCGACGGGTGCATTGAGAGGCTGCGCAGCCCCATCGCGAGCAGCAGGTGCGTGAACTCCGGGTCGCCGGCCATCTCGCCACACACGCTGACATGCTTGCCAGCGGACCGCGCCTGGGTGATCACCCGCGCCAACAGACCCAACACCGCCGGATGCCACGGGTCATACAGATGCGCAACCGCTTCGTCGGCGCGATCGATCGCCAGCGTGTACTGAATCAGGTCGTTGGTGCCGATCGACACGAAGTCGAAGTGCCGCAGGAACGCGGGCAGCATCAGCGCTGCGGCGGGAACCTCGATCATCGCGCCGACCTCGACGTCGGTGAACGCCTTGCCCGCCTCGCTCAACTGCTGGCGCGCCCGCGCCAGCGCCTCGAGCGTGAGCCGTACTTCACTGAGGTGGGCGACCATCGGGATCAACAGACGAACCTTGCCATAGGCACTCGCGCGCAGGATCGCGCGCAACTGCTGGCGGAACATCGTCGGCTCCGACAGACTCCACCGGATCGCCCGCAACCCCAGCGCCGGGTTCAGCGCATGCTCGTGGCGCAATTCGTTCGCCGACATGCGATCGAGCGGCTTGTCGGCGCCGATGTCGACGGTGCGGATCGTCACCGGCAGCCCCTTCATCGCCTCGACCGCCGCGCGATACGCCTCGAACTGCTCGTCTTCGCCGGGCAGCTCGCCTTCGCGGTTCATGAACAGAAATTCGCTGCGAAACAGGCCGACGCCGACCGCACCGGCCTCGAGCGCAGCGATTGCGTCGCTCGGCATCTCGATGTTGGCCAGCAGCTCGACCCGTTCGCCGTCGAGCGTGACAGCCGGCGTGTGCCGCAGCCGCGAGAGCCGCTCGCGGCTCAGATCGCTCTGGCGCTGGCGAAACCGATACTCCTCGAGCACGATCGGCGACGGGTCGACGATCACGATGCCGGCGTCGCCATCGATCACGAGCCAGTCGTCCTGCCGGATGATGCGACTCGCCTCGCGCGCGCCGACGACCGCCGGGATGTCCATGCTGCGCGCAACGATCGCGGTGTGCGAGGTCTTGCCGCCGACGTCGGTGATGAAGCCGGTGAACACGCTGCGCTTGAACTGCAGCATGTCGGCCGGTGCGATGTCGTTGGCGACCAGCACCAGCGGGTCTTCACCGGCGAAGTCGCGCGGCTTCACGCCGGGCGCCGGTGCGAACGACGAGGCCGGCCCGCGCGCCATCGCGCGCAGCAGGCGCTCGACGACTTGCTCGAGATCGGCCTTGCGCTCGCGCAGATACTCGTCTTCCATCTCGTCGAACTGGCGCGCCAGCACTTCGAGCTGCGCCGACAGCGCCCATTCGGCGTTGTAGTGGCGCTCGTGGATCCACTGTTTGGTGGCACCGGTGAGGGTGTCGTCGTGCAGCAGCATCAGGTGCACGTCGAGCAGCGCCGAAAGTTCGGCCGGCGCCTCGGCGGGCAGATCGCGCTGCAGCGTGGTGAGTTCGTTCGCCACCGCGTCGCGCGCAGTGCGCAAGCGCATTACTTCGGATTCGACGCGTTCCTCGTCGATGAAGTAGTGCGCCACATCGACCCGGCTCGACGCGACGAGCACGGCACGCCCGATCGCGACCCCGCGTGACACCGGCAAGCCGAACACCTGGAAGCTCATGCGGTCGATGCTAGCAGCGCGCCCGCCCGCGGCGCGGCGGGATTTGCCCGTGTCACCGCGCCGTCATCGGCGCTTCACAGCATCGTCACCGGGGCGTCATGGCGGCGTCACCGCCGGCCGCGAGCATCCCGCCTGAGACCACACTGCGGAGTGCCCGAATGCGCGACCTGCCCTTGCCCACCTTTCCGCTCGCCGACCTCGTCGGTGCCGCCAACCCACGGAGGTCACTTCACCGACGCGAAGCTGCCACTCCTGACGCGCCTCGCTTCGATGTGGTCTGGGCGCGCGATGAAGAGGAAGTCCGCCAGGCCCAGCGCCTGAGGCACCTCGTTTTCGCCGACGAGATGGGCGCGCGCCTGACCGTGCCGCACGGCTCGCCGGCTGGTCACGACATCGACCTGTTCGACCCGTTCTGCGAACACCTGCTGGTGCGCGCCGCCAGCGCTGACGGTGAGCCCGGCCCGGTGATCGGCACCTACCGCGTGCTGACGCCAGCGAACGCGAAGCGCGTCGGCGGGCTGTACAGCGACAACGAGTTCGACCTGACCCGGCTGCGCCCACTGCGCGCCCGCATGGTCGAACTCGGTCGCTCCTGCGTGCACCCGGACTGGCGCACCGGCGGCGCAATCCTGGCGCTGTGGGGCGCGCTGGCCGAGTTCATGCACCGCAACGACCTCGACACGATGATCGGCTGCGCCAGCGTCAGCATGCGCGACGGCGGGCATTTCGCGGCGAGCCTGTGGACGCAGCTGCGGCAAACCCACTTGGCGCCGATCCATTGGCAGGTCACGCCGCGGCTGGCGTTGCCGGTGGATGACCTTCGGCACGATTTACACGTCGAGGCGCCGGCGTTGATCAAGGGGTATCTGCGCTGCGGCGCCAAGGTGCTGGGTGCGCCAGCGTGGGATCCGGACTTCAACACGGCCGATCTGCCGCTGCTGCTGCGCATCGACGACCTGCCGGCGCGCTACAAAAGACACTTCCTCGGCGCCTGAGCCTCGATCACTGCCCTTCGCCGAACTTGTCGTTGATCAGCGCAATCAGCGCGTCCATCGCCGACTGTTCGTCGGCGCCGCTCACTTCAAGCTCGACAACGCTGCCGACGCCGGCGGCCAGCATCATCACGCCCATGATGCTTTTGGCGTTGACGCGGCGGTCGTTGCGCGTCATGAACACATCGCTTTGAAAACTGCCAGCCAGCTTGGTCAGCTTGGCCGAGGCGCGGGCGTGCAGGCCCAGCTTATTGCTGATGGTGGTGCTTTGCTTGATCATTTCCGCCGGGCTTGAGGCTCTGGTTCTGGGGTTTGGACGTGGCGACCTGCATCACGCCTTGGGTGGCGCCGGCCATCGCGCGCGTCACGACGGCTTCGAGCGGCTCGGTCGCGTAGCACAGCGAGCGCCACAGCATCGGCACGTTGACGCCGGCGATCACCCGCACTTGGGCACCGTCGCCGAGGCGCTGGGCCACATTGCACGGCGTCGCGCCGAACACATCGGTGAAGATCAGCGCTTCGGGGTTGCGCACTCGCGCGAGCATTTCGCGCGCCTTGGCCTCGACTTCCTCGATCGGCATGTCGGGCGGCACATCGAGCGCTTCGAGCATGCGCGAGCAGTCGGGGAAGGTGTGCTCGGCCACCGACTTCAGCGAAGACGCGAGCGGCGCGTGGGCAATGATCATCAATCCGGGCATGGCGGCAAATTATCGGCAGTTCAGGCCGGTTGATTCAGTTTGGGGTCAGGCACGGGCTCGGCCCGACACAAAAACCACACATAGGAAAACAGGCAGCACACCGCCAACAACGCAAAACCGCCGCGGTAGGCCGACAGGGTGTCCCAGCCCAGCGCCCGCAGGCCGTCGATCGCCAAGCCAATGCCCCATTGCAGCGTGAACACGCCGAGGAAGATCACCAGGTTGTAGGCCGACAGCGCCCGCCCGGCGAGCGCGGCCGGCAGCGCGAGGCCGACCGCGGGCTGCGACAGCGACACCGCCGTGCTGCCGGCGCAGAACAACACCCAGACCCACGCGCCCGCTTGCGGCCCGAGGATCAGCGCGAGACCGAGGGCAGCGAGGCCGATCGGCGCACCGCGGGCGATCAGCGCCTGCGCGGTCCAGCCGCGCGCATACAGGCGCGGCACGACGCTGCCCCAAGCCATGAAGCTCAGCAGCATCGAGATGTTGATGACGAACAGCCCCTGCGCGGCCTGCGACGCCGTCCAGCCGCAAACCTCGACCAGCCACGGCCCGGCCCACAGCGACTGGACCGCGATCAACCCGCCGTAGTGGAAGAAGCCGATCGGCGCGAGCCGCACGAAGGTCGGGTGGCGCCAGATCGCGGCGTAGCCCGGCTCATTGGATGCGGCGCGCGGCGCAGCCGGCGGATCGGCCGGAACGAACCGGGCGATCGCGAGCATCGACAGCAGCATCCAGCCCGCGACCGCCCAGAACAACCCGCGCCAGCCGATCAGCGGCAGCAACCACTGCACCGGCAGGGTCGACGCGACCATGCCGACCGAGCCCGACATCAGCATCCACGAGTTCGCGCGCAACTGGGCGACGGTGTCGAAACTGCGCCGGAATGCGGTCAGCGGCGCCATCAAACAGGCGCTGACGCCGACGCCGATCAGCGCCCGCGCAATCGCCAGACTGACGAAGTCGCGCGCCAGCGCGAACGCGACGCTGCCGATCACCGCAACGACGAGGAACGCGAGCTGCACGCGCTTCGGGCCGTATCGGTCGAGCGCGGTGCCGAGCGGCAGCTGGGTCGACGCGAAACCGAGGAAGAACGCCCCCCCGAGCAGGCCCAAGTCACCCGCGGTGAGCCCGAGCTCGGCCGTGAACAAGGGCGCCAGCGTCGCGGTCACGCCGCGCACCAGCGCCGAGATGAAGTAACTGAACGCGAAGATCAGAAACACCGCGACGGCGGTGCGGGCGTCGAGATGTTGCGAGCTGCGGGCCGGCGGCGCTGCGCTCATCCGGGGAACTTCAGCCCGGCGATGAAGGTGTCGACAACCTGCGGCGCCGGCTGCGCGCCGATCACGGTCGCCTGGTACACCCGCAAGCCGCGCGCGAAGAACGCGGCGTGCTCCTGCACGGCGGCGCCATCGGGCAGCTTGCCGGCGATCGTGATGCGCGCGGCCTGCGCGTTCGGCGTCATGCCCGTGATCTGCAGCGGCGCGTTCTGCAGTGAAGCGTCTTGCAAGTTGCTCGCGGCCGTCGCGCGCAGCTCGGTCAACGTGGCACCGACGCGGGCCGGGTCGGCGATGTCGACGAACGCGAGCGCGAAGGTCGCGTCGCCGGCGTTGCAGGCCAGCATCTGCATCCGCGCCTTCGCGCCAGCGACCGTGACGGTGCGGGCTTGCCGATCGGGCCGGCACGGAAAGCTGATGCTGATGTCGGTGCCTTCGGGCACGAACTCGCGCCAGTCGAGCGCGGGCGAACACGCCGCGCTGCAACTGGCGGCGACGAGCGCCGCAATGAGAAGGGTCGGCCGGGTCATCCGGGCATTATCCCGGCGCCACGCGGGCAGGTCGCTGCTCCACAATCATCGCCATGACGACTACTGCTCCGACATCTGCACACGCGGCCGCGCAGCCGCTCGCCGGCGTGCGCGTGCTCGACCTCTCGCGCGTGCTGGCCGGGCCGTGGTGCACGCAGACGCTGGCCGACCTCGGCGCCGACGTGATCAAGGTCGAGCGTCCCGGCAGCGGCGACGACACGCGCGGCTGGGGCCCGCCGTTCCTGAAGGACGATGCTGGCGCCGACACCAGCGACGCCGCCTACTACCTCGGCACGAACCGCAACAAACGCTCGATCACGGTCGACGTCGCGCGGCCCGAAGGCCAGGCGCTGATCCGCAAGATCGCGCTGCAAAGCGATGTGTTCGTCGAGAACTACAAGGTCGGCGACATGGCGCGCTACGGCCTCGACTTCGCGAGCCTGCACGCGCTCAACCCGCGCCTCGTCTACTGCTCGGTGACCGGCTTCGGCCAGACCGGCCCGTACCGCGAGCGCGCCGGCTACGACTACGCGATCCAGGGCATGGGCGGGCTGATGAGCGTGACCGGCCCGTCGCGCGCCGAGATCGCGGATGACGCGAGCGGCGGCGGCCCGCAGAAAGTCGGCGTGGCGGTCGCCGACTTGTTCACCGGCATGTATGCGGCCACCGCGATCCTCGCGGCGCTGCGCCATCGCGATCTCACCGGCGCGGGCCAGGCGATCGACATGGCGCTGCTCGACACCCAGGTCGCAATGCTCGCGAACCTCGGCGCGGCCTACCTGACGACCGGGATCGCCCCGCAACGCGTCGGCAATGCGCACCAGAACATCGTGCCGTACCAAGTGTTCGAGGTGGCCGACGGCCACATGATCGTCGCGGTTGGCAACGACGGCCAGTTCGCGAAGTTCTGCGCCGTGGCCGGCCAGCCCGCGCTGGCCCAGGACCCGCGCTTCACCCGCAACGCCGACCGCGTGCGCCACCGCGCCACACTCGTGCCGCTGCTCGCCGCCTTGATGAAGGCGCGCACCCGCCGCGACTGGCTCGAAGCGCTCGAAGCCGCGAAAGTGCCGTGCGGGCCGATCAATGACCTCGCCGACGTGTTCGCCGACCCGCACGTGCAGGAGCGCGGCATGACGGTGCAGATGCCGCACCCGGCGGCCGGCAGCGTCAGGTTGGTCGCGAGCCCGATGAAGTTCTCGGCCACGCCGGTGCAGTACCGGCGCCCGCCGCCGCTGCTCGGCGAGCACACGGCCGAGCTGTTGCGCGAGTTCGGGTTGGGCGATGCCGAAATCGCGGCGCTGCGCGACGCCAAAGCGATCTGACTGATTCACGGAGACGCTCGATGGCCGATTTCGTCCTCGTTCACGGCGCTTGGCATGGCGCCTGGTGCTGGAAAAAGATCACGCCGCCACTCTGGGCCGCCGGCCACCGCGTGTTCGCGGTCACGCTGACCGGTCTCGGCGAGCGCTCGCACCTGCTGTCGAAGTCGATCACGCTGGACACGCACATCGCCGACGTCGTCAAGGTGATCGAGACCGAGGAGCTGCTCGACCCGATCCTCGTCGGCCACAGTTACGGCGGCGTCGTGATCACCGGCGCCGCGAGCCGGCTCGCGCAGCGGCTGCGCCACCTCGTCTATCTGGATGCGATGGTGCTGCGGCCCGGCGAGAGCTGGTCGAGCACGCACCCGCCGGAAGTTCAAGCCGCGCGCCGCCAGGCGATCGCCGAGCACGGCGGCACCTTGCCGGCACCCGACCCGAGCGCCTACGGGTTGACCGGCGCCGATCACGCTTGGGTCGCGCGCCGGCAGACGCCGCAGCCGGGCGGCGTCTACGACGCGCCGCTGAATTTCGACCCGGACACGCTGCAAGCCCTGCCGCGCACCTTCATCGACTGCACCGCACCGGCGTTGCCGACGATCGCCGCCGCGCGTCAGCGGGTGCGCAGCGAGCCGGGCTGGCAGGTGGTCGAGATTGCGACCGGCCACGACGCGATGATTTCGGCGCCGCAGGCGGTGCTCGATGTGTTGTTGAAGCTCGCATGAGCGGACACGCGCGGCTCACGCGCCGCCGCTGGTTGGCGTTGGTTGCCGCGCTGCCGGCCGCCGCGCGCGCCCAGGAAACCGCCCTGCCGCGCCCCGCTTCGCTGCCCGCCGAAGCGCAGGCGGCAGCCGCGCGCGGCGCGCCGCTGGTGCTGCTCGTCAGCCTGCCCGGTTGCCCGTACTGCGAGCGCATCCGCCGCGGCTACCTGACGCCGCTCGCGCGCGAACACGGCCGCGGCGTGGTCCAGATCGATCTGGGCAGCACCCAGCCGCTGGTCGACTTCGACGGCGCCACCCGCACCCACGACGCGTTCGCCCGTGCTCGCAACGCCACCTTCACGCCGACCGTGCTGTTCCTCGGCCCGCGCGGTGCCGAAATCGCCGAGCGCCTCGTCGGCGCCGGTGTGCCCGACTTCTACGGCGCCTACTTCGAGCAGCGGCTCGATACCGCCCGCCAGGCGCTCTCCGGCAGATCGTGAACTAGTTGGCATAACGCGCGAGGTTCTCGACCCCGACTTCGGGGGGAGGGCAGCTTCCCGCTCTGGCGCGGCACCGATCCGCGGCAGACACTCCACTTGGCGCCCGACAGCAACCGGACAGAGTGGCTGCGGGTCGCCGACAAAGCCCGACCGGCCTCTGCTCTCCGACAGCGCCGCGAGCGAGCAAAAGACGAAATGAGCATGGACATGCCTGACATCGGCCGCGCCCCGACCCTGCAGAGTGCCCGCCTTGTCTTGCGGAGCGACGATTCCGACGACGAACGCGAACGCTGGCACGACCTGGTCGCCCAGATGGGTGCCGAGATCGCGATGCCGTTGACCGCCGCGCTGGAGCGCATCAACGCCCTGACCAGTACCGGCAAGATCGACCGCGCCGGGCTGCGCGCCTTGCGCGATGAAGTCGAGGCCGCGCGCCAGGCCGGCATGATCGGCCAGCAACTGACCCGATTCGCCTCGGGGCGGCTGCGCCAGTCGCACGAGCGCCTGCAGCTCGCCACGGTCCTGAACGGCGTGATCACCCACCGCAGCCGCGAAACGACCGCGCGCGGCATCGTTCTGAAACCGTCGCTGAGCCCGGCGGAGGTAATCATCGATGCCTCGCTGCTGTTCAGCCTGCTCAACGCGACCGTCGACTGGGCCCTTGCCAATGCCCAATCGCAGATCGATTTCGCGATCGACGTCAAGCATTGGCCGGCGCACGCGGTCCTGAGCTGCCGCTTCGCGCACCGCCCGCTCGACGAACTGGTCGACGGCGCGGCCGCCACCGCGCCGCGCGGTCTGGATTCGCTGACCTGGCGCCTGCTGGAGCAGACCGCTTGGGCGATGGGCCTGATCGTCGAGCGCCGTGACGACGCGCACCTGACCACGCTCACGCTCGAGTTCCCGCGCACCGCGGGCAGCACACTCGAAGGCGCCGCCGCGCTCGACCTCGACGACGGCTTCGCGCTGTCGACCAACTCACAGCCACTGGCCGGCAGTCATGTGCTGGTGATCGCCTCGCGGCGCGAGATGCGGGCGCAAATCCGCGACGCGTTGCGCGACATGAGCCTGATCGTCGACTTCGTCAACTCGGTCGACGAAGCGGGCGCGTTCTGCCGCGAAGGCCTGCCGCATGCGGTGATCATCGAGTCGATCCAGACCGGCGAGCGCTTCGCGCACTTCCGCGCAGAGATTGCGAAGGAAGTGCCCGACTTCGTCTTCATCGAGATCGTCGAAGAGGGCGCGACCTTCGAGATGTCGGGCGTCGGCGGCTCGACGATGGCGCGCGTCGGGCGCGGCGTACTGGCGAGCTCGCTGCCGTCGGCCCTGATGTTCGAACTGTCCAAGGGCGGGTAGCGCCCCGCGCGCCGGCTACTTCAGCGAACCGAACACCCTCTTCAGGATCGCGCTCCCGGTGCCGACCGGATCCTTGCGGATCTTGCGCTCCTCCTCGCCGATCATCAGGTAAAGGCCGTCGAGCGCCTTGCCGGTGACGTACTGCTGGATGTTGGCGTCGTCGCGCTGAAGCAAACCCAAACCCGACGCCTTGCCGGCGACCGCGTTGTACTTGTCGGCGAGCGCGACCTTCTCGGTCGCCTTCGTGACGATTGGCAGAAAGGTCACCGACAGCGGTGCGCGGGTCTTGGCGGCGAAGAAGTTCGTCACCGCGTTGTCGCCGCCGGTCAGGATCTGTTTGCCATCTTCGACACTCATCGCCTTCACCGCATTGATCAGCAGCACCTTCGCCTGCGGCACGGCCGCTTCGGCAGCGCGGTTCATCGCAGTCACGAGTTCGTCGATGCGCTTTTGCTGGCCGGTGTACTTCAGCACTTTCGCGGCCTCGTTCAGAAAGCCGGGCAGCGGGATGCGCACTTTCGGGTTGTCGAGAAAGCCGCCGCTCTTGCCGAGCAGGGCGACCGCCGAGGCCGCACCGCGCTCCAGCGCCGCGCGCACGCCGAGTGCCGCGTCGCTCTCGGTGATGCCGGCGGCGCGGGCCGACGGGCCGGCCCCCAGTAGCCACAGGCCACTCGCGGAGATGACACCTGACGTAAACTTTCGGCGCTGCATGAAAGACCTCCCGTGAAACCTGCCAAGACCCTTGCCTCTGTCATTGTCGCCCTTGTGCTCGGCGTCGGCGGTTACCTGACGTTCCAGACCCTGAACGCCAGCGAGCAGGCGCCGAATGTCGCGTACACCTTGCTCGACGGCAGCCAATCGACGCTGGCCCAGCAGCGCGGCAAGGTCATGCTGGTGAACTTCTGGGCCACCGACTGCGTGACCTGCGTCAAAGAGATGCCCAACATCGTCGCCACGCACGAGAAGTACAAGGCGCGCGGCTACGACACGCTGGCGGTGGCGATGAGCTACAACCCGCCGGCTTACGTGATCAATTTCGCCGAGACGCGCAAGCTGCCGTTCGGCGTCGCGATCGACAACACCGGCGCGATCGCGCAAAGCTTCGGCAAGGTCCAGCTCACGCCTACCAGTGTGCTGATCGACAAGCACGGTCAGATCGTCAAGCGCTATGTCGGCGAGCCCGATTTCGCGGCGCTGCACCAGTTGGTCGAGAAGCTGCTCGCCGAAAGCTGACGTTCTGGTGACGCGGTCGAGCGTCACCAGAACCACCAGACGAACCAGATCACCAGCGCCAGCAGCACGGCGCGCAGCGGATTCGTCTTGCCGCCAAAAAGCGCGCGCCAGTCGGTCTCGTCGTCGTCATCGCTTTCACCCGGTCCGAATGCACGCCGCGCGCGGGTCTCGGCTTCCATTTGCCTGGCCCAGTCGCGACGCCGGGGAATGTCCTCGCCGAGCGCATCGAGCCGGCGTTTGACGACCTCGGGTGCGGGCTTGAGCGCGTGGGCGCGCAAGATGGGCGCGAGCGCGTCGACGCGCGCGTGCGCATCCGCGAGGCGGTTGATCGCCAACGTCGCGCCGCAGGTCGCGCAATCGACCGAGCGGCCCGGCGGCAGCGCGGCGCCGCACGCGCCGCATTGCAGCGCCGCCTGTTCTGCCTTCAGGCCATGCACGGCCTGCGGCGCGATCGCGCCTTCGGGGTCGAGCGCGCGCGCGAGCCGCGCCACGTCGAGCAGGCTGGCGACCGACTGGCAGTAGCGGCAACGCTCGTCGTCGGCGCCGATCGCCGCGCCGCAGTTGACGCAGTCGATCTTGCCGCTGCGCTGCAGCAGCCGCGCGCGATCGATGCCCGACATCGGCCGCAGCAGCCCTTTCTCCTGCAGGAACTGCGCGAACGACTGGTAGGCGCCATGCCGCGCCACGCATTCGAGCTGCAGCGATTCGCCCCAGCGCGAGCGGTTGTGCACGGTCTTCAGCGCACCGCGGCAACGCGCGCAGCCGGCTTCCTTGCGCAGCAGTTCGTGCGGCAGGCTTTGCGAGGCGGCCATTTGGCCGATCAGTTCGAGCAACGCCGCTCCGGTGAGGCGCGCGGTTTCGGTCAGATCGAACCAGACGAGGTGGCAGCCGGCGCAGACATCGAGCTCGACGCCGCGGCCGTAGTGGCCCGGCAACGCCAAGCGCTGCATCGGCTGGCGGCAGTTGCCGCAGGCGAGCGCGGGGTCGGCAAGCGCGGCCGGCATCGCTCAGTTCGCAGCGAGCCCCGCGGAAGGCAGTGACGCGAGGCCTGCGGCTTCGGCCTGCTTGTCGGCGTGGTACGACGAACGCACCATCGCGCCGACCGCCGCGTGCGTGAAGCCCATCGCCGCCGCCTCGCGCTCGAACATCTTGAAGGTGTCCGGGTGCACATAGCGCCGCACCGGCAGGTGGTGGCCGCTCGGCGCGAGGTACTGGCCGATCGTCAGCATGTCGATGCCGTGCTCGCGCATGTCGCGCATCACCTGCAGGATCTCGTCGTCGGTTTCGCCCAAGCCGACCATCACGCCGCTCTTGGTCGGCACGTGCGGCGCGAATTCCTTGAAGCGCTTCAGCAGGTTCAGCGAGTACGCGTAATCGGAGCCCGGGCGTGCTTCCTTGTAGAGGCGCGCGGTGGTTTCGAGGTTGTGGTTCATCACATCGGGCGGGGTCGCCTTCAGGATCTCGAGCGCGCGGTCCATGCGGCCGCGAAAATCGGGTGTGAGGATCTCGATCTGCGTCAGCGGCGACAACTCGCGAATCTTGCGGATGCACTCGACGAAATGGCCGGCGCCGCCGTCACGCAAGTCGTCGCGGTCGACGCTGGTGATCACGACGTACCTCAGCTTCAGCGCCGCGATCGTCTTCGCCAGATTGAGCGGCTCGTCGACATCGAGCGGGTCCGGCCGGCCGTGGCCGACATCGCAGAACGGGCAACGCCGCGTGCACTTGTCGCCCATGATCATGAAGGTGGCCGTGCCCTTGCCGAAGCACTCGCCGATGTTCGGGCACGAGGCCTCTTCGCACACCGTGTGCAGCTTGTGCTCGCGCAAGATTTGCTTGATTTCGTAGAAGCGGGTCGACGGCGAACCGGCCTTCACGCGAATCCAGTCCGGCTTCTTCAAGGTCTCGGCCGGCACGATCTTGATCGGGATGCGCGCGGTCTTGGCCTGCGACTTCTGCTTTGCGGTGGCGTCGTAGGCTTCGGCGGGTGCCGCGTCGCGGGTCACGTTCGTGGTGCTCATGGGCGCTTTCGTATGGGTTCACACCCCTCAGGGGCGCAGGCGGCTCGCCAGCGAGTGGCCGAGCACCTCGGCCACCTCGTCGACCGAGGCCTGGACGCCGATTGTAGAAAGGTCGACGGTGGCGAGCCCTTCGTAGCCGCAAGGGTTGATGCCGGCGAAGGGTTGCAGGTCCATCGCGACGTTCAGCGCCACGCCGTGATACGTGCAGTGCCGACTCACCTTGATGCCCAACGCGGCGATCTTGCCGAGGCCCCGGAACGGGTCGACGCGCGGGCCGGTCAGCGCAGCGTGGCCGAACGGGTCGGCGAGGTTCACGTAGATTCCCGGCGCGCCGGGCACGCGGTGGCCGGTGACGCCGAAGTGCTCCAGCGTCTTCAACACCGCCTGCTCGATGCGAAAGACGTATTCCTTGACGTAGATGTTCAGCCGCCGCAGATCGATCAGCGGGTACGCGACGACCTGCCCCGGCCCGTGGTACGTGACCTGCCCGCCGCGATTCGTCTGCACGACCGCGATCCCGTGCGCGTTCAACACATGCTCGGGCTTGCCGGCGAGGCCTTGCGTGTACACGGGCGGATGCTCGCAGAGCCAGATTTCGTCGGGCGTCTCGGCAACGCGCGCTTCGGTGAATGCCCGCATCGCGGCGAGCGTCGGCTCGTAGTCGACACGACCCAGACGCCGCAGCACGGCGCTCACAAGACCATCTTCACCATCGGGTGCGTGCTCAGCGTGCGGTACAGCTCGTCGAGTTGCTCGCGGCTGGTCGCGGTGACGGTGACGGTCACGCCGAGGTATTTGTCGCCCTTGCTGGCGCGCAACTCGACCGTCTTCGCGTCGAAGTCGGGGTCGAACTTCTCGGCGATCGTCGTGATCGCGTGCACGAAGCCGTCGGCGTTCAGGCCCATCACCTTGATCGGGAATTGCGACGGGTACTCGATCAGCGATTGTTCGGGCGGGATGTCTTGCATGGCGGTCGGGGTGTTCATGCGCTCGAAGATGGGGGCGCAGCGACGCGAGTCAACGGTCAGATCGACTGGGTGGCCTTGGCGCGCTGGTAGGCCTCGAACAGCCGCGCATACACCGGCCCCGGCTTGCCGCGCAGCGCGCCGTGGCCGACCGGCGCGCCGTCGAGCGAGGTCACCGGCAGGATCTCTTTCGTCGCCGAGCTCAGCAGCAGCTCGTCGGCCGAGAGCACGTCGGCCTCGGCGATCGGGCGCAGGTTGTACGCGATGCCGACCTCGTCGCACAACTCGCGAATCAGCTCGTAGCGAATGCCTTCGAGCACATGCTCGCTCTTCGGCGGCCCGAGCAGCGCGCCCTCGTGCACGACCCAGACGTTGCTCGCCGCGGCTTCGGTCAGAAAGCCGTTGCGGAACATGATGGTTTCGGTCGCGCCCTTGTCGGCCGACATCTGGCGCGCCAGCACGTTGCCGAGCAGCGAGATGCTCTTGATGTCGCCGCGCTCCCAGCGGAAGTCGCGCGCGGTGA
>JAZJZJ010000325.1:0-2906 GCA_040389925.1 Pseudomonadota bacterium
CCACGCCGCCCATCGCGACGATCAGCAGCGGCTCGAGAATCGTCGCCATCTGCAGCGCGCGGCGCTGCACTTCGGTGCCGAGCTGGCGTGCGGCGCGGTCCAGCATCAGCGGCAACTGGCCGGTCTGCTCGCCGAGCCGCGAGAACATCGCGAGCAGCCCCGGAAAGCGCTTCTTGCCGGCCAGCGCGGAGGCCAGTGGCGCGCCTTCGCGCACCTGCACCAGCGCATCCATCGCGTCGGCGCGCATCGCGCGGTTCGAGAGCGTCTCGGCGGCGGCCTGCAGTGCCTTCAGGATCGGCACGCCGGCACCCGCGAGCATCGCCAGCGTGCCGGCGAAACGGGCCGCGTTGTAGCCGCGCGCGAGCTTGCCGATCAGCGGCAGCTCCAGCCAGCCCGCATCGAAACTCTGCCGGAAGGTCTCGTTGCGCAGCATCAGCATCAGCAACCCGAATCCGGCCGCGATCAGCAGCAGCAAAGCCCAGCCCCAGCTGCGCAGAAAGGCGCTGAGTTCGAGCATCGCGATCGTCAGAAACGGCAGCGCGCGCTTCGAGCTGGTGAAGACCGAGGCCACTTGCGGCACCACGTAGGTGACCAGAAAGATCACGATCACGATCGCGATGATCGAGACGATCGCCGGGTAGAGCGTCGCGCCGATCAGCTTGCTGCGCAGCTCCTGGCGTTCCTCGAGGTCGTCGGCGAGGCGCTCGAGCACCTTGCCGAGCGCGCCGCTCTGCTCGCCGGCCGCGACCACGCCGCGGTACACCTCGTCGAACTCGCGCGGCGCACTGGCGAGTGCCCGCGCGAACGGCGAGCCGCTGTTGACCTCGCTCTTCAGGTGCGCCACCAATTCGCGCTGGCGCGGGTCTTCGGCCTCTTCGCTGAGTGCGGTCAGCGCGCGTTCGAGCGGCAGGCCGGCACCGACGAGGCCGGCGAGCTGGCGCGTCCAGACCGTCAGGCTGGTGCTGTTGAAGACGCGCCGTGTGAAGCGCAGCCCCTCGGCCTGGGTGCCGGCGGAGGCGACCAGGCTGACCGCCAGCGGCACCAGCGCTTGCGCGCGCAGCTGGCCGCGCGCGGCCTTGGCGTTCTCGGCGTCGAGCAGGCCGGTGGTGGACTTGCCGGCGGCGTCGAGCGCCTCGAATTTGTAGGCGGGCATGAACGGGCTATTCGCGCGTGACGCGCATCACTTCTTCGGGCGACGTGATGCCTTCTTCAACGAGCCGCTCGCCGTCTTCGCGCATCGAGCGCAGCCCGGCCGCCTCGGCCGCGACGAAGATCTGCGACTCGGCGGCGCGGCCGTGGATCAGTGAACGCACCTGATCGTCGACCGCCATCAGCTCGTACACGCCGGTGCGGCCCTTGTAGCCGGTGCTGCCGCACTCGGCGCAGCCGACCGGGTGATAGCGGCCGCGCGCATCGATCTTCTTGCAGTGCGGGCAGAGCTTGCGCACCAGCCGCTGCGCGAGCACGCCGATCAGGCTCGAACTGAGCAGGAAGGGCTCGACGCCCATGTCGATCATCCGCGTGACCGTGCTCGGCGCGTCGTTGGTGTGGACGGTTGCGAGCACGAGGTGGCCGGTCAGTGACGCCTGGATCGCGATCTGCGCGGTCTCGTAGTCGCGGATCTCGCCGATCATGATCACGTCGGGGTCTTGCCGCAGGATTGCGCGCAGCGCTTTCGCGAACGTCAGGTCGATCTTCGGATTCACCTGGGTCTGGCCGATGCCGGGCAACTCGTACTCGACCGGGTCTTCGACCGTCAGGATGTTGGTGCCGGCGGTGTCGACCCGGCCGAGCGAGGCGTACAGCGTGGTCGTCTTGCCCGAACCGGTCGGGCCGGTGACGAGCACGATGCCGTGCGGCTGCTGCACCAGTTTGTCGAAGCGCCTGAGCACCTCGCCGCTCATGCCCAGGCCTTCGAGCGTGAATTTGGATTCGCCCTTGTCGAGCAGCCGCAGCACCGCGCGTTCGCCGTGCGACGACGGCAGCGTCGAGACGCGCACGTCGACCGCGCGGCCGCCGATGCGCAGCGAAATGCGGCCGTCCTGCGGCAGGCGCCGCTCGGCAATGTCGAGCTCGGCCATGATCTTCAGGCGCGAGATCAGCGCGGCGTGCAGCGCCTTGTTCGGCTGCACCACTTCGCGCAAGGTGCCGTCGACGCGGAAGCGCACCGAGCTGCTGCGCTCGTAAGGCTCGATGTGGATGTCGGAGGCGCCGTCTTTCGCGGCCTGCGTCAACAGCGCGTTGAGCATGCGGATGATCGGCGCGTCGTTGCTCGCTTCGAGCAGGTCTTCGATGGCCGGCAGCTCCTGCATCATGCGCGACAGATCGACCGCGCTCTCGACCTCGCCGATCACGGTGGCCGCGCTCGATTCGCTGCCCGCGTACGCGACCGCGATGCGGTTCGCGAGCGACGCGGCGGCTTCACGCTCCAGCGCATCGACGTCGTACAACCGCAGCACTTCGCTGAGCGCCGGCAGGCCGACCGACTCGGGCGCCCACAGCACGAGCCGCTGGCCGTCGTCTTCGAGCAGCAGCGTGTGCGCCTTCGCGTAGGCGTAGGGCAGGGGGTGGCGGGCGCCCATCGTGCGTGCTCCGGGTCAGTTCGTCTTCGGCACGGGGGCCGGCACCGGCGCGGGCGCCGAGGCCGGCAGCGACGGCGCCATCGGCGGCGGTGGCGCCGAGGTGTCGCCGAGCGGCCGTGGCGCGCCGGTCGGGCCGACTTCGTCCGGCCGGATCTGCGGCAGTACCGGCGATTCGTTGATGCGCAGGATCGTGCTCTGCGGCGGCTGCGATTCGAGCTGCTGCGCGCGGATGAAGTCGTAGCGGTCGAGCGAGATCTTGTTGCTGGTGTTCTGGTCGCGCATCACGACCGGGCGCAGGAACACCATCAGGTTGGTGCGCTTGCG
>JAZJZJ010000326.1:0-6756 GCA_040389925.1 Pseudomonadota bacterium
CGGCATGCAGGCGTATCGGCCCGAAGGCCTGCCGAAGGAATTCGGCATCCAGCCGGATGGCCTGTATCGCCTGTCGGACGATCAAGCCGGCGAAATCCTGCAGATGCGCCTGCAGCGCCTGACCGGCCTCGAGCAAGACAAGATCATCGGCGAGTACAAGGACGTGATGGTCGAGATCACCGACCTGCTCGACATCCTCGCCACGCCCTCACGCGTGACCACGATCATTTCGGACGAGCTGACCAGCATCAAGCAGGAGTTCGGCCAGACCAAGGTCGGCGCGCGCCGCAGCACCATCGAGCCCTTTGCGTCGGACCTCGGCACCGAGGACCTGATCACACCGACCGACATGGTCGTCACGCTCTCGCACACCGGCTACATCAAGAGCCAGGCGCTGAGCGAGTACCGCGCACAAAAACGCGGCGGGCGCGGCAAGCAGGCCACGCAGACCAAGGAAGACGACTGGATCGACCAGCTCTTCATCGCCAACACGCACGACTACATCCTGTGCTTCACGAACAAGGGCCGGGTCTACTGGATCAAGGTCTGGGAAGTGCCGCAGGGCTCGCGCAACTCGCGCGGCCGCCCGATCGTCAACATGTTCCCGCTGCAGCAGGGCGAAAAGGTCAACGTGGTGCTGCCGCTGACGGGCGCCTTCCGCAGCTTCCCGGCCGACAACTACGTGTTCATGGCGACCGCGCAAGGCGTGGTCAAGAAGACCTCGCTCGATGAATTCAGCAACCCGCGCAAGGCCGGCATCATCGCGGTCGATCTCGACCCCGGCGACTTCCTGATCGGCGCCGCGCTGACCGACGGCAAACACGACGTGATGCTGTTCAGCGACGGCGGCAAGGCGGTGCGCTTCGACGAAGACGATGTGCGCCCGATGGGCCGCGGCGCCCGCGGCGTGCGCGGCATGGCACTCGACGACGGCGTCAGCGTGATCGCGATGCTGGTCGCCGAAGACGAAACGCAAAGCGTGCTGACCGCGACCGAAAACGGCTACGGCAAGCGCACCTCGATCGTCGAGTACACGCGCCACGGGCGCGGCACCAAGGGCATGATCGCGATCCAGCAAAGCGAGCGCAACGGCAAGGTCGTCGCGGCCACGCTGGTGCGCTCGGATGACGAGATCATGCTGATCACCGACAAGGGCGTGCTGGTGCGCACGCGCGTCTCCGAGATCCGCGAGATGGGTCGTGCCACGCAAGGCGTGACCCTGATCGCGCTGGACGAAGGCGCACAACTCATCGGGTTGCAACGCATCGTCGAGAATGACGCCAACGGCGACGCATCCACCGATGCTGCCGGCACCCCACCCCCCGAAACCAACGGCGCCGGCGACGAGCCGCCCGCCGAGGAGAACACCTGATGAAGAAGCTGATCGTGACGGCGCTGCTCGGCGGCGCCGTGCTGGCCCATGCGCAGACCGCTGCACCGGCGACCCCGTCGTCGCCGGCCAAGAAGGAACTGGTGCAAAAGTTGATGGTGCTGCAGCAGCCGGGCATCGAGAACATGGCGCGCAACCTCGTCGAGCAGCCAGCCGTGGCGATGATGCAGGCCGCCGGCCGGGCGCTCCAGGGTGTGCCGGAAGACAAGCGCGAAGCCACCGGCAAGGCCATCGAGGCCGACATCAAGAAGTATGTCGAGGAGTCGGGGCCGATCGTGCGGGAACGCGCGATCAAGCTCGCACCGTCGACCATCGGCGCAGCCATGGAAGAGAAGTTCACCGAGGATGAACTGAAGCAGTTGGTGGCTTGGCTTGAGTCGCCGATCAACAAGAAGTACGCACAGTTCGGCCCCGAGATTCAAAACGGCTTCACGCAGAAGCTGGTCGCCGAGTCCCGTCCGACCATCGAGCCGAAGATCCAGGCACTCGAAGCGAAGGTGCGCGCGACGCTCGGCGTGCCGGCTGCCGCGCCCGCGCCGAAAGCTGCGACGCCCGCGAAGAAACCGGCGAGCAAGTGAACCCCGGTGCGCGATGAACGGGTGATCGACGGACGCATGCGGCATCGCTGCATGCGAGAATTTTGCGCACGCCATGGCTGACTCCTCCTCCATCTCCTCCATCGCCCCCGAACTGCTCGCCTTCCGCACCCGGATCGACAAGCTCGATCGCGACCTGCTCGCGTTGCTGAACGAACGCGCAGCGCTCGCGCTCGAGGTCGGTGAGCTGAAGAAGCGCGAGGGCTCGGTGGCGTTCCGCCCCGAGCGCGAAGCGCAGGTGATCGACGGGCTCAAGGCCGCCAACCCCGGCCCGTTGAAGTCCGACAGCGTCGCACCGATCTGGCGCGAGATCATGTCGGCCTGCCGTGCGCTCGAGACGCCCACGCGCGTCGCCTACCTCGGCCCGGCCGGCACCTTCAGCGAAGAGGCGGCACTCGGATTTTTCGGCTCGAGCATCGTCAAGGTGCCGTGCGCGAACTTCGACGAGGTGCTGCACGCCACCAGCGCCGGCTCGGCCGACTTCGGTGTCGTGCCGGTCGAGAATTCGAGCGAAGGCGTGGTCACGCGCTCGCTCGACCTGTTCCTGACGACACCGCTGTTCATCATCGGCGAGACCAGCCTGTACGTGCACCACAACCTGCTGCGGCGCGAAAACTCGCTGGCCGACATCCAGGCGGTGTGTGCGCATCCGCAAGCGCTCGCGCAGTGCCACGGCTGGCTCAGCAACCACTTGCCGAACGTCGAGAGGCGCCCGGTGTCGAGCAACGCCGAAGGCGCGCGGCTGGCCAGCCTCGACGGCCGGCTCGCGGCGATTGCGGGCGCACGCGCCGCGAGCGAGTTCGGGTTGCACACGGTCGCGCCGGCGATCCAGGACGATGCACACAACCGCACCCGCTTCGCGATCCTCGCGCACCCGCACCAGCATCCGCAACCCAAGGCGTCGGGGCACGATTGCACCAGCCTGATCGTGTCGGTCCCGAACCGACCCGGCGCACTGCACGACATGCTCGTGCCGCTGAAGCGCCACGGCGTGTCGATGACGCGCTTCGAATCGCGCCCGGCGCGTTCGGGCCAGTGGGAGTACTACTTCTACATCGACCTGCAGGGCCACCCTGACCAGCCGAACGTGGCGGCGGCGCTGGCCGAATTGCGCGGCGTGTGCGCGTTCTTCAAGCAGCTCGGCACGTACCCGATCGACGTGCACTGAGCCCGAATCAAAGCCTGCCCATGTTCAATCAACTCGGCGTGATCGGATGCGGCCTGATGGGCGGCTCGTTCGCGCTCGCGCTCAAGCGCGCCGGCCTCGTCAAGCGCGTGATCGGCTACAGCAAGTCGCCCTCGACGACCGAGAAGGCGAAGAAGCTCGGCGTGATCGATCAAGTCGCCGAATCGGCGCTGCTCGCGGTCTCGGGCTCCGACATCGTGCTGATCGCCGTGCCGGTGGCCGCGACCGAGGCCACGTTCAAGGCGATTCGCCACTTGATCGAGCCGGGCGTGCTGATCATGGACGTGGGCTCGACCAAACGCGACGTGGTCGACGCGGCACGCCGCGTGCTGAAAGAGCACGTCGCCTCGTTCGTGCCCGCGCACCCGATCGCCGGCAAGGAGGCGGCCGGCATCGGCCACGCCGATGCGACGCTGTACAACGGCCGCCAGGTCATCCTGACGCCGCTGCCGCAGACCTCTCCCGAGCTGCTGCAGCGCGCCACCGACTGCTGGGCCGCGATCGGCTCGCAGGTGCTGCGCATGACGCCCGAGAACCACGACGCCGCGTTCGCCGCCGTGAGCCACCTGCCGCACATGCTGGCGTATGCGTACTTCAACTCCGTCGCCAAGCACCCGGCCGGGCGCGACTACCTCTCGCTCGCCGGCCCGGGCTTTCGCGACTTCACGCGCATCGCGGCCAGCGATGTGTCGATGTGGCGCGACATCCTGCTGTCCAACCGCGAAGAGATCCTGAAGCAGTCGCAGCGCTTTCGGCACTCGCTCGAAGCGATGGAGCTCGCGATGAAATCGGGCAACGTCGAAGCGCTCGAAGACATGATTCGCAGCGCATCGGATGCGCGCGGCGGCTGGCAGATGAGCGCTGCCAAGCCCGGCAGCAACCGCTGATTTCTCACCTCCATCTTCGCGCGGCTTGCGAGCCGCACAGCCGCATGTTCACCACCCGCTTTCTCGATCTTCCGCCGCTCGCCTCCGCCGCCGGCACGGTGCGCCTGCCGGGGTCGAAGAGCATCTCGAACCGGGTGCTCCTGCTGGCCGGCCTGTGCGCCGGCACGACGCTGATCCACGACCTGCTCGATTCCGACGACACGCGCGTGATGCTCGATGCGTTGCGTGCGCTCGGCTGCGGCGTCGCGCACGACTCGGGCGTCGTTCGCATCGAAGGCATCGGTGGTGTTCTGCGCGCCCGCGAGGCCGACATCTTCCTCGGCAACTCGGGCACGTCGGTGCGCTCGGTCACGGCCGCACTCGCGGTGCTCGCGAGCACGCAAGGCGGCACGTTCACGCTGCGCGGCGTGCCACGCATGCACGAGCGGCCGATCGGCGATCTGGTCGACGCGCTGCGGCCGCTGGGCTGCGCAATCGGCTACTCCGGCCTCGACGGCTTCCCGCCGCTCAAGCTCGGCGACGGCGCGACGCACGCGCTGACGCTCGATGCGCCGATCCGCGTGCGCGGCGATGTGTCGAGCCAGTTCCTGACCGGGCTGCTGCAGTCGATGTGCCTCGTGGCCGCCGATCGCGACATCGTCATCGAGGTCGTCGGCGAGCTGATCTCGAAGCCTTACATCGCGATCACGCTGAACCTGCTGGCGCGTTTCGGCGTCAAGGTGCGCAACGAGCAGTGGGCGCGTTTCACGATTCCGGAAGGCAGCCGACTCGTCTCACCGGGCGCGATTCATGTCGAGGGCGATGCGTCGTCGGCGTCGTACTTCGTCGCGCTCGGCGCGATCGCCGCGAGCAACGACGCGCCGATTCGCATCGAGGGCATGGGCAGCGCGTCGATCCAGGGCGACCTGGCCTTCGTCGGCGCCGCGCAGGCGATGGGCGCGAACGTGCTGCTCGGCGAGAACTGGGTCGAGGTCTCGCGCGGCGCATGGCCGCTGAAACCTATCACGCTCGACTGCAACCACATCCCCGATGCCGCGATGACGCTGGCCGTGATGGCGCTGTTTGCTCCCGGCACGACGCGACTGACCAACATCGCGAGCTGGCGCGTCAAGGAAACAGACCGCATCGCGGCGATGGCGACCGAGCTCCGCAAGCTCGGAGCGACTGTGAGCGAAGGCGCCGACTTCATCGAGGTCACGCCGCCGCCGACCTGGCAGCCGGCCGCGGTCCACACTTACGACGATCACCGCATCGCGATGTGCTTCTCGCTCGCGGCGTTCAACGACGCGAAGCTGCCGGTGCGCATTCTCGACCCGCAATGCGTCGGCAAGACCTTTCCCGACTATTTCGAGACGCTGTTCGAGGTCGTGACGGCACGCGAACGCGGCGTCCCGATCATCACGGTCGACGGCCCGACCGCCTCCGGCAAGGGCACGCTCGCCAGCGCCGTCGCGCAACGACTCGGCTACCACTTCCTCGATTCGGGGGCGGTCTACCGTGCCACGGCGCTGGCCGCGATGCGCTCCGGCACCCGCGCCGACGACGAGCAACGCCTCGCCCAACTCGCCACCAACCTCGACCTGCACTTCCCACCCGGCCGGATCCTGATGGGCGACCAGGACGTGACCGAGACGCTGCGGCTCGAAGAAGTCGGCGCCCTCGCCTCCAAGGTGTCGGTATTCCCGCTCGTGCGGGCCGCGCTGCGCACCTTGCAACTGTCGTTCCAGAAGCTGCCCGGCCTCGTCGCCGACGGCCGCGACATGGGCACCGTGATCTTCCCGGGCGCCGATCTGAAGATCTACCTGACCGCGAGCGCCGCCACGCGCGCCGAGCGGCGCTACAAGCAGTTGATTTCAAAGGGGATTTCGGCTAATATCGACAGTCTTCGCGCCGAGCTGGAGGCGAGGGACGCTAGGGATCAAACCCGAGCAGTCTCACCTCTGAAGCCGGCCGTGGATGCGATGTTGCTGGACAACTCGGCGTTGACTGTTGAAGCCTCGGTGGATGCAGTGCTGAATGCTTGGCAAGAGCGCAGACCTTTCAAGGAAACCTGAAGGGTATTCAAGAGTCCGTCGCTCTCCCTCCTGTGCCACTCCAATCCGGCGGCACGCCAGAGCGACGGTTGTTCAACCTAACCCGCGGCCGCGAGGCCGCACCGGAAACACCCAATGTCCCAAACCCAAGTTGCCGAATCCAGCGGCATGGAATCCTTCGCCGCGATGTTCGAGGAGTCGCTGACGCGCTCGGAAATGCGCAGCGGCGAAGTCATCACTGCTGAAGTGGTGCGCGTCGAACACAGTTTCGTGGTCGTGAACGCCGGCCTCAAATCGGAAGCCTACGTTCCGATCGAAGAATTCAAGAACGACCAGGGCGAACTCGAAGTTCAGCCTGGCGATTTCGTCTCGGTCGCGATCGACGCGGTCGAGAACGGCTACGGCGACACGATCCTGTCGCGCGACAAGGCCAAGCGCCTGGCCTCGTGGCTGTCGCTCGAGAACTCGCTCGAATCCGGCGAGTTCGTGACCGGCACCGTCAACGGCAAAGTCAAGGGCGGCCTGACCGTCTTGGTCAACGGCATCCGTGCCTTCCTGCCCGGCTCGCTGCTCGACACGCGCCCGGTCAAGGACATGTCGCCGTTCGAAGGCAAGACCATGGAGTTCAAGGTCATCAAGCTCGACCGCAAGCGCAACAACGTCG
>JAZJZJ010000327.1:0-3632 GCA_040389925.1 Pseudomonadota bacterium
CTGACGATCGTGCACACCAGCGAGTCCGAACGCATCTCGACGCTGGCGCGCGAAGCGCTCGAGGAGATGCGGCTGTCGGTGCGCGGTTTGACGGGCAAGCCGATGCGCTTGGCCGACGCATTGGCCGACTGGCGCGCCGAGACCGTTTCGCGCCTCGGTCAAGCCAACATCGAGGCCGACTGGCGCGGCCCGACCGAAGAGATCGAACAGTTGCTGCCGGCGCGCGGCTTCGTGCAGACCACGCGCATTCTGCGCGAGGCGGTCAGCAACATCATCAAGCACAGCGGCGCCTCGCACTGCAAGGTGCGCTGCGCGATCACCGAGCGCCAGTTCGGCCTGACGGTGCAGGACAATGGCAAGGGCATCCCGATGGAGCTCGACGGCAAGCTCGACCGCGGCCACGGCATGTCGAGCATGAAGAATCGCGCCAAGCAGATGCAGGGGCAGTGCTTGGTCGAATCCGGACCCGGCTATGGCACCGTGATAAGGCTCACGGTTCCGCTGTAAGACACGGTAAAGGCAGTGGGCGGCCCGCCGATAGCATCCTTACGATGCCGAAGATTGCGCGACCTTCGCGTGGCACCGCCCGGTGCATGGAGAGTCAGGAGCGACCGATGACCAACATTTTGCTGCTTGAAGACCTGCCCGAGATCCGCGCCTGGATGAAGGCGCTCGTCAAAGGTGTGTTCCCGGACTCGCAGATCCACGAGGCCGCGCGTGTCCACGATGCACTCGAACTCGTCACCGCCGTCAAGTTCAACCTCGCGCTGTGCGACCTCGGCCTGCCCGACGGCTCCGGCGTCGACGTCGTGGCGGCGCTGCGCGAGGCGCAGCCCGAGTGCCAGTCGGTGGTGGTCACGATCCACGACGACGACGACCATCTGTTCCCCGCACTGCAGGCCGGCGCGTTCGGCTACCTGCTGAAAGAGCAGGCGCGCGAACTCATCGCCGAGCAGCTCAAGCGCATGAGCCAGGGCGAGCCGCCGCTGAGCCCGTCGATCGCGCGCCGCGTGATCTCGCACTTCGCGTCGCAGACGCGGCCACAGGAGCGGCCGCAGAACATGCCGCACGTGGCCCTGACGGACCGAGAGAACGAAGTGCTGTTGCGCGTCGCCAAGGGCTACACCCTGCCCGAAATCGGCGTGCAGCTGAACCTGTCGCGCCACACGATCGCCGATTACGTGAAGCAGATCTACCGCAAGCTCAACGTCAGCTCGCGCGCCGAGGCCGCGCTCGAAGCACAACGGCTCGGGTTGTTCCGCCGCGCCTGATCCGGCGCCGATAATCAGCCGATGATCGGACGCATCACCGGCACGCTCGCGGAAAAATCGCCCCCGCAATTGCTCATCGACGTGAACGGTGTCGGCTACGAGGTCGACGTGCCGATGTCGAGCTTCTACAACCTGCCCGGCCTCGGCGAGCGCGTCACGCTGCTGACCCACTTCGTCGTGCGCGAAGACGCGCAGGTGCTGTTCGGCTTTCTCACCCACGACGAGCGCGCGACCTTTCGGCTGCTCGTGAAGATCTCGGGCGTCGGCCCGCGCACTGCACTGTCGATTCTGTCGGGGCTCAGCGTCAACGAACTCGCGCAGGCGGTGAGCCTGCAAGAGAGCGCGCGCCTCGTGAAGGTGCCCGGCATCGGCAAGAAGACCGCCGAACGCCTGCTGCTCGAATTGAAGGGCAAGCTCGGCGACGCGATCGCCGCGCCCACGAGCATCGCGAACAACGCGCAGGGCGACATCCTGCAGGCGCTGCTCGCGCTCGGCTACAGCGACCGCGAGGCCGCCGCCGCGTTGAAGGCGCTGCCGGCCGACATCGGCGTCAGCGACGGCATCAAGTTGGCACTCCGAGCACTCGCGAAGTGACGACCCCAAGACGCCTGTGGCGTCGTCCCCCGAGGGGAGCTCAGGCCGCAAAGGTCCACGCAGTGGACCTCTTCGTGGCCCATGGCGGCCCGGCGCTGGCCTGAAGTCGCGCGTCGGCGCTCAGTGCTTGTGCTCGACCGGCGCGTCGCTGGCGGCCTTCGGTGCCTCGACGTTCACGGTCACTTCGACCTCGCCAGCCTTCTCGAACTTCAGTGTCATCGGGAACTTGTCGCCCGCCTTCAGCGGCGCCTTCAGCCCGACGAACATGATGTGAAAACCACCGGGTTTGAGCTCCACTTTCTTGCCAGTGGGCAATGCAATGCCGTCGACCTGGCGCATGCGCATCACATCGCCGTCCATGCTCATCGAGTGGAGTTCGACGCTGGCCGAGACGGCCGCACGGGCCGACAGCAGCTTGTCGTCGCGGCCCTTGTTGTCGAGCGACAGGTAGCCGCCGCCGGTGGGCTGGCCGGGCGCGGTGACGCGCGCGTACGGGTGACCGATGTCGATCTCACCCAGCTTGAACGAATGGGCGTGGGCGATGGCGCTCGCGAGCATCAGTGCGGCGGCGGACAGGATCAGTTTCGATGTCATGGTGCAAGTTTCCTTCAAAGGTCAGAACGCAGTTCGGCGTTGACGCTGCGCTGCGGGCAGGGGTGGAAGTTCCAGTAGCGATCGTTGTTCAGGTTGGCGGCGCGTCGTCGCTGTCGGCGGCGTCGATCGTGGTGCGCGATCTGCTCGGCGCTGACGGGCACGCCGTCGGTTGGCGCGGTTTGCGCGGGCAGGCGCTGCAAGGGTGCCCGGTCAGGCGGGCATCAACGTCTCGGCGACGGCGGGTTCAGGCGAAAACCGGTGGCCCGTGCTTGAGCCGGGCGACCCAAGCGGCGCAGGCATCGTGCGCCCGAGACGACGGGTGCACGCACGGCGGGGACGCAGCGCGCGGCAGCCGCGGCGCCGGCGCGAGCGCTGGCGGGTCGACGTGCGCGAACACGGTCAACGCGCTCAGCGCGCAATGCGCGCTGCCGTGGTCCGCCGGGTGATCGGGTGCCGGTTCGCGACCCGCGTCGCCCACCGACACCAGCGACACGCCATAGACCGTGCAGACCTCGACCAGCGTCTTGCCCTGCATCTGCGCTGACGCGCTGGCCAGCCACGGCATCGCCGCCTTCAGCAGCAATGCGGCGGCGAAGACCCAAATCGACAAGGAAGCCCGGCGCGACGACGGTTGGCGGAAGTTCATGAGCGGCGGATTGTAGTCAGAGGATATTGGCAGGTCGCAACGGATAATGAACCATGGCGATCCAGACCGATGATTTCGAGCCCGCGCGGCGCACCGAGAACCGCGTGGTCAGCGCTGCGGCCGCGTCCCCGAACGAGGAGGCGATCGAGCGCGCGCTGCGGCCGAAGGGCTTGGCCGAATACGTCGGCCAAGCCAAGGCGCGCGAGCAGCTCGAAATCTTCATCGGCGCCGCGAAGATGCGCAGCGAGGCGATGGACCACGTGCTGCTGTTCGGCCCGCCGGGCCTGGGCAAGACGACGCTGTCGCACATCATCGCCAACGAACTCGGCGTGAACCTGCGCCAGACCTCCGGGCCGGTGCTCGAAAAGCCGAAAGACCTGGCGGCGATCCTGACGAACCTGGAGCGCAACGACGTGCTCTTCATCGACGAGATCCACCGCCTCTCGCCAGTCGTCGAAGAAATCCTCTACCCCGCGCTCGAGGACTACCAGATCGACATCATGATCGGCGAAGGCCCGGCCGCGCGC
>JAZJZJ010000328.1:0-4262 GCA_040389925.1 Pseudomonadota bacterium
GAAGCGCTGGGGCGGCAAGCTGATCCTGAAGGGCATCATGGACGAGGAAGACGCGCGCCTCGCGGTCGACAGCGGCGCCGACGCGATGATCGTCTCGAACCACGGCGGCCGCCAGCTCGACGGCGCACCGTCGTCGATCGAGGCCTTGCCGGCGATCACGCAGGTGGTCGGCAAGGGGATCGAGGTCTGGATGGACGGCGGCATCCGCTCCGGGCAGGATGTGCTGAAGGCGGTCGCGCTCGGCGCCAAGGGCACGCTGATCGGCCGCTCGTTCCTTTACGGTCTCGGCGCGATGGGCGAGGCCGGCGTGACCAAGGCGCTCGAAATCATTGCAAAGGAACTCGATATCACGATGGCCTTCTGCGGTCACACCGACATCCGCAGCGTCGACCGCGGCATCCTGTTGCCCGGCACGGTGCCGGGCCTGCCGCGGGGCTGAGCCTCAGCTGAGCGCGCCGGGCAGCGCGCGCAGGTAGGCGTGCAGCGCCTCGATCGCGACGCGCACCTTCGCCGGCTGCGCATCGCGCTGCGGCGTGACGGCCCAGACGTCGATCGGCGGCATCGTCCAGGTCGCGAGCACCGGCACGAGGCGGCCGGCGTGCAGGTCGTCGGCCACGTCGACTCGCGCGAGGCGCGCGAGCCCGAGGCCGGCCGCGCACATCTGCTGGACCGACAGCTGGTTGTTGCTGCCGATGCGCGCCTCCAGCCGCAGCACGCGGGTCTCGCGCGGCGCGCCGGCCGCTGCGCAGCCCGACAGTGGCAGCACGGTCGCCTGGCTGTCGCCCGGCACGATCGACAGCCACTGATGCGTCAGCAGGTCTTCGGGCCGCTGCGGCGTGCCTTGGGCCGCGAGGTAGGCCGGCGCGGCGCACAGCATCCACTCGAACGCGCACAGGCGCCGCGCGACCCAGCTCGAATCGTCGAGATGGCCGAAGCGCACCGCGAGGTCGATGCGCGCGTCGATCAGGTCGATGCGTGCGTCGTCGACCAGCAGCTTCAGCGTCAGCGACGGGTGCGCGGCAAGCACGTCGCCGAGGGCCGGCGCGAGGTGGCGCGCGAAGCCGACCGGCGCCGACAACCGCAGCTGGCCGCTCGGCGCATCGCGCGACTGCACGAGTTGCTGGCGCGCGCGACGCGCGGCCGCGAGCATCGCCGCGCAATCCTCGAAGAAGCGCGCGCCGGCGTCGGTCAGCGTGAGCTTGCGGGTCGAGCGATGCAGCAGCGTCACGCCGCTGCGGCGTTCGAGTTCGCGCACCTGCTGGCTGACGGCCGAGGTGCTGATCGCGAGCCGCCGCGCGGCGCCACTCATCGAGCCTTGCTCGACGACGTTGGCGAAGACCTCCATGCGCTTCAAATCGTCCACTGTGAAGTCCTGCTAAACAAACTTGTCTCCCTTCGCAGACTAGTGCGTCGATTGTGAAGCCCGTACTCTTGCACAATCGCAACTCGAATGGACACCCAGACATGAAGATCGCCCTGATCGGCGCCACCGGCTTCGTCGGCAAGGCCGTGCTCGAAGAACTGCTGAGCCGTGGTCACACGGTCACCGCGCTGGCCCGCGATCCCGCCAAGTACGCGCCGCGAGACGGCGTCACGCCGGTACTTGCCGACGTGACGGACGGGCCCCAAGTCGAACGCGCCGTTGCCGGCCATGACGCGGTGATCAGCGCTTACAACCCGGGCTGGACCGCCCCGGCGCTGTACGACGATTTCATGGCCGGCACGCGCGGCGTGCTCGCCGGTGTCAAGGCTTCGGGCGTGAAGCGCCTGCTGGTCGTCGGCGGCGCCGGCAGCTTGTTCGTCGCGCCCGGCGTGCGGTTGATGGACACCCCGGCGTTCAAGGAGAAGATGCCCGCGGCGATCGTGCCGGGCGTCGAGGGCGCGCGCGACGCCTTGCTGTTGATGCAGGACGAAACCGGGCTCGACTGGACCTTCGTGTCGCCGGCGGCTTCGCTCGTGCCGGGCGAACGCACCGGCAAGTTCCGCATCGGCGCCGACGAGCTGCTGATGACCGCCGATGGCCAGCCCGCCGGCATTTCGGTCGCCGACCTCGCGGTCGCGATCGTCGACGAGATCGAGACGCCGGCGCACATCCGCCGCCGCTTCACGGCCGCGTACTGAGCCGCCCGAGCCGCCATTGCCGACGCCGCTGCGCCGCTCCGGTCTGAACCTGCCACTCGCGTGGCGGGTCTACGCGGCGTTCTTTCTGTACGCGTTCGCGATCGGCGGCATCTTTCCGCGGCTGCCCGAGATCCAGCGCGGGCTGGGCGTGGCCGAGGGCGCGTTCGGCCTCGCGCTGATCGGCGCCGCCTGCGGCACGATGATCTCGCTGACCTTCGGCGGCCGCCTGCTCGAACGCATCGGCCACCGGCGCGCGCTGCTCGGGTTGATGGCGCTGCTGCCGGTGTTCTATGCGGTCGCCTCGCACGCCACCGGCCCACTCGCGCTGTTCCTGCTGCTGGTGCCCGCGGGCCTGTGCATCGGCGCGGTCGAGATCGTCGTCAACCTCGAAGCCGATCGGGTCGAGCACCAGACCGGCCAGCGCTTCATGAACCGCGCGCACGGCTTCTGGAGCGTCGGCTTCTTCGTCGCCGGGTTGTTCGGCGCGGCGCTGTCGCAGTTCGGCGTCTCGCCGCAACTGCACCTGGCGCTGGTCGTGCCGATCGAATGGGCGGGTCTCGCGCTGCTGCTCGGCCGCTTCGACGCCGCGCCGCATCGCGACATGAGCGCCAGCGCGCCTGCCGCAGCCCATTTCGCGCGGCCGAGCTGGGGCGTGATGGCGCTGGTCGCGGTGGCGCTCTCGGCGATGGTGCTCGAAGGCGCCGGCGCCGACTGGTCAGCGATCTACATGCGCGACGCGTTCGGCGCGGCGCCGTTCGTGGCTGGCTTGGCGGTCGCGGTCGGCGCGGGCGCGCAGGCGATCGCGCGCTTCTTCGCCGATCGCTTCGTCGAGAAGCACCAGCCGGTCGCGGTCGCGCGGGTGTTGCTGGGCGTGCTGGGTGCGGGCACGCTGCTGGTGTTCGCCGCGCCGGCCACCTGGGCCGCGCTGCTCGGCTTTGCGCTGATGGGCGTGGGCACGAGCGCGATCTTTCCGCTCGCGATGTCGGCCGCCGCGCAACGCACCGACCGCGCGCCGGCGACCAACGTGGCCGCGCTGGCGCAGTTCTCGTTCGTCGCCTTCCTGCTCGGGCCGCCGCTGCTCGGCTACGTGGCCCAAGCCTTCGGCATCCGCTGGACTTTCGGCGTCGGCTTGCCGCTGGTCGCGCTGAGTTTCGTTGCGGCGGCGGCGTTGCGCCGGCGCTAGCCGGCGCTCGTCAACCTGGGTGTAGCGCTGCCCGCGACCGAGGGCTACATTGACGCTGACGGGTTCATCATCGGAGGCTTCGATGACGCTGCAGCAGTTTCAGGAACTCAAGCTCTGGCACCAACGCCAAGGCCGCCGTCACCCGGTCGAAAAAGCGCTGTGGGACACGGTGCTGACCGTCTGGCTGCTCGGCTGGGTCGGCGCCCCGACCGCCTTCATGGTGAACTCGGGCTGGGCCGAGTGCGCCTGCCTCAGCGTGCTGTTCCTGCCCGGGCTCTACGTCGCCGCGCGGCGCAGGCTGCACAACAAGCACCGCCTGCGCTGCGACTGGATCATCGCGCTGCGTTGATCAGAGTTGCCGCGCCTCGAAGGTGTTGCACTGGTCCGGGCTGCCCGATTCGAAGCCGCGCTTGAACCAGCCGACGCGCTGCGCGCTCGTCCCGTGCGTGAAGCTCTCGGGCACGACCTGACCGCGCGACTTGCGCTGCAGCGTGTCGTCGCCGATCGCCGAGGCGGCGTTCAGTGCGGTCTCGATGTCGCCCTGCTCCAGCCGCCAGCCCTGCGCGGCCTGCGAGCGCTTGGCCCAGACGCCGGCGAAGCAGTCGGCTTGCAGTTCGAGGCGCACGCTCATCGCGTTGGCCTGGGCCTCGCTGCCGCGGCGGCGCGCGTTGTCGACCTTGTCGCTGATGCCGAGCAGGTTCTGCACGTGGTGCGCGACCTCGTGCGCCACCACATAGGCCTGCGCGAACTGGCCCGGCGCGCCGAGGCGCTGGCTCATCGTGTCGAAGAAGCCCATGTCGAGGTAGACATGGCCGTCGGCCGGGCAATAGAACGGCCCCATCGCGGCGTCGCCCTGGCCGCAGCCGGTCGGGTAGCTGCCGCGGAACAGCGTCAATGTGGGCTTTTGGTAAGTTTTGCCGGCCTGGCGGAACACGTCGTCCCACACGGTTTCGGTGCT
>JAZJZJ010000329.1:0-9074 GCA_040389925.1 Pseudomonadota bacterium
TGAAGTCGCCCTTGCTGCTCCACAGCGTCATCGCCAGCACCACGCCGGCCAGCGCGGCGACGCCGAGCGCCATGCTGAGCTTGCTGCGCATCGGCAGCGCGGCGATGCGGCCGGTGAAGCTCGCCGGTTCGACGAGCGGGAGAGCGGGGTTGATGGCGACTGCGTCGTTCATGGGTCGTCAGGTTCCGTTCCAGGGCGGCAGTGCCCCGGTTGAAAGCGATTGTTCGGGAACTTGAGGCATTGAAAGGGGCGAACAGCCGGACAAAGCCGCCTCAGTTCCCGCCTTGGCGGCAGGGGCAACTCCTTACGATGACGTCATCCCCACTCACGGGAGCCCGCCTCATGAACGTCACCCTCAAACCCTTCGATTTCGCCCAGGCCGTCGCGCGCGCCGGCTTGGCCACGAACGGCCAGCCGCTGCCCAAAAGCAGCGCGGTCGAGGGTGCCGGTTTTCAGCAGGCGCTGACGCAGGCGCTCGGTGCCGTGAGCAAGTCGCAGCTTGACGCCGGCACGATGCAGCGCGAAGTGCAGATGGACAACCCGACCGTCAGCATCGAGCAGACCATGATCGCGATGCAGAAGGCGCAGATCGGGTTTCAGGCGACCTTGCAGGTGCGCAACAAGATGGTGCAGGCGTACTCCGACATCATGTCGATGCAGGTGTAGCGGCAAGAGTTCGCGGTTGGTCGGCGAACGTCAGCGGCCACGGCCGTTTCTGACGAAGCGAAGCGCCCGCATCCCGCAGAATCGACCACCGGTTTCCGGTCTTCGGCCCGCACCTCCGGCGGCGCTCCCGGCCCTCCATGCCCATCGACATCGCCTCCCTTCTTCTCGCCATGACCGTCGCGATGGTGACGATCGCGATCGCGCTGCCGGCGGTGATGGGCGCGGTCAACGCGCCGGCCCGGCGCGCGCAGATCGGCGTGATGCTGCAGGCGGCCGGGTGGGCGCTGCTGCTGGTCTCGGGCACCGTTGCCGCCGGTTCGTCGGCCGATCGCACGCTGTCGACGCTCGCGATGGCCGGGATCGCCGGTGGCCTGGCCTTCAACGCGACCGCGTTCGACCTGTGGTGCGGCCGTGCCGCGCACGATCGCGCCCCTGCGCTGATCGCATTCGTGCTGCCGATCGGCTACGCGATCGGCTTCTCGAACTACGCGTTTCGCGTCGGTTGGGCCAACGGCCTGCTGACCTTGCAGATGGCGCTGGTGGCGGCCGCGCTCTGGCGCACCCCGGCCGTGCCGGTGGGCAAGTGGCGCGTGCTGCTCATCGTCAGCCTGCTCGCGCAGATGCTGGTGACCGCGTGGCGCGGCGTGCTTGGCGCGCTCTTCACCGACAGCTACCCGACCTTTCTGGCGCCGCACCCGGTGAACCTGGCGTTCGCGATCGGCGGCAATGCGACCACGGTGCTGACGCTGGTCGCGATCCTGCTGGCGCATCGCGACGAGGCGGCGCGCGAGCTCGAGCGCCTCGCCACACTCGACGGCCTGACCGGCGTGTTGAACCGGCGCGCCTGGCTCGTGAAGGCGAACACCGCGATGGCCCTGAGCGTGCGCTATGGCCATCCGCTGGCGGTCGTGATGATCGACCTCGATCACTTCAAGCAGATCAACGACGGCTACGGCCACGACGCCGGTGACCGCGCGCTGCAGTTCGTGGCCGTGGCCCTGCGCTCGGCGGTGCGGGCCGGCGATGTCGTCGGCCGCTACGGCGGCGAAGAATTCTGCGTGCTGATGAACCATGCCGACGCGGCCGCCGCGAACGCGTTCGATCGCCGGCTGCGCGAGCAACTGACGCAGGCCGCGGTGGCCGAACTCGGGTTTGCGTTGAGCTACAGCGCCGGCATCGCGATGCGAAGCACGCCGCTCGACACCGTCGATGCTCTGTTGAAGCGCGCCGACGCCACGCTGTACCGTGCCAAGGCGCAAGGGCGTTCGCGCACGCTGGACGCGCGCGGGCTGAGGTTGCAGCCGGCCTGCTAGACCGAGCGATCGATGTGGTCGCCGAGCACCGGCGCCGGCGGGAACGCCGGGCGCTGCCGGGCTGCGGCCTCGAGCTGTTGGGACAGCCGGCTCAGCCACGGAAAGCGCGGCGGCAGCGGTTGCAGTGTGACCGCGTCGATCTCGACGGCCGCAACCGCGCTGTTCGCCGCGATCGCGAAGGGGTTGGCGGGTGTGGGTGTGTCGGCGGTTGACGTCGACACACGGCTGGTGCCGGTGATGCGAGGGATGCCCATCAAGCGCTCCTTGCTCCCGCACAACTGCGGGTGATCACACGGCTATCGGCGGGTCGCGCGCAAACCTGAGGGTCGATCCGCAGAAGAGCGCCAGAAAGGCGGGTCAGTTCGAGGCATCGACGCGGACGACGTCGCGTCTCAGTTCAGCGCCAGCATCTTCGCGCGTTTTTGCGCATGGTCGATGAAGCGCTGCAGCGATCGCTGCGCGCCCGCATCGGGCCGGATGAACTCGCAGCCCAGCCGCACGCCGCGGGCGTCGCTGCCGAGCGAGGTGACATGCTGAAGTCGCAGGTCGACCTGGAGCCGGGTGTCGGCATCGAGCTCGATCAGGACCCCGTTGATCACGCCGCCCACTTGCAGCGGCGGCACGTCGTCGGGGAGGAACAAGGCGCAGCCGCCGACGCTCAGGTCGAGTACCCGCAGTGCGAGCTGCATCTCGGCGATGTCGGTGTGGCGCACCCGCGCCATCGGCGAACTGCGCAGCAGCGGCCGCACGCGCCAGGCGCCGCGGCGCTGGACGCGGAACAGCTCGCGCGGGTACGGGCCGCTGAGCACGCTGGCATTCGGCCCGCGCACCAGCACGAGGTCATGCGTGTCGAACTGGACTTTCACGTTGTCGAGGTAGCCGACGGCGACCGCGTCGTGCGCGCCGAGCAGGCTGTCGAGTGCCGGCGCGAGCGGGTCGATCGCGAAGCCGAGTCGGCCGCGCTCGGCGTCGATCGACCAGACCGTGGCGCGCAGCACGCTGCCGTCGGCCGCGTTCAGGCTGATCGGCACATTGCCGTCGCACAGCTGCCCGAGCAGCGTCGCGATCTCGCGCGCGGCGGTGACGCGGAACTCGTCGAGCCCGCCGGGCGAGGCACCCAGCGCGTCGAGCGACATCGGCAAGGTCTCCATCGGCGCGGGCCGGTTCAGTGAATGGTTTTCGGGCGTCCGGCGAGCAGTTCGTCGAGTTCGTCGAGCCAGGGCTCGGCGAGCTGGCGGATCTGTGCGTCGTTGACGAGGATGCGCTGCATGATGCGCGACTTGAGTTGCGCCTCGTCGTCGCCCAGCGGCTTGGCCGCGGCGCTGTGCTTGAGCTGCGAGATCAGCAACGCGCAGGCGCCTTCGAGCTTCAGGACCTGGTCCCAGTTGCCGTGCCGCGCGGCCTCCAGCATGTCCTGGCTGGCTTTCTCGATCGCCTGATAGTAGTTGAGCAGGGCTGTTTTCATGACGTCTCTCGTGTCGGTTGACGTGGCCGTCCGGGCGTTGTTCATGGTGTCGGCGAGGGTGGGGTTCAGTCGTTGGCGCGGTCGGCGATGTCGGCCCAGGCACCGCGCACGGGGCTGAGCAGGCGGGCGCACTCTTCGAGCGCGGCGTCGTCGTCGCGCAGGTTCGCGAGCACGAGGCGGGCGCTGATGTAGTCGTAGAGCACGCGCAGGTCGGCTGCGATGGCCCCGCCGGCGGCCAGATCCAGACGCGCGTTCAGACCCTCGTCGACGATGCCCGCGGCGCGACAGATCGCGTTGCCCTTGGCCTGGCGGTTGCCGCTGCGCAGGGCCACGCGGGCTTCGGCGATCGCCTCCAGCGCGCCGTCGAACAGCATCGCCACCAGCGCGTGGCTCGATGCACCTTCGACCCCGGTCGAGAGATGCATTTGCTGGTAGGCGCCGGCCTGTTGGCGGGGTGCGGAAGCGTAAGCGGCGGAAGCGAACATGGCGGGTTGTCCTGCGTGACTGCGATGTTCTGGTTATCGGCGGTCACACCGCCCGCTTGAGTCCGCGAAACACCCTCAAATCGTGGTCTTGATGTTGTTCCAGTTGGTGATCTGCTGGGTCATGTAGGTGCTCAGCGCGTTCAGGGTCGCCATCCGGGTGTCGAGCGCGGTGTACTGGGCGCGCATGCGCGCTTCGGTCGCGTCGAGCCGGTCCTGCAACGCGCTCTGGCTCTTCGAGTTGGTGCTCAGGCTTTTCGTCAGGCCGTCGGTGCGGGCGGTCAGCATGCCGTCCGTGCCGAGCACGCTGTCGGCGAAGCCGCGCAACTGCCGCGCGATGCCGTTCTTGCCGGGGTCGGCGATGTCGTTGTTGGCGAAGAGTTTCTTCAGCTCGGGCAGGTTGGCCATCGCGGACGACAGCTTGCCGTCGTTGATCTTCAGCGAGCCGTCCGCCTGCATCTCCAGGCCGACCTGCGAGAGGGTCGTGAACACGCTGGAGGCGCCTGGCGCCGCGGTCAGCATGTTGCGCAGCTGGCGCTGCAGCGAGACGGCCGTGCTGTCGCCCTGCAGCACGCCGGCGCTGCCGGTCGCACTGTCGAACTTGATGTCGCTCGCGAGCGTCTTCGCCAGGCCGTTCCAGGCCGTCACGAAGTTCTGGATCAGCGTCTTCGTGCTGGCGGTGTCCTGAGCCACGCTGATTTGAACCGGACTGGCGCTGGCCTTCGACAAGGTCAGCGTCAATCCCTGCACCATGTCGGTCAGCGTGTTCGATGCGGAGTTGACGGCCAGGCCGTTGATCGTGGCGTTCGCGTTCACACCGCTCTGGGTCAGCGTCGTGGCGGTGCTCGACGGCGGATCGTAGGCGAGGGCCTGCAGCCCCGGCGCGGCGCCGCTGGCGGCCGCGATCCGAAAGCCGTTCGCGGCGCCGGTGTTGCTCGAGGTATAGACCAGCCGCGCGCCCGAGGTGTCGGTGACGATCGTCGCGTTGACCCCGGCGCCGGCCGCATTGATCTTGTCGCGCAGGCTGGCCAGCGTGTCGGTGTCGGTGACATCGATGTCGACACCGCTGCTGCCCGATTGCGCGCTGAAGCCGGTCGGCGTCGTCCAGGTGCCGAGGTCGATGTGCAGTGTGCCGGCGCCGACGAGCGCGCCGCTGTTCGCGAGCGCGGTGCTGGCCACCGATTGGGCCGTGGCCAGGTTCTGTACCGTCACGGCGTAGCTGCCTGGCGAGGCACTTGGTGTGGCGCTGACGCCCACGCCGCTGGCGTCGCTGGAAGTTCCGGTGGTGCCCGACCACGCGCTCGGGTTGGTCAGCGCGAGCGCGGTGTCGCGCAAGCCCGAGAGCCCCGATTGCAGCGCGCCGTACGCGGAAATTTTGGTCTGAATGCCGGTGGCGGCGCTCTGCAGCTGGGTCAGCGGGCGCTGCTCGATCGCCATCAGCTTCGTGATGATCGACTCCACATCCAGGCCACTGCCGACGCCGGCGGAGGTGATCGAGCCGACCGATGAGATGGAGCTGGTCATGCGGAGTTCCTTGTGCAACACGGGGCCCGCGCGGGGCCCGCTCAAACGAAAACGGGACATCCGGACGGTGGCCCGAATATCCCGCTATCGGCAGCTGCCCGTCCGACTTGAGGGCGACGCCCCGCAGCGGCCGTGGCCGCTGCGCGCCGCGTCAACCCTTCAGCAGTTGCAGCACTTGCTGCGGCAGCTGGTTGGCCTGGGCGACCATCGCGGTGCCGGCCTGCTGCAGGATGTTGGCGCGCGACATGTTGGCGGTTTCCGCCGCGAAATCGGCGTCGACGATGCGACCGCGTGCGGCCGACAGATTCTCCGACGTCACCTGGATGTTGGCGATCGCGTTCTCGAAGCGGCTTTGCACCGCGCCGAGCGTGCCGCGGGCCGTGTTGATCGCGGTCAGCGCGCTGTCGATCGCGTCCATCGCCGAGGCGGCGTCTTCGGCGGTGCCGATGGTCAGGTTCGCGATGCCGGTTTCCTGCACGCCCGGGGTGGCGGTGCCGGCGGTCGTGCCGGCGGTGATGCCGGTGACGCCCGCCATCGTGCCGGCGATCGTCAGGTTCTGGTCGGTGGAGGTGATCACGCCGGCGGTCATCGTGACGTTGGCCAGCGCGGACGGGTTGGCGGCCTTGGCAGCGGCGAACGCGGCGTCCAGCGCGGTGGCTTGCGTGGGAGCGTCGGCGGTTGCCGCAGTGACGATGCCCACGCCGTTGATCGACAGCGCGCCGGCGACGATGCCGGTGGTGAAGTCACCCACGGCGGCGGCCGTCGTCTGCGAGTACGTCGGGGGCGGCGTCAACGTGCCCAGACCAGCCAGTTGCGCGTTGGCGATCGATGCCAACGTGATCGTCTCGCCGGAGTTGGCGCCGACCTGGAAGGCCTTCGACGTGAATGAGCCGTCGAGCAGCGCGGTGCCGTTGAAACTCGTCGTGCTGGCGACGCGCTGGATTTCTTCCTTGAGCTGCGCGACTTCGGCCTGCAGCGCATCGCGGTCGGTCTGGTTGTTGGTCGCGTTGGCCGATTGCACGGCCAGTTCACGCATGCGCTGCAGCATGTCGCCGACCTTGCCGAGCGCGCCTTCGGCGGTCTGCGCCAGCGAGATGCCGTCGTTGGCATTGCGCGCCGCGACGTTCAGGCCGCGAATCTGCGTGTTCATGCGTTCCGAGATCGCCAGGCCGGCGGCGTCGTCCTTGGCGGAGTTGACGCGCAGACCCGACGACAGGCGCTGCATCGAGGTCGCCAGCGAGCCTTGGCTCGTGCTCAGGTTGCGCTGCGCATTCAGCGAATTGATGTTGGTGTTGATCGTCAGGGCCATGGCCGCTCTCCTGGAGGAATCAAAGACTTCCGGCGTAACGGCCGGCATGGGTTGGTCAGACGGATTCTTCGACAGCGGGCGCGACATGAATCGGCGGAAAAGCCGCCGCTTCACGGTCCATCTCCGAACGAGACGGGCCCCGCGTCTTGCGACGCGGGGCCCGGATGCGAACTCGCCCGCGAGCGGGCGGCGGCTCGATCAGCGCAGCAGTTGCAGCACTTGCTGCGGCAGCTGGTTGGCCTGGGCGACCATCGCGGTGCCGGCCTGCTGCAGGATGTTGGCGCGCGACATGTTGGCGGTTTCCGCCGCGAAATCGGCGTCGACGATGCGACCGCGTGCGGCCGACAGATTCTCCGACGTCACCTGGATGTTGGCGATCGCGTTCTCGAAGCGGCTTTGCACCGCGCCGAGCGTGCCGCGGGCCGTGTTGATCGCGGTCAGCGCGCTGTCGATCGCGTCCATCGCCGAGGCGGCGTCTTCGGCGGTGCCGATGGTCAGGTTCGCGATGCCGGTTTCCTGCACGCCCGGGGTGGCGGTGCCGGCGGTCGTGCCGGCGGTGATGCCGGTGACGCCCGCCATCGTGCCGGCGATCGTCAGGTTCTGGTCGGTGGAGGTGATCACGCCGGCGGTCATCGTGACGTTGGCCAGCGCGGACGGGTTGGCGGCCTTGGCAGCGGCGAACGCGGCGTCCAGCGCGGTGGCTTGCGTGGGAGCGTCGGCGGTTGCCGCAGTGACGATGCCCACGCCGTTGATCGACAGTGCGCCGGCGACGATACCGGTGGCGAACGCGCCGACCGCAGCGGCGGTGGTTTGCGAGTACGTCGGGGGCGGCGTCAGCGTGCCCAAGCCGGCCAGTTGCGCGTTGGCGACCGATGCCAGCGTGATCGTCTCGCCGGAGTTCGCGCCGACCTGGAAGGCCTTGGACGTGAATGAGCCGTCGAGCAGCGCGGTGCCGTTGAACTTGGTCGTGCTGGCGACGCGCTGGATTTCTTCCTTGAGCTGGCCCACTTCGGCCTGCAGCGCGTCACGGTCGGTCTGGTTGTTGGTCGCGTTGGCCGATTGCACGGCCAGTTCACGCATGCGCTGCAGCATGTCGCCGATCTTGCCGAGCGCGCCTTCTGCGGTCTGCGCCAGCGAGATGCCGTCGTTGGCATTGCGCGCCGCGACGTTCAGGCCGCGAATCTGCGTGTTCATGCGTTCCGAGATCGCCAGGCCGGCGGCGTCGTCCTTGGCGGAGTTGACGCGCAGACCCGACGACAGGCGCTGCATCGAGGTGGCCAGCGAGCTCTGGCTCGCGCCGAGGTTGCGCTGGGCGGTCAGGGAATTGACGTTGGTGTTGATCGACAAGCTCATTTCAAAATCTCCAGTGACTGTTGAAGGGACTTCCGGCACGAGCGCCGGCATCGCCGTGGCAGAGCGGGCTTCGACCCGACCGACCGATCTGCTTCGAGCTGCCGCCTGCATCGGCAGGTGGCTTGCTGCGCCCGACGCTTGCCTTCCTCAGATCTCGTTGGAGGGGCGATTGGTTGTGCCCTCTCTCGAAACATCGGCGACTTGCTCCGGACCCCGGTTCGGATTGCTCGTCCCCGTTGGGAGGGTTATCGGGCAGGGGGTTTGGATACTTGAGGGGCCGGGTCGAGAGAAATGTGCCGGGTGGCTCGACGCCTGTTCACAGCGTCGCCTGGCGTGACGCGGTTCTCGCCGCGCGCCCCGGCGACGAGGTGTGTAGGAAGTTGCCTGACAGGCCCCAGGGAAGAACAAGGACTTCAGCAACAGAACTGACCTGATGTTGCGGCCCAGATTGGGTCTTCAGAATCCGTTTCACGTTGAGACACACAACAACGCAAACCGACACACCTCGTCAAGACAGCCCCCGGAGCAGACCATGAACGCAGACCAGATCCTCACCGAGATTCGCGAAGCCAATCTCTCGTACCTGATGCTGGCGCAAAGCCTGATCCGCTCCGACAAGGAGCAGGCGCTGTACCGCCTCGGCGTCAGCGAAGAGAGCGCGGCGCTGATCTCGCTGCTGACCCCGGCGCAGATGATGAAGATCGCCTCGGGCAACACGCTGCTGTGCCGCTTCCGCATGGACGACGACCTCGTCTGGGGTCTGCTGACCAACCACGGCAAGGGTGCCGCGAACGACACGACCTCGCGTCTGCACGCCAGCATTCTGATGGCCGGCCGCCATCAAGAGGCAGCCTGACATGGCACGCACCAAGAGCATCCTGACCGAAGCGAAGCAGATCGAGCGTGCCGTCACGCTGATCAACCTGGGCGCACGCCTGCAGGTGCTGGAGTCGGAGACCGAC
>JAZJZJ010000329.1:9084-19050 GCA_040389925.1 Pseudomonadota bacterium
GAACAAGGTCGCCGAGATGGACGAGATCGACACCGTCATCAAGGCCTACCAGCTGTATCAGGAGCAGACCACCGCGCAGGGCCTCGAGGCGCTGCTGTCGGTGACGCGCGCCTGGCGGCTCGTCAAGTTCGTCGACAACGGGATGCTGACGATGACCAAGTGCGCCAAGTGCAACGGCCACTTCGTGACGCATCCGCACGAAATCGCCAAGCACTACGTGTGCGGCCTGTGCAGCCCGCCGGCGCGTGCCGGCAAGGGCAAGGCGGCCGGTGGCATCCAGATGCACTAGAACGAATCGGTTTCATTGCTTGTCTCCTCCTGGCACATTCACATGTGTCTTCGAGCGGGTCCTTCGGGATCCGCTTTTTTATTGGCGGGTCAAACCCGCGTTGATGCGGCAATCGCCGGCGGCGCAGTGCCGACAAACTCAAGGCAAGCCTCGTCGCGCCGATAACGCGGCAAGGCAGGGCGCGCCGAAGTTGGCGCGCTCACACACTCGGGTCTTCACACCATGTTCGTTCTCGTCGGCTGGGGCTTGGCACTGGTCTGCATCTTTGGGGTCTACATCGTTCACGGCGGCAACATCGGCGTGATCATGAAGGCGCTGCCGTTCGAGCTGATCACGATCCTCGGTGCGGCGATGGGCGCGTTCCTGGCGAACAACCAGATGAAGGTCATCAAGGCCTCGATCGCGGGTCTGGGCAAGTGCTTCAAGGGCAGCAAGTACAGCAAGGCGCGCTACATGGAGCTGATGGCGCTGCTCTACGACATCCTGCAGAAAGCCCGCAAGGAAGGGCTGATGTCGATCGAGAAGGACGTCGAAGAGCCGCACAGCTCGGCGATCTTCCAGAAATACGCGGTGGTCGGCAGCGATCACCATGTGGTCGAGTTCATCACCGACTACCTGCGCATGATGGTGTCGGGCAACCTCAACGCCCACGAGATCGAAAGCCTGATGGACAGCGAGATCGAAACCCACCACAACGAGGAGCACGCGGCCGTCGCGGCGATCGCGCGCCTCGCCGGCGGCCTGCCGGCGTTCGGCATCGTTGCCGCGGTGCTCGGTGTGGTGAACACGATGGGCTCGGTCGGCCAGCCGCCGGCGGTGCTCGGCGGGATGATCGGCTCGGCCCTGGTCGGCACCTTCCTGGGCATCCTGCTGGCCTACGGTTTCGTCGAGCCGCTCGGCGGCCTGATGGAGCAGAAGATGGAAGACGGCTCGAAGGAGCTGCAATGCATCAAGACGACCTTGCTCGCGAGCATGCAGGGCTATGCGCCGCAAGTGGCAGTCGAGTTCGGCCGCAAGGTGCTGTACTCGGGTGACCGCCCCACGTTCGCCGAGCTCGAAGGCCATGTGAAAGGCAAGAAGTAATGTCCGGCGATTCGAAGAAGCTCCAGCCCATCATCATCAAGCGGGTGAAGAAGGGCGGCCATGCGGCGCACGGCGGCGCATGGAAGATCGCGTATGCCGACTTCGTGACCGCGATGATGGCGTTCTTCCTGCTGATGTGGTTGCTCGGCTCGACCACCGAAGGCGACAAGAAAGGCATCGCCGATTTCTTCAACTCGCCGCTGAAGGTCTCGCTGATGGGCGGCGGCAGCGGCTCGGGCGATTCGTCGAGCGTCGTCAAGGGCGGTGGCACCGATCTGTCGCGAAGCTCCGGCCAGGTCAAGGCCGGCGACATCGAGGCGCCGCGCAAGAGCGTGCAGCTGAAAGCCTTGAAGGCCGACCAGCGCCGCGCCGAAATCGCGCGCCTCGAGACGCTGAAGAAGAAGGTCGAAGATGTGCTCGCCGCGAACCCCAAGCTCGCGGCGCTGAAGCCGCAGATTCGCCTCGAGATGACGCGCGACGGGCTGCGCATCCAGATCGTCGACGAGCAGAACCGGCCGATGTTCGACAGCGGCAGCGCAATCGTCAAACCCTACATGCGCGAGCTGCTGCGCGAGATCGGTGCGGTGCTCGGCGAGGTGCCGAATCGCCTGACCCTGGAAGGACACACCGACGCCCAGCCCTTCGGTGCCGGTGAGCGCGGCTACAGCAACTGGGAGCTGTCGAGCGACCGGGCCAACGCCTCGCGGCGCGAGCTCGGCGCCGGCGGCCTGCCGGAAGAGCGGGTGCTGCTGGTACAGGGCCTGGCGTCGAGCGTGCTGTTCGATGCGAACGACCCGCGCAGCCCGGCGAACCGCCGCATCAGCATCATCGTGATGAACCGCGATGCCGAAGACCGCTTGCTCAGGCTGAAGAACGACGACGAAGAGGAAGCGCCGCAGCCGCCCGGTGAGGCGAGCGCGGACACGCCCCGGGAAGCTGCGAAAGAGCGCGTCGCGTTGCCGTCAATTCCATCCCCCATCACCCGATAAACATCCAGTACCCGGCCGCCGCGCCGGAGTGACTCGCGAGGAGCGCCATGAGCAACCCCATCGACATGAAATTCCTGATCGTCGACGACTTTTCGACCATGCGCCGCATCGTGCGCGGCCTGTTGAAGGAGATCGGCTACAACAACGCCGATGAGGCCGAAGACGGCTCGGTCGCGCTGAACATGCTGAAGAAGGCAAAGTACGACTTCATCGTCAGCGACATCAACATGCCGGTGATGAACGGCTTCGAGTTGCTCAGCGCCGTCAAGGCCGACGAGTCGCTCAAGCACCTGCCGGTGCTGATGGTCACCGCCGAGGCGCGCAAGGAGGACATCGTGCGCGCCGCCAAGGACGGCGCCGCCGGCTACATCGTCAAGCCGTTCACCAAGGCCACGCTCGAAGAGAAGGTGCAGAAAATCATGCAGAAGCTCGCCGCCACGGCGTGAGCACCCCATCGCCATCCCGGAGTACAAAAACATGAAGATGGATGACCTGGACACGCTGGCGCCGCCGGTGGCCGCCTCGCCCGAGGTGTTTCAGCAGCTCGGCCTGATCACGCGCCAGCTGCACGACACGCTCACGCAACTCGGCGTGATGCCGCGCCTGCAATCGGCCGCCGACGGCCTGCCCGACGCACGCAGCCGCCTGAGCTACATCGCGCAGAAAACCGGCGACGCCGCGAACAAGGTGCTGAACTCGGTCGACATGGCCAAGGCCGAGCACCTGAGCATCAGCGCCGAGACACGCCGCATCGCCGCGGCGATCGTGCAGGACCCGGTCAAGGCGGTCGCGACCGGTGCGGTGATGAACTTCGTCGGCGATGTCGAGGCCGCGACCGAGCGCATCGACCGCCACCTGACCGACATCATGATGGCCCAGGACTTTCACGACCTGACCGGCCAGGTCGTCGCAAAGGTCGTGGCGCTCGCCGCCGATCTCGAAGACAGCCTCGTCAAGCTGCTGGTGCAGGCCGCGCCGCACGAGCAGGTGCAGCGCGTCGAGTCGACGTTCCTGAACGGGCCGGTCGTGAATCCGGCCGGGCGCAACGATGTGGTTGCCGATCAGGGCGAGGTCGACGATCTGCTGGCGAGTCTCGGGTTCTGAGGCGTCGCCGAACAAGAAAAGGCGGCCCGCGGGCCGCCTTTTGCATGCCGCGGTGGGGCCGGCCAGCGCCGAACTGACCGCGCTTCGCCCCGCTTATCCGACCCCCGGTTGCGGCCGGCGCCGGAACAATCATCGGCATGGCCGAGCCGAGTTCCCAGGACCGCAACCTTCCCGCCTCCGAACGCAAGCTGCGCAAGGCGCGCGAGGACGGCCAGGTCGCGCGCTCGCGCGACTTCGGGCACTTCGCGGCGATCGCGGTGTGCGGCGCGCTGCTCGTCAGCGCCGCGCCGCTGCTGGCCGACTGGTTGAAGCAGACGCTGATGCAGGGGCTGCACTTCGACCGCGCGGCAATCCTGAACACCGGAGTCATGGGCGAGCGGCTGTTCGAGCTGACGATCCGCCTGATGTGGGTCATCGTGCCGTTCGGCCTCGTGATGATGGGCACGGCGCTCGGCGGCAGCCTCGTGATCGGCGGCTGGAACTGGACGCTGAAGCCGCTGATGCCGAACTTCAGCAAGCTCAACCCGATCACCGGCCTGCCCGGCATGCTCACGAAAGACAAGCTGATCGATGCGCTGAAGGGCAGCGCACTGGCGCTGATCCTCGGTGCGATCGGTGCGCTGTACCTGAAGGCGCATGTCGACGAGCTCACCGGCGTGCTCGCGCTGCCGCTGCCGGCGGCGATCCAGCACGCGGTCGGCTCGCTGGTCGGCGGCGTCGGGCTGCTGCTGCTCGCGCTGGCCGCTTTCGCGATGATCGACGTGCCGCTGCAGCGCTTTCACCACGCGCAGCGCCTGAAGATGAGCCACCAGGAGCAGAAGCAGGAGCACAAGGAGCTCGAAGGCAACCAGGAGATCAAGGCCAAGCTGCGCGCGCGCATGCGCGAGATGACCAAGCGCCGCATGATGGCCGCGGTGCCCGGCGCCGATCTGGTCGTGATGAACCCGACCCACTACGCGGTCGCGCTGAAGTACGACGACAAGAAGATGGGCGCGCCGCGCGTGATCGCGAAGGGCGCCGACCTGCTCGCGATGGCGATTCGCGATCTGGCGACCGACTCGAAGGTGCCGGTGCTGCAGGCACCTGTGCTGGCGCGGGCGCTGTACGCGCACGCCGAGCTCGATCGCGAGATCCCGGCCGCGCTGTTCGCGGCGGTGGCCCAGGTGCTCGCCTATGTGTACCAGTTGCGCGCCGCGCTCGCCGGCCAGGTCGCGATGCCGAACGCGCTGCCGGAACTCAACGTGCCGGAAGAACTCGACCCGCACCACAAGCCGGTGCCGGACATGGAGATTTTCGACTGACTTGCGCAGCGCCGTCGCGCGGCGATATCGGCAACGGCAGTGCGGCCTCTCCCCCGATGCGCGGTGGCGCGACCTACAATCCGCGCATGAAATTCAAGGCTCTCTCCACTGCTGGCGCACGACATGCTGTCGACGCGTTGCGCGCATCCTGCGCGGCAGCCAGCATGGAAGGCGTGTCGGCGACACGCCGCTGGAAGACGGCCCGGTTGCTTCAACCGGCCGCACATTCCTGAGCCCGGCGATCACCACCTCCCTTCTGCGCAAACCTTCGATCGCCGGGCACCAGCCCCGCGCGATGGTCCGTGCCTGTTCAGTCAGGCCGCGGTACCGGTTCGACAGGAATGCCCCATGGAAGTCTCCATCTCTTGCGAGCGCACGCTCACCGAGCTTGATCACACGCGCCTCGTCAAGCTGACGAGTCAGATGCGCGCCAGCCCCGCCGCAGGCGGAGCCGGCAACATCGAAGAGGCGCTCGACATGGCGCGCCTCGTGCCGTCGCGCACCGTCTCGCCGGACGTTGTCACGATGTATTCGCAGGTGCTGCTCCAGGACAGCGCCACCGGCCACCGCTTCCGGATCACGCTGTGTTATCCGGCCGATGCCGAGCCTTCGGCCGGATTCGTCTCGGTGATGTCGCCGGTGGGTGCCAGCGTGCTCGGCTTGCACGTCGGCGCGACGGCGCGCTGGGTCGCACCTGGCGGTGAAGCGGGGGCGGCCGAAGTCGTCGCACTGCTGTTTCAGCCCGAGGCCAGCGGCGACTACACGCTGTAGCACCGCGCAAGGCCGGCGGACGTCGCGTGTCCGCCGAGACGTTCTTTCAAGCAAGCGCAGAGCGCTTCGCCCGTGGGCGGGATGTCCCCTGCCCGGTCGACAAACGCAACGCGTTTTCGTCACCTCCGGAGGTACCCATGAGCAACTACGCATCGATTCTGGCCATGGCGGACTTTTCGCCCGGCTCGGACAACGCGGTCGCGCGCGCGGCCCGGCTCGCGTCCGAGCACGGCGCCAGGCTGGTGTTGCTGACCGTCGTGGACGCGTCGGCGACCAAAGGTCTGCACCCCTGGCTGCCATCGCGCATCGACATCGACATCAAGGTGTCGCGCGCCCGGGACAACCTCGATCGCCTTGTGGCGAAGGTGTCGCCGGCACGTGACGTGTCGATCGAGTGCATCGTGGCGGTGGGCGACACCCTGGACCAGATCCGGCAGCACGCCGAAGCGTCGGATCTGGTCGTGTTCGGCGTCAAGCGCAGCAATCCGCTGCGTGAGTTCGTGTTCGGCACGCCGGCGGAACGGCTCGTGCGCATGGTCCGGCGCCCGGTACTCGTCGTGAAGAAGCCGGTTCAGGCGGCGTACCAGCGTGTCCTCGTGCCGATCGACTTCACCGTCTACTCGGAGGCGGTTCTGCGGTCGGCGATCCGATCGACTCCGCACGCGGCCATCCACCTCTGCCACGCGCCCGGCCATTCGCGCGAGGCCCGCTTGCGCGCCGCGGATGTGCCCGAGGCCATCATCGAGAGCTGGCGCGAGCGGGCCTGCGCGAGGGCGCTGGAGCGGCTGGACGCGCTGACCAGGTCGGTCGGGCACGGGCGTGTCACGGCGTCCGTGGGCCATGGCGGCGCGTCGAGCTTCGCGCTCGAAGCCCAGCCCGCGGTGGGCGCCGATCTGATCGTGGTCGGCAAGGACGGCCAATCGGCGCTCGGCGACTTTCTGCTCGGCGGCGTGGCCCAGCGCCTCGTGTCGGATGCGCAGTGCGACGTGCTCGTCATTCCACGGGCGGCCTTGCCCGGCTACCAGCAGCGCAGCGGATTCGCGATCGACCGGAGCCGCCTCGCGTCGAGTCCCGATTGGTCGCATCACTCCTGGACCGATGTCGACGCACGCGGGCGCGAGGTGACGATGTGAGCGTCTCCACCCGCTCCCCTCACGCGACTTGGTCGTGATGACCCGACCCACTGCGCGGTCGCGCTGAAGTACCACTGCAAGAAGATGGGCGCGCCGAGGGTCGTCCCCAAGGGAGCCGACCTGCTGGCGATGAAGTTTCGCGATCCGGCGAGGGACTCGAAGGTGCCGATGCTGCAGGCGCAGGTGCTCGCCTGCGTGTACCAGTTGCGCGCCGCGCTCGCCGGCCAGGTCGTGATGCCGAATGCGTTGCCGGAACTCAACGTGCCCGAAGAACTCGACCCGCACCACAAGCCGGTGCCGGACATGGAGATTTACGACTGACGCAGAAGTGCGGAACTGTCATGCTTCGCCGGACGGGCGCGCGGCGCACGCCCGATCCCTTCGGAGACGCTTCATGCTCAGCGGCAAGACCCAGCTCATCGCCCACCTCGGCCATCCGACCGAGGGCTTCAAGGCGCCACTGATCTACAACCCCTGGTTCGAGAAGGCGGGCATCGACGCCGTCGTCGTGCCGATGGGTGTGAAGGCGGAGGACTACCCGGCGGCGCTCGCGGTGCTCGCCCGCATGACCAACCTGCGGGGCGCGCTCGTCACGATGCCGCACAAGGTGACGACGCTCGCACTGGCCGACGAGGTGAGCCCGACCGCGCAGATCGCCGGCGCCTGCAACGCGCTCTTGCGGCGGCCGGACGGTTCCTGGCTCGGCGATCAGTTCGACGGCACCGGCTTCGTGCGGGCCGCCTTGCGGCGCGGCTGCACGATCGAGGGCGCGCGCGCGTTGGTCGTCGGCTCGGGAGGCGTCGGCTCGGCCATCGCGGCCTCGCTGGCCGCGGCCGGCGCGGCCGAAGTCGCGCTGTTCGATCGGCACGCGCCCAGCGCCGAGGCCTTGCGCGCGCGGCTGCTCGCGCACTTTCCGAAGCTCGTCTGCACGACCGGCGCGAACGATCCGGCGGGGCACGACATCGTCGTCAACGCCACGCCGCTCGGCATGCAGGCGGGCGACCCGCTGCCGTTCGATGCGGGACGCCTCGCCGCGTCCACCTTCGTCGGCGAGGTCGTGATGAGCGCCGAGTACACCCCGTTGCTGCAGGCGGCGCGCGCCCGGGGCTGCCGAACCCAGGTCGGCACCGACATGCTGTTCGAGATGATCCCGGCGTACCTGGAGTTCTTCGGCTTCGGCAGCGCCAGCGCCGACGATCTGCGCGCGGTGGCGGCGATCCGCGCCTGACATCGCCATCAGGGCGAACCCCTGTTGACCCGTACCGGTACAGAAGTGACATTCGGAATAGTGTTCTGACTACCAGAACCACGCGTCGCGACGACCTCCAGGAGACACCATGACATCGAAGCTGATTCGGCTCACCGCCATGCTCGCGCTGCTCGCCGCGGGCAGCCTCGCGCAGGCCCAGGACATCCAGGAGCGGACGATCCGGTTCGGCCATCTGAACAACCCCGACCACGCGACCAGCACCGGGGTCCGGAAGTTCGCCGAGATCGTCGCCGCACGCAGCGGCGGCAAGATCACGGTGAAGGAGTATCCGAGCAGCCAACTCGGCAACGAGATGCAGCAGCAGTCGGCGCTGCAGGGCGGCGTGCAGGAGATGCTCACGGCGTCGACCACCTCGCTGACCGGCATCGTGAAGGAGTTCGGCCTGTTCGACTTCCCGTTCCTGTTCGGCAACGCCCGCCAGGCCGATGCGATGGTCGACGGGCCGCTGGGCAAGATGCTGAGCGCCAAGCTTGCCGAGAAGGGCGTGGTCGTGCTGGGCTTCTTCGACCTCGGGTTCCGCAACGTCACGAACAGCAAGCGGCCGATCACCCGGGCCGAAGATCTCGATGGCCTGAAGCTGCGCGTGATCCCGAACCCGGTCTTCCTCGAGACCTTCAAGACCTTCAAGGCGAACCCGCTGCCGATGCCTTTCGCCGAGCTGTACAACGCACTCGAAAGCAAGGCGGTCGATGGCCAGGAGAACCCGTACTCGGTGATTCTGTCGAGCAAGTTCTACGAGGTGAACAAATACGTCAGCGGTACCAATCACGTGTACGCGACCAACCCCGTGCAGATCAGCAAGAAGTTCTGGGACAAGCTCTCGCCGGCGGAGCAGAAGCTGCTGCAGGAAGCCGCCATCGAAGCCCAGAACTTCCAGCGCGTGGCCAGCCGCGAGGCCGCCGGCAAGGCGCTGACCGAGCTGAAGGCCAAGGGCATGGTCTACAACGACATCGCACCGGCCGAGCTAGCCCGCATGCGCGCCGACGTCAAGCCGATCCACGACAGGTTCGCCGCCTCGTACGAACCGGCCGTCGTGACGCTGTTCAAGAGCGAAATCGAGCGCGTCTCGAAGCTCTGACGCGAACCCGCGACGCCATGCCGTTGCTGGGCAGCGCCGCCGTCGCCATGTGGTGGGACGTGGCCCCGGCGCATCGCGCCGAGTTCCTGGACTGGCATTCGCACCAGCACTTTCCCGAGCGGCTGGGCATCCCGGGCTTCCAGCGCGGCTCGCGCTGGGCGAGCGCCACCGGGGATGACGGCTTCTTCGTGATGTACGAGCTGCAGTCGTACGAGACGCTGACGTCGCCCGCGTACTTCGCGCGTCTGAACGACCCGACGCCGTGGTCGCTGAAGATGATGCCGCGGCACGCCCGCATGGTGCGCAGCCAGTGCCACGTGCTCGAGACCCACGGCGGCGGCATCGGCGGCGCGTTGCTGACCCTTCGCCTGTCGCCGCAGCCCGGCCGGGCGGATGCGCTGCGCGCTCACCTGCGATCCGTGCTGAGTGCGTTGCCGAAGACCGCGGGCATCACGTCGGCCCACCTGCTGCAGACGCGGACACCGCAGGCCGCCACGACGATCGAGCAGAAGATCCGCGGTGGCGCCGACGGCGTGGCCGACTGGATCGTGCCGGTCTCCGGTGGCGAGGTGTCGGCGCTGCAGGGGCTGCTGGCCGGCGCGTTGGGTGCACCGGCCCTGCAGGAGGCCGGCGCGGCGCACGACCCGGTCTCGGCGCTCTACCGCCTGTCGCACGCGATGACGCCGGCCGACCTCTGACGCGCGACTCCCGGCCCGCGGCAGGCGCCGAACTGGCGGCGCTTCACCCCGCTTATCCGGCTCAAGTTTTGGCCCGCTCCCGGAACAATGGCGCAGCACCTCGCGGTGCGCATTCGCCACCCGTTTCCGGAGCCTCCGACCGACATGAACCCGATGCTGCAGCAGCTGCAAGCCTGGCTTGGCCCGAACGCCAAGGCCGTGCGCTCGATGGCGGCGCCGCTGGTGGTCGTGATGATCCTGGCGATGATGG
>JAZJZJ010000330.1:0-1753 GCA_040389925.1 Pseudomonadota bacterium
GATATGCTTGACGAATGAATATCGCCGATTCGCCGATCGAACTGCGCAGCTGGCGCCAGTTCCTGATGCTCGCGCAAACGCTGCACTTCGGCCGCGCCGCGGCGCTGCTGCACATCACCCAGCCGCCGTTGACGCAGGCGATCCAGCAGCTCGAACGGCGGCTGGGCACGCTGCTGTTCGAGCGAACGCGGCGCAGCGTCGCGTTGACGCCGGCCGGCGCCGCGCTGGTCGAGCCGGTGCGACAGTTGCTGACGCAGGCCGCGGCCTTGCACACGCGGGCGCGCGACGCCGCCGCGGGCGAAGTCGGCCGCGTGCGGCTCGGCTTCATCTCGACGGTCGGCTTCGGGCCGCTGCCGCTGTGGCTGCGGGCGTTTCGCGAGCAGCAGCCGGGCATCGCGATCGAGCTGATCGAGGCCACCAGCGACGTGCAATTGAAGGCCTTCGAGCGCCGCGAGATCGATGTCGGCTTCATGCTGCATGCGCCGGGGTTGTCGCCCGTGCCGCACGCACCTGCAGCGGGCTCGCCCGCGAGCCTGCAAAGCCTGTCGCTCGGTGTCGAGCCGCTGGTGCTGGCGCTGCCCGATGCCGCGCCGTGGGCGCAGGTGCGGCGCCTGCGCCCGGCCGATGTGCTGGCGCAGCCGCTCGTGATCTTTCCGCGCACCGCGACGCCTTCTCTGTACGACGCGGTGCTGGCGTTCTATCACCGCCATGGCGCGACGCCGGTGATTGCGCAGCACGCAACGCAGATGCAGACCATCGTCAACCTCGTGTCGGCGGGCTTGGGCATCGCGCTGGTGCCCGAGGCGGTCACGCAGTTGCAACGGCCCGGGGTCGTCTATCGGCCGTTACCGGGCGCGTTGGCCGAACTCGCGCCGCACTGCGAGACGAGCCTGCTGTGGCCGATCGACGCCGTACCGGTCGTGACCCGCTTCGTCGAGTTCGTGCGCGCCTTGGTTCGGGTCCGCACGCCAAAGCCGCTGGGTTATCGTTCGCGCTGATTCCTGACGGTCACGTCTTCATGCTTCACTACCCCGAGTTCAATCCGGTCGCGCTGCAGATCGGCCCGGTCGCGATCCACTGGTACGGGCTGACCTACCTGGTCGCGTTCGTGCTGTTCATCTGGCTCGGGTCGATCCGCGTCAAGCTCGCGCAGTTCGCGTCGCGCGACTGGTCGCGCCGCGACGTCGAAGACCTGCTTTTCTACGGCGTGCTCGGCGTCGTGATTGGCGGGCGCATCGGCTACGTGCTGTTCTACAAGCCGGGCTATTACGCCGCGCATCCGCTCGAGATCTTCGCGGTCTGGAAGGGCGGCATGTCGTTCCACGGCGGCATGCTCGGCGTGATCGCTGCGATGGCGCTGTTCGCGCGCACCCGGGGTCGGCAGTTCTTCGACGTGACCGACCTGATCGCGCCGTGCGTGCCGACCGGCCTCGCTTCGGGGCGCATCGGCAACTTCATCAACGGCGAACTGCCGGGACGCTTGGCCGACCCGGGCCTGCCGTGGGGCATGGTCTATCCGAATGCCGGGCCGCTGCCGCGCCATCCGTCGTCGATCTACCAATTTCTGCTCGAAGGCCTGCTGCTGTTCGTGCTGCTGTGGCTCTATGCGCGCAAGCCGCGCCGCCAGGGCGAGGTGGCCGCGGCCTTTCTCGTGGGCTACGGCGTGCTGCGTTTTATTGCCGAATTCTTCCGCGAGCCGGACGCCTTCCTCGGCCTGTTGCCCGAAGGGACGTGGTTCCTGATTATCAACATG
>JAZJZJ010000331.1:0-11369 GCA_040389925.1 Pseudomonadota bacterium
GGCGGCCGAGCACGCCGCCCGACTTGTTGATCTCGTCGATCGCGAGGCGCACGCCATCGCGCATGCTGACGCCCATCGACGAGGAGCCGCCGGTGAACGGGCCGTTGACGCCGATCTTGATCGGGTCGGCGGCGAGGGCCATCGTGCCCAGGGTCGCGAGTGCGACGGCGGCGGCAATCTTCGTAATTCGGTTCATCATGTCTCCGGTTGTTGGTGTTCAGGATGCCGGTGCGGGTGCGACGGCAGCGCCGAAGGATTGTTCGGTGTCGCGTCTCAGAATGAAATGCGCATGACTGCGTGCTCCCCCTGCGTAGAAGTGCATAAGGGCAAACACCGAGAAGCGGTGTTTCGGCGAAGCAAAGCGCAGCCAAAACGCGCGGGCCGCCTCGGCCTCTGTCCTCGCGTCGCACCACCCATCACAATCCCCATCCATGAAGCTCAAGGCCAAGATCCTCCTGCTCGCGGTCGCGCCGTTGCTGATTGCGATCGCGGTGATCGGCGCGCTGCTGGTCGTCGAAACGCGCAAGCTCGAACAGCAGCAGACACAGCTGCTCGAAGACGCGCTCATCAGCACCAAGCGCGACGAACTGCGCAACTACATCTCGCTGGCGCTGACCTCGATCGACCACCTGTACGGCGCCGGCCGCGACGACGAGGCGGCCAAGGAGCAGGCCCGGGCCATTCTGTCGAGCATGAACTTCGGCAACGACGGCTACTTCTATGTCTACGCTTACGACGGGTTGAATCTCGTGCACCCGCGGCAGCCGGAGTTGATCGGCACGAACCTGTGGAACATGCGCGACACCGACGGCACGTGGGTCATTCGCGAGCTGATCGCGCGCGCCCGGGAGGGCGGCGGGTTTCAGCGCTACCTGTGGCCCAAGCCCTCGACCGCCAAAATCGAACGCAAGCTCGGCTACGCGGTGGCGCTGCCGCGCTGGGGCTGGATGCTGGGTACCGGCATCTACATCGACGATGTCGACGCCGCCGCCGCCAAACTGCGCGGCAACCTGCTGACCAGCGTGCGCCAGACGCTGCTCGGCCTGGCGGCGGTGGCCGTGATCGCGGCGCTGGCGGTGTTCTCGGGTGGCCTGGCACTGAACATCAGCGAGCAGCGCCAGGCCGACCGCAAGCTCAAGGCGCTCGCGCACCGTGTTGTCACGTCGCAGGAGGAGGAGCGTGCGCGTGTCTCGCGCGAACTGCACGACCACATCTGCCAGTTGCTGGTGTCGATCAAGTACCGCTTCGAGCTCGTCGGCCACCGCCTCGCGCACCCGGGCGACGTGCCGGTGACCGCGATCGACGAGGAGCTCGCTGCGCTGTCGAAGGCGATCGGCGAGGTGCGCCGCATCTCGCACGACCTGCGCCCGGCGCTGCTCGACGATCTGGGCCTGCCGGCCGCGCTCGAACACATCGGCAACGAGCTCGCGCAACGCAGCGGCTTGACGGTGCGCGTGTCGCCGCAGGTGCACGAGGAGCGCCTGCCCGAACTGCACGCCGTGAGCCTGTTTCGGGTCGCGCAGGAGGCGCTGCGCAACGTGGAGCGCCACGCGAATGCGAGCCGTGTCGACATCCGGCTCGACGACTCGGGCGACCGGCTCGAGCTGCGCATCACCGACGACGGCCGGGGCTTCGATGTGAAGAACGTCGAGCTGAGCAAGGACCGTGGCATCGGCCTGAGCAACATGCGCGAGCGGGTCGAGCGCAACGGCGGCACGTTTCAGCTGATCTCGCACCCGGGCCACACCGCGCTCACGGCGAGCTTCCCGCTCACCGGAGTGGCGTGATGCAAGCACAGGCCGCCGCGCCGATCCGCCTCGTCATCGTCGACGATCACTCGCTGGTGCGCGACGGCCTGCGCGCGCGCATGTCGGTGGTCGGTGGCCTGCGGGTGGTCGGCGAGGCCGCCAGTGGCGCCGAGGCCCTGGTGCTGGCCGAGCAACTGGCGCCCGATCTGATGCTGGTCGACGTGGGCATGCGCGGCATGAACGGCATCGAACTCGCGACCTTGCTGCGCCAGCGGCACCCGTCGATCCGCGTGCTGATGCTCAGCATGTACGACAACCGCGAATACGTGCTCAGCGCGATCCGCGCCGGCGCGCGCGGCTACGTGCTGAAGGAGTCGCCGACCGAGGAGATTCTGGCCGCGATCAGCGCGGTGTGGTCGGGCGGTACCTACTTCAGCGCGCAGGTGTCGAGCGTGGTGGCCCAGGGCGGCACCAGCGCACCGCAGCTGACTGCGCGCGAGCACGAGGTGCTGCTGCTGCTGGCGCACGGGCGCAGCAACAAGGTGGTCGCGCAGCAACTCGACATCAGCGTGCGCACGGTCGAAACGCACCGCCTAAGCCTGCGCCGCAAGCTCGGCGTCGATTCGGCCAGCGACCTGTTGAAGATCGCGGTGACGAACGGCTGGACCACGCTCTGACGAGCGTGCGCGGCGGGTCCACGGGCCGACCGCCGTCGTCTCTCAGCGGTACAGCACGGACGGCAGCCACAGGCCGATCGCCGGAAATTGGTAGAGCAACACGATCGCGATCACCTGGATGCCCATGAACGGCATCATGCCGGCGAAAATCTGGTTCAAGGTCACATGCTTCGGTGCCACGCCTTTCAGGTAGAACGCCGACATCGCGACCGGCGGGCTCAGAAACGCCGTCTGCAGGTTCAACGCGACGAGCAGGCCGAAGAACAGCGGATCGACGCCGAAGTTGTCGAGCAGCGGGATGAAGATCGGCATGAAGATGACGATGATCTCGGTCCACTCGAGCGGCCAACCGAGCACGAAGATGATCACTTGGCTCAGCACCAGGAACTGCGTCTTCGTCAGGTTCATCCCGAGCACCCACTGCTCGACCAGGGCCTGGCCACCGAGCAGCGCGAACGCGGCCGAGAAGATCGCCGAGCCGACGAACAGCCAGCACACCATCGCCGAGGTTTTTGCGGTCAGGAACACCGATTCCTGCACCATCGTCAGGTTCAACTGCCGGTAGGCGGCGGCCAGAATGAAGCCGCCCAGCGCGCCGACCGCGGCTGCCTCGGTCGGCGTGGCCAGGCCGAAGACGATCGAGCCGAGCACGGCCAGGATCATCACCAGCAGCGGGAAGAACGACGCCAGCAGCATCTTGAAGATCTCGAGCCGCGAGAAGCTCAGCAGCCCGTAGTAGACGGCGAGCGCGACCGCCGCCGCGGCCAGGCCGATCCAGTAGCCGGCCGGCGCCGCGGTCGACGTTGCCGCTGCGCTGGCGGGCGCCGCGCTGCGCTCAGCGCTCGGCGGTTCGGCCAGACCGCCCGTGGGCGGCTCGGCGAGTGTGCGGGCGCGCGGCGGTTCGGCAGCGGCCGTGTCGCTCGGCGGCTCGGCCAAGCCGCCCTCGCGCGGCGGCTCCTGCACACCTCCGTAGGTCGTGGCGGCCGGCGTGTCGGCGCCGATTTGCTGCAGGCCCGAACTCGCCGGCCCGGCCTCGATGCTGGTCGCGGTGCGGTAGCTGAACAGCGCCACCACCACGAAGAGGAGCGCCGGCAGCAGCGCGACGAACAATTGCCGCAGCAGGTAACCGGTCGGCACGTTCTGGTTCCGGCGGCCTTTCAGCGCCGCCAGCAGCCACGGCACGGCACGCCGTTCGCCAGTGACGCCGGCGTCGACCAGGTGCGGCGGCAGCGGCACCCGGCGTTGCTCGGCAGTCAGCGGCGGCGCCAGATGGGGCTTGAGCTTGGCGATGAGGATGACGTAGCCGATGTACAAGCCAGCCAGCATCAGGCCCGGGAAAAACGCCCCGGCGTAGAGCTGCACGACCGAGACGCCGGCCGTCGCGCCATAGACGATCAGCAGCACCGACGGCGGGATCAGGATGCCGAGACAGCCGCCGGCCGTGATGGTGCCGGCCGAGACACGCACGTCGTAGCCGGCGCGCAGCATCTGCGGCAGCGCCAGCAGGCCCATCAGCGTGACGACCGCACCGACGATGCCGGTGGCGGTCGCGAACAGCGTGCAGGTGACCAGCGTGGCGACTGCGAGTGCACCGGGCATCCTCGCCAGCGCGAGGTGCAGACTCGAGAACAGCTTCTCGATCAGGTTCGCGCGCTCGACCAGGTAGCCCATGAACACGAACAGCGGGATCGCGATCAGCACATCGCTGCTCATCACCGAGAACGCGCGCTGCACCATCAGGTCGAGCGTCTGGTTCAGCGCGCCGCCCACCGTCTGGCCGCCGGAGTGGTAGGCGAAGAACGCGAACAGCATGCCCATGCCCATCAGCGTGAACGCCGTCGGGAAGCCCAGCATGATCGCGACCACCACCAGCGACAGCATCAGCAGCCCGATGTGGCCGTTGGTGATGATCGGCACGCTGAGCAGCATGTAGAGCGCACCGGCGACGATCACCGCCATCAGCGTGAAGCCAAACCAGAGTTCCTTGCGCAGCACCATCACGCACCCTCCTGGCGTTGTGCGGGTGGCGGATAGGTGTCAAGGGCGTCGATGTCGGCGTCCTTCACATGCACCATCTCCTTGAGCTTGTCGACGTCGACTTCCTCGACATCTTCCTCGCGCGCCGGCCAGACGCCCTCGCGCAGGCACAGCACGCAACGGGCGATTTCGACCAGGCCCTGGAGCAGCAGCGCGGCGCCGGCCAGCGGGATCACGAACTTGAACGGGTAGACCGGCAGCGGATCGGCGTTGAAGGTCTGCTCGCGCATCGCCAGCGATTCGTTCGCGTAGGTCCAGCCGGCCCAGGTCAGCGCCAGGATGCCGGGCAGGAAGAACACGATATAGAGCACGAGGTCGATCGTGGCCTGGGTGCGCGGCCGGAAGAATCCGTACAGCACGTCGCCGCGAACATGACCGGCCTTGCTCAGCGTGTAGGCGCCGGCGAACATGAAGAGCGTGCCGTACAGCATGATCTGCGCGTCGAGCACCCAGGCGTGTGGCTTGCTCAGGACGTAGCGCGAGAACACCTCCCACGAGATCAGGATGGTCAGGCCGAGCACCGCCCAGGCAAACAGCTTGCCGATCCAGGTGGAGAGTCGATCGATGGTCAGCAGCAGCTTCTGCATCGGGCTTCCTGTCGTGAAGATGGTTCGAACAAGAAAGCGGGGGGGCGCCTTCGGGCGGCGCCCCCGCGATCGTCAACGCACCCGCGGGCTGGTTATGACTTCTTCGCGTCGCGTCCGAAATAGTGGTTGTAGGCCATCTTGAAGTCGACCAGATAGTCGTTCTGCCAGGCGCCGGCGCGCTCGGCGAAGGCTTTCTGCGAGTCGAGCACCTTCTTGAACGCGGCGTTCTCCGCGCCCTTTTTGGCGACGATCTTGTCCCAGGCGACAAGCTGGCCCTTCAGGATCGCATCCGGCGTCTTGTAGAACTTCACGCCCTGCTTCTTCAGCTCGATGTAGTCCAGCGAATTGCGCTGCACCGCTTTCCAGCTCATGTCGGCACTCGACGCCTGGACCGCGTAGTCGATGATCGATCGCAGCTCGCCCGACAGCGCGTTGTACTTGCCCTTGTTGAACAGGATCTCGAACTGCTCGGTGCTCTGGTGAAAGCTCTGCAGCATGCAGGTCTTGGCCACATCGGGGAAGCCGAGCAACCGATCGCTCGAGGCGTTGTTGAATTCGGCACCGTCGATCAGGCCGCGATCGAGCGCCGGCACGATCTCGCCGCCCGGCAGCGGGTTCACCGCCGCGCCCATTTCGGTGTACATGTCAACCGCGAGGCCGACGGTGCGGAACTTCACGCCCTTCAGGTCGTCGGCCTTGGCGATCGGCTTCTTGAACCAGCCGAACGGCTGGGTGGGCATCGGGCCGTACAGGTACGACACGACGTCGAGCTTCAGACCTTGGTAGATCTCCTCGAGCAGTGCCTTGCCGCCACCGTAGTTGTGCCAGGCGAGCAGCATGTTCGGGTCCATGCCGTAGCCGGGGCCGGAGCCCCACAGCGCGAGCGCCGAGTTTTTCCCGTAGTGGTAAGCGACGACGCCGTGACCGCCGTCGAGCGTGCCCTTGGCCACCGCTTCGAGCAGTTGAAACGCCGGCACGACCGCGCCAGCCGGCAGCACCTCGATCTTCAGGCGGCCGCCCGCCATGTCGTTGACCTTCTTCGCGAAGTCGAGCGCGTACTCGTGGAAGATGTCTTTCGACGGCCATGTGCTCTGGAAGCGCAGCGACACGGTCTGCGCACGCGAGATCGTGGGCGCGGCGAGGGCGCCGCTGGTGCCGGCGGCGACGGCCGCGTGACGAAGGAAGCGGCGGCGCGGCGTGGCCGGCGGTGTGACGGGCTTTTGGGGCATCTTGAACTCCTGTTGCGTTGGGACGAGATGAGCAGGTGCCTGCGCACCTCGCAGCCGCGGTCGGTGGGGCCGCAGGCAATGTGGCGCAGCAGCCGTTGTCCGACAACCAGGGCAAGCCCCGCCGGGAAAACGATGCCGCAGCCGCCGCGCCCGGCGAGGCCGCGGCAGTCGGGATAATCCCGCACTTGATGTCCGAACCGAACCTCCCGAACCCGCCGGGCGCGCGCCCGGTCGCAACGCGCGGCAACCCGCTGCCGCCCATCACCTACCCCGAGTCGCTGCCCGTCTCTGCACGGCGCGACGAGATCGCGCGTGCGCTTGCCCTGCACCAGGTCGTGATCGTCTGCGGCGAGACCGGCTCGGGCAAGACGACGCAGTTGCCGAAGATCGCGCTGGAACTCGGCCGCGGCAAGGCGAACACCGGCAAACTGATCGGCCATACGCAGCCGCGGCGCATCGCGGCATCGAGCGTCGCGAAGCGCATCGCCGAAGAACTGAAGACGCCGCTCGGCGAGATCGTCGGCTTCAAGGTGCGATTTCAGGATCGGCTGCAACCCGGCGCGAGCGTCAAGCTGATGACCGACGGCATCCTGCTCGCCGAGACCCAGACCGACCCTTTGCTGCGTGCCTACGACACGATCATCATCGACGAGGCGCACGAGCGCAGCCTGAACATCGATTTCCTGCTCGGGCACCTGCGGCAGATCCTGCCGCGGCGGCCCGACCTGAAGATCGTCGTGACCTCGGCGACGATCGACGCGGACCGCTTCGCGAATCACTTCGCGTCGAAGGATGGACCGGCGCCGGTGATTCAGGTGTCGGGTCGCCTGTTTCCCGTCGAACAACGCTGGCGCACCTTTGAAGAGAGCCGCGAATACGACCTGAACGACGCGATCGGCGATGCGGTCGACGAACTCTGGCGCGAAGGCGCAGGCGACGTGCTGGTGTTCCTGCCCGGTGAGCGCGAGATCCGCGAGGCCGCCGATCATCTGCGCAAACATCATCCGCCGGGCGTCGAAGTCGTGCCGCTGTTCGCGCGCCTGAGCCAGCAGGAGCAGGATCACATTTTCGAGCCGCACAGCGCGCGTCGCATCGTGCTCGCGACCAACGTCGCCGAGACCTCGCTGACAGTGCCGGGCATCCAGTACGTCGTCGACGCCGGCACCGCGCGCGTCAAGCGCTACAGCTACCGCAACAAGGTCGAGCAATTGCTGGTCGAGCCGATCAGCCAGGCCGCGGCGAACCAGCGCGCCGGGCGTTGCGGCCGCGTCAGCGACGGCATCTGCATCCGGCTGTACGACGAGAAGGAATTCGCCGGGCGACCGAAGTTCAGCGATCCGGAGATTCTGCGTTCGTCGCTGGCCGGCGTGATCCTGCGGATGAAGTCGCTCGGTCTCGGCACGGTCGAAGACTTTCCGTTTCTGGAACCGCCGCCGAAGCGCGCGATCGCCGACGGCTACCAGCTGCTCGCCGAGCTCGGCGCCGTCGACGAGTTCAACGAGCTCACGCCGATCGGCCGCGAGCTCGCGCGCCTGCCGCTCGACCCGCGTGTCGGCCGCATGATTCTGGAAGCGCGCACCCGCGATGCGCTGACGGAAGTGCTGATCATCGCGGCCGCGTTCAGCGTGCAGGAAGTGCGCGACCGGCCGCTCGAACACCAGCAGGCGGCGGACGCGGCGCACAAGAAGTTCGACGATGAGCGCTCGGAGTTCATCGGCGATCTGAAGCTGTGGAAGTGGCTCGAAGACGCGAGAGGCGGCCATGGAGAGCACAAGGTCTCGCAGCGCAAGCAGGAGCAATTGCTGCGCGACAACTTCATCTCGCCGCGGCGCGTGCGCGAGTGGCGTGACATCCATTCGCAGCTGCACACCGTCGTCGCCGAGCACAAGTGGCGGCTGAACGGCGCACCGGCGACCTACGAGCAGATCCACCTGTCGATGCTCGCTGGCCTGCTCGGCAACATCGGCTGCAAAAGCGAAGACGAAGACTGGTATCTCGGCGCGCGCGGCATCCGCTTCTACAAACACCCGGGCGCGAACCTGTCGAAGAAGCCGGGGCGCTGGATCGTCGCGGCCGAATTGGTCGAGACGACACGCCTGTTCGGCCGCAGCATCGCGGCGATCGAGCCGCAGTGGCTGCCGCAGATTGCAGGGCACGTCATCAAGACCCAGCTGCTGGAGCCGCACTGGGAGAAGAAGGCCGCCGAGGTGATCGCGCTGGAACGCGCGACGCTCTACGGCATCGTGATCTACAGCAACCGGCGTGTGAACTTCGGCAATGTCGATGCCGCGGCGGCGCGCGAGGTCTTCATCCGCGAGGCGTTGGTCGCCGGCGAATGGGAGACGAAGCTGCCGTTCGTCGCGGCGAACCGCAAGCTGATCGCACAGGTCGAAGAGCTCGAACACAAGTCGCGCCGGCAAGACGTGCTGGTCGACGACGAATTGATCCACGCGTTCTACGATTCGCAACTGCCGGCGGACGTGTGCAGCGGCCATTCGATCGAACGCTGGTACCGCGAAGAATCGAAGCGCCAGCCGCGCCTGCTGATGCTGACGCGCGAAGAGCTGATGCGCCACGAGGCGGCGGGCATCACGAGCAACGCATTCCCGAAGACGATCCGGCTCGGTGGTGTCGATTGCGCCGCGACGTACCTGCATTCGCCCGGCGACGCGAAGGACGGCGTGACCGTTGCCGTGCCGATCTATTCGCTCAATCAGGTCAACGACGAGCGCTGCGAATGGCTCGTGCCCGGCATGCTGAAGGACAAGGTGCTCGCGCTCGTCAAGACGCTGCACCAGCGGCCGCGCTCGCGGCTCGTGCCTTTGCCTGACTACGCGCAGGCGTTCATCGAGTCGGTCGAGTTCGGGCATGGTGGCCTGCTCGATGTGCTGTTGAAGCATGTGCGCGACAAGACCCAGCTCGATATCAAGCGCGCCGACTTCAAGCTCGAGCAGCTGCAGCCGCACCTGCTGATGAACTTCCGCATCAACGACGAACACGGGCGCCAGCTCGGCACCGGTCGCAACCTCGCGGCGCTGAAGGCCGAGCTCGGCGGGCAGGCGCGCTCGGCGTTCCAGGCGCTCGCGGCGTTGAAGCTCGATGCGCCGGCCGCAGTGCCCGCACCGCAGGCGAAGAACGCCGCGGTGATCGTCAAGCCGGCGCGGGCCGAGGCACCGAGCGTCGCGGCCGAGAAGTACACGAACTGGACTTTCGGCGAGCTGCCCGAGTTGATGGAAATTCGCAAGGGCGGCCAGTCGCTGATCGGCTTCCCGGCCCTGATCGACAAGGGCGCGCATGTCGAGATCGAAGTCTTCGACGAGCCCGATGTCGCGGCGCGCAAGCACCGCGCGGGGCTGCGCCGGCTGATCGCGCTTCAGATCAGGGACGCGCTGAAGTACCTCGAGAAGAACATCCCCGATCTGCAGAAGATGAGCGTCGCGTACCTGCTCGTCAGCAACGGCAACGCCGACGAGTTGCGCGACCAGATCATCGACGTGGCGCTCGACCGCGCCTTTCTCGCCGACGCGCTGCCCACCGACGCCGCCGCGTTCGCGCGCACCATCGAGGGCGGGCGAGGGCGGCTGACGCTGATCGCGAACGAGGTCGCGCGCAGCGCCGGGCAGGTCCTGCTCGACCACACCGCGGCGCTGCGCAAGCTGAAGGACGCGCGCGCGCCGAAGGACGTCACGGAGGACATCACCGCGCAGCTCGGCCGGGTCGTGCCGAAGCGCTTCATCGCCGACACGCCGTGGGCGCAGCTCGCGCACCTGCCACGCTACCTGAAGGCGATCGTCATGCGCCTCGACAAGCAGCGCACCGACCCGGCGCGCGACGCGCAGCGGCTGGCCGAACTGCGGCCGATCGAGTCACGCTACTGGCGCCACCTCGCCGAGCGCAAAGGCGTCGCCGATGTGCGCCTCGACGAGTACCGCTGGTTGCTGGAGGAACTGCGCGTCAGCCTGTTCGCACAGGAACTGCGCACGCCGCAGCCGGTCAGCGTGAAGCGCCTGGAGAAGGTCTGGGCGCAGCTCTCGTCGTGAACCGGCATGCAGCGGGCATGCGCTACATTGGCAGCGGTCTTTCACCACAGAGGAGCGAACAATGGGCTATGTCTGGATGGCAGTCATCGGTTTCGTCGTCGGCCTGATTGCGCGGGCGATCCTGCCGGGCACGCAGAGTCTGGGAATCATTCTGACCGCCGTGCTCGGCATCGCCGGCTCGTTCCTGGCCGGGTTCGCCGGGCGCGCGCTGGGCTGGTACGCCGAAGGTGAGCCGATCGGCTTCCTCGCGTCGATCATTGGCGCGATCGTGCTGCTGTTCATCGTCAGCAAGCTCAAGGGGCCGTCGTCGAGTTGATGCGATGAAGAAGACCGCCGCGCTGCCGGCCGAGTGGGTCGTCGTGCCCGACACACCGCAAGAGATCGATGCGGTCGTCAAGCACTGCCGGCGCCTTGTCACGAAGCGCGCGGTGGTCGCGGCCGGGGTCTCGATGGTGCCGATCCCGGGGGTCGACTGGGTCACCGATGTTGCGGTGCTGATGAAGCTGATTCCCGAGATCAACCGCGCGTTCGGGCTCACGCCCGAGCAGGTCGAGCGCCTCGCGCCCGATCGGCGGCTGGTGGTCTACAAGACGATCTCGGCCGGCGGCGGCATGCTGGTCGGCCGGCTCGTCACGCGCGAGCTGATCATGAAACTGCTCAAGCTCGTCGGCGTGCGGCTGACGACGCAGCAGGCCGCCAGGTACGTGCCGATCGCGGGGCAGGCCGTCTCGGCGGCGCTCACTTTTTCGTCGCTGAAGTTCGTTGCCGAGCAACATATTCAGCAGTGCGTGTCGGTGTCCAAACAACTGATGTTGCCGGCGCCGACGAATGCGCCCGCACATTGAGTAGAATGCGAAGTTCGTCGGGGCGTAGCGCAGCCTGGTAGCGCACCTGGTTTGGGACCAGGTGGTCGTGAGTTCGAATCCCACCGCCCCGACCATCCCTCTCACGCTGTTTGCACAGCGCGTCGGCCGCCCGGCCCGTTGGTCTTCCACCGCAGCCCGTAGCTCAACTGGATAGAGCACCGACCTTCTAAGTCGGATGTCGGGGG
>JAZJZJ010000332.1:0-16250 GCA_040389925.1 Pseudomonadota bacterium
GGCAAGTCCACGCTCGCGCGCGACGTGCTGCTCGCGAACCTGCAGTTCATCAACAGCAAGGGCGGCAAGCCGAACTGGAGCGGCTGCGAAGGCATCGACGGCTGGGGCTACATCGACCGCGTGCTCGAAGTCGACCAGACGCCGATCGGCAAGACGCCGCGCTCCTGCCCGGCCACCTACATCGGCTTCTGGGACACGATCCGCAAGCTCTTCGCCGACACGCTCGAAGCGCGCGCGCGCGGCTACGCGCCGGCGCGCTTCAGCTTCAACACCGGCGAAGGCCGCTGCCCGGGCTGCGAAGGGCAGGGCATGAAGACGATCGCGATGAGCTTCTTGCCCGACGTGAAAGTGCCGTGCGATGTCTGCCACGGCGCGCGCTTCAACGCCGAGACACTCGCCGTCAGCTGGCGCGGCAAAAGCATCGGCGACGTGCTGACGATGGAGGTCGACGAAGCGGTCGAGTTCTTCGGCTCGATGCCCAACATTTCGCACCCGCTGCAGTTGCTGAAAGACGTGGGCCTGGGCTACCTGACGCTCGGCCAACCGTCACCGACGCTCAGTGGCGGCGAGGCGCAGCGCATCAAGCTCGTCACCGAACTGAGCAAGGTGCGCGACGACGTCACGCGCCGCGGCAACAAGGCGCCGCACACGCTCTACGTGCTCGACGAGCCGACGGTGGGCCTGCACATGGCCGACGTCGAGCGCCTGATCCGTGTGCTGCACCGCCTCGTCGACGGCGGCCACAGCGTCGTCGTGATCGAGCACGACCTCGACGTGATCGCCGAAGCCGACTGGGTCATCGACCTCGGGCCCGAAGGCGGCGTGAAGGGCGGCGCGGTGGTCGGCGAGAGCACGCCGGATGTGCTGGTGGGGAATGTGCGCAGCCACACGGGGGCGGCGTTGCGGCCGGTGTTGGCGCGGGGGTGAGGGGCGGGCGTCGGCCAGGACTGGTCGCTCGCGTTTCAACGTTGCAGCGGCCATTGATCCCGTCGAGGCTCTCGTGTGACAGGCCCTTGGAAGCGCGACGGCAGGTATGCTCCGCACCGATGTCGCCCGAGCAACAACAACTTCAATCCGGGATCCAGGCTCTGGAGGCCCAGCGCTCTTTGCTCGGTGACTCGGTGGTGGACATGGCGGTGGCGCCACTCAAGGTCAGGCTGGCCACACTGGCCGCGCCGCCTGCGGAACCGGCCCAAGTTCTCAAGCAAGTCAGCATCCTGTTCATGGACGTGGTCGGCTCGACCACGCTCGCCCAGCACCTCGACCCCGAAGCCATCAGCGCGGTGATGGACGATGCCCTGGCGCGCGGCACGGCCGTCGTGCAGGCCCACCGCGGCAAGGTGCTGCAGTACGCCGGCGACAACCTCCTGGCCGCCTTCGGCGCCGACGAGTCCCGCGAGGACGACACCGAACGCGCCGTGCACTGCGGCCTGGCCTTGCTCGAACTCGGCACGCTGCTCGGCGCGGAAGTCCGGACCGCCCACGGCCACGCCGACTTCAACGTCCGCGTCGGCGTGCACACCGGCGGCGTGCTGCTCGGCGGCGGGGTCGATGCCGACGGCAGCATCCGCGGCATCGCCGTCAACATCGCCGCCCGCATGGAGCAGACTGCCCCGGCCGGCGCCCTGCGCATCAGCCACGACACCTATGCGCAGGTGCGCGGCCTGTTCGAGGTCGATGTGCAAGAGCCGCTCGCGGTCAAGGGCGTCGACACCCCCATCCAGAGCTACCTGGTCACACGCGCCAAACCACGCAACTTCCGCATCGGCACGCGCGGCATCGAAGGCGTGACCACGAGGATGATCGGCCGCGACGCCGAACTCGAACAATTGCAAGCCGCCTTCAAGCGCTTGTTCGAAGCCCGCAAGCTGGCCGCCGTGACCGTGGTCGCCGACGCCGGCATCGGCAAGAGCCGGCTGCTGTACGAGTTCGAGGCCTGGAGCGAGACGCGGCCCGAGCCTTTCTTCCTCTTCCGCGGCCGCGCCACCCCGCAGACCGGCGCCCAGGCCTTCGGCCTGTTGCGCGACATCCTCGCCTGGCGCTTCCAGATCTTCGATGACGACAGCATCGAGACCGCGAGACAGAAGATGGAAGACGGCGTCGTGCCCCTCTTCCTGCACGACGACGGCCCGGATCTCGCCGAAGCCCACGCCCACCTGCTGGGCCACCTGATCGGCATCGAGTGGAAGACGAGCCGCCACATCAAGGGCATCCTGGACGACCCCAAGCAGATCAGGAACCGCGCCTTCCATGCGGCGGCGCAGCTCTTGCGCCGCGTCGGCGCGACCGACGGCAGCCCCGTCCTGCTGCAACTCGAAGACCTGCACTGGGCCGACGGCGAGAGTCTGGACTTCCTGAACTACCTGGCCGAGGTGAACCGAGACGTGCCGCTGCTGGTGCTGAGCTTCACGCGGCCGACGCTGTTCGAGCGAAGAAGCGACTGGAGCAGCACGGCCGGCCTGCACCAGCGCATCGACCTGACCCCGTTGGACAAGCGGGCCAGCCGCGACTTGGCCAACGAGTTGCTGAAGAAGCTGCCCGAGGTGCCCGCCGCACTCCGCGAACTCGTCACCAGCAGTGCCGAAGGCAACCCCTTCTACATGGAAGAGCTGGTGAAGATGCTGATCGACCGGGGTGCCATCCAGACCCCGTCAAACAGCAGCGAAGCCTGGTCGGTCAACGCCGAACGCCTGCTCGTGACCCAGGTGCCGCCCACCCTCACCGGCGTGCTGCAAGCCCGGCTCGACGGCCTGCCCCCGGCGGAGAAACGCGCGCTGCAGCAGGCCAGCGTCGTCGGCACGGTGTTCTGGGACCAGGCGCTGGCCGCCATCGAAGCGCAGGCGGCTGAAGCGCTGCCGGCGTTGGTGCAGCGCGAGCTGACGCTGCCTCGAACCGATGCGGCACTCGATGGCCTGCGCGCTGGCCTGCGTGAATACGCCTTCCGCCACCAGGTGCTGCACCAAGTGACCTACGACACCGTGCTCAAGCGCCACAAGCGCGAAGGCCACGCCAAGGTGGCGCAGTGGCTGGCCGCGCTGACCGAGCAAGGCAGCCCGCGCGCAGGCGACTTCCTGGGCATTGCGGCCGAACACTTCGAGCAGGCCGGCGACGCGCCCAACGCGGCCGAGTTCCACGCCCGCGCGGCCGCGCAGGCGGGGCAGCGCTTCGCGCACGACCGCGTGCTGGCGCATGTGGGGCGGGCGCTGGCGCTGCTCGGCGACGTTGCCGCGCCAGCCCAAGTCGAATTGCGCTGGCGACTGCTGGATGCGCGGGAGCAGACGCTGAACATGCACGGGCGGCGCGACGAGCAGGCGGCCGACCTGGACGCGATGGACCGGCTGGCCGAGCTGCTGGACGACGACCGCCGGCGCGCCTACGCCGCCTGCCGCCGAAGCCTCCGTGCGGTGCGCATGGCCGACTGGGCGGCGGTGGAGAGCGCGGCGCGCCACGGCCTGGCCTGTGCCACGCGGGCCGGCGAGGATGAGCTGCGGCTGCACGCGCTGCGAATGGTGGCGGTGGCGCAGATTTACCTGGGCGACATCGAAGGGGGCCGGGCGCTGGCGCAGCAGGGTTTGGCCGAGGCGAGAAGCCTGGGCCTGCGCGGCGTCGAGGCGCGGATGCTCAACACGCTCTCGGTTGCCGCCGACATGCAAGGCGACCTGGTGAGCCCCCTTGACCTGGACCGGCAGTACCTGCTGATCTGCCGCGAGACGGGCGACCGGGTCAACGAATCCATCGGCCTGATGAACCGGGGCGACAACTGGCTGAAGCTGGGCGACCTGACGCAGTCGCGGCGCGATCTGGACGCGGGGCTGCAGATGACGCGTGCCCATGGTGACAGGAGCAGCGAGTGCGGGGCCCTCGCCGGCCTGTCGGTCGTGGTGCTGTGGCAAGGCGACGAGACGCGTGCGCTGGCGCTGGCGCGGCAGGCGCTGGACATCGCCGTGGCGTCAAAAGCGCGTGACTTTGAAGTGATAACCGGACTGCTCCTGGGCGCGGCCGAACTCGCGCTCGGCCGCAGGGCGGCAGCAAGGGATGCGTATGCGCAAGCGCATGCGCTGGCTGTGGAGATCGACGTCCCTTGGCGGTACGACGCCAGCGCGGGCCTGGCACGGGTGGCGCTGGCCGAAGGGGACGCCACAGCGGCCGTGGCCGCACTGCAGCCGCTGCTGGAGCACATCGCCGGCGGCGGCACGCTGGACGGCACCGAACGCCCTCGCCTGGTCGAACTCAGCTGCCACCAAGCCCTGGCCCGCGCCGGCGACCCGCGCGCTGACGAGTGGCTGGCCCGCGCCCACGGCGCACTGATGGCCCAGGCCGACGCGATCAGCCGCAGCAGCACCGACGCCACGCTGCGCCAAGGCTTCCTGCAGAACCTCCCGCACCACCGCGAGATCGTGGCAGCGTGGGCGAAGCGTGACATCGCGAGCGAGTCGCCTGCGATGCCCGGGATCTGAGCGTCCGCATCGGCTCGGAGCAAGGGGCAGCTCCGGGTCGAGGGCTGCCATTCGGCGTTTGGATCGGAGACGGCTTCCACGGCGAGGGTTTTCTCGTCGGACCGAAAATTTCAGTCCTTCGCGCGTACTTCGCCAAGTTGGGCAAGAAGGAGTTCTGCCGTCACGATCGGTCGCTCAAACTCCGCCGCCAACACCAGCAAATCCTTGTCTCCGGTCACCAGCCAATCGGCCTTCCCGACCGCCGCCAGCTCGATGAACATCTGATCATTCGCGTCCCGGCAAACCGGCAGCTTCCGCAAGCGCGCCGGGATGCGCACGCTGCGGCAATACGGCAGGTAGTCGGCCAGCAACTCCTCGCGGTCGGCGGGCGAGAGCTTGAATTTCGGATACCCGAGGGCGCGCATCAACTCAGACGCCGTCGCTTGGGAAACCAGCGGGATGCAGCGCCCGGTCTGCCATGCCGACCGCAGCGGCGCCAGGCGCCCCGACGCGAAGACGAGTGCGGACAGCACGAGATTCGTGTCGAGCACGACTACAGGCGCCGATGCGGTTGAGGTCTTCGGCATGGCCGCGACTCAGCTTCGCTTGCGCGCCCACTTGACGGCGGCCGCGACGTCGGCCTCGCCGAGGTCGAGTTCTGCCAGCTTGGCCCGAACCGCGTCGCCGCGCTGGATGCGCACCGGTGTCAGGATGATCTGGCCGTCGCGTGCCTCGACGTCGAAGTACTCCGCGGGCCCGACGGATGCGGTGATGCTCTTGGGCAGCGTGAGCTGGTTCTTGGAGGTCATCTTGGCGAGCATGATCGTCAATTCCAGAAAACAAGGATTCCTTACTTTATCACTTCGCGTCCGTCCCGAACGGCCGGCCTGCCTCGGCGGCGTCGGCGTGCGTCGCGTGCCCCGACCTGAGCACACTGCGCAACGACGGCCCGCCGCGTATCATTTGCGGGTGCGTCGCCTGTTCGTCATGTTCATGATCGTTCTGCTCCCGCTGCGCGGCTGGGCGGGCGACTTCATGAGCGTTCAGATGGTGACCAGCGGCCCGGCCGGGCTTGCTGCGAGCACCATGCCGCCGGGCTGCCCGATGCACGCCCAAGGGAGCGCAACCAACGCTGACGCCGAGGCGACGCAGGCGCCCGCGGGCATGGAACACTGCACGTCCTGCGGCTTGTGCGTCCCGCTGGCGGAGCTGGCCGATGCCCGGCTCGACATCATCACGTTTGCGACCCATGCCAAGCCGCTTCCGGGTGGCATCGACTTCGTGAGCGCCGCGCCGGCGCCGACCCTCAGGCCGCCCATTTTCTGATCTCCAAGCCCAAGTTGCGCTCGCAGTTTTCTGCGCTGACATGACCCGTGGCTCGCTCCGAGCCACTGCTGGAGATCAAATGAACAAGTTAATTCTGGCCGCGGCATGGGCCTGCATCAGCCCCGCCTGGGCGGCCACCGAATGGGTGCGCGGCGAGGTCGTCAGGCTCGATCCCGCACGGAGCCGCGTCACCCTGAAGCACGCGCCGATCAGGATCGTGAAGATGGCTGCCATGACCATGCCCTTCAAGGTGAGGGATGCCGCCTTGCTGGCGCCGCTGAAGGTCGGCGACAAGGTGCGCTTCGAGGTGTTGGAGCACGACAGCGAGCTCATCGTGCAACAGATCGAGGCGCAACGATGAGGCGCCTCGTGACCTCACTGGCCGTTGCGTTCAGCACCGGCGTGGCCGGCGCGGCGCCGATGGGCTTCAAGGACAGCGCGATGGGCATGGCGGACGTCAGCCCGAACTGGCGCGAAGCCTGGGTCAACTACGCGCTGACGCCACGCGACGCGATTGGCGCGGGCGGCCTGTACATGCGCTCCGACGACCAGACCCGGACGCGCACGCTCGCGGAGGTGAACTACACGCGGCTTCTGAAGCGCTGGAATCTTGCCGACGCACAAGCCAACGTGTGGTTCTTCGCCGGTGCCGGTGCGATCCGCGGCAACGACTTCCAGGGGTCGAAGCTGGTGTTGGCGCCAGGCGTGCAGGTGGACTACGAGACGACCCGCGTCTACCTCGCCGCCACCGCGCGCCTGTACCGCGCGAAGGATCTGAACCACGATTTCGGATCGGTGCGTGCCGGGTTCTCGTTCTACGAAGTCGACTACGACGAGATCCAACCCTGGCTGGTGCTGGAAGCCCGCCGCATGCGAGGCTTGTCGGACAAGACCGAGATCACGCCGATGCTTCGCCTGATTCACAACCGCTATTTCGTCGAGCTGGGAGTCAACAACGCCAGGCAGGCTCGCGCGAACTTCATGTACATCTTCTGAAAGGAACACCGATGAAACACTATTCACAGCTTCTGGTTGCCGCGCTGCTCGCCGGCACCGCTGCCGCTTCCGTTGCCGCCACGAGCGTCAAGGCGACCGTCAATGGCATGGTCTGCGCCTTCTGTGCGCAAGGCATTGAAAAGCGCCTGTCCAAATTGCCCGCGACCCAGGCGGTCTACGTCGACCTGAAGCGGAAGGTGGTGGCCGTCGAGGCCAGGGACGGTCAAACCCTGGACACGAAGACCATCACCGCCGAGATCACCGACGCCGGCTACGACGTGACGAAGCTCGAGACGGTCGAACAGTCCGTCGCCGAAATCAAGGCCGGCATGAAGGCCAAAAAATGAGTGCCGACGGCATCGTCGAGTCACGCACGAGTTTGTGGACGTCGGTGCTGAGCCTGTTCGCCAGTTCCGGCACCTTGGTCTGTTGCGCGTTGCCGGCGCTGCTGGTGGCGCTCGGCGCGGGTGCCGCGCTTTCGTCGCTGGTGGCGGTCTTCCCGCAGGTCGTCTGGCTCAGCGAGCACAAGGAGGGGCTCTTCGTGTTCGCCGGCCCGGCGATCGCCGCGAGCGGTGTCCTGCAATGGCGCAACCGGAGCGCCCCATGCCCGACCGATCCGGCGCTGCGCCGCGCATGCCTCACGACGCGCAAGACCTCGTTGCGCGTGTACGTGCTCAGCGTGATGGTCTATGCGGTGGGCGGATGGTTCGCGTTCGTCCAGCCGTGGCTGGCCGGGCTTCCGGGGAGCTGATGTTCAGGCGCGGCGCGACGAGATGCCCGCCTTGGCGGCGGGCATCGTTGCGGCGCCGCTGTAAGCCCGCAAGCCGGCCAGATCGAGCACCGTCGCGCCGCCGAACTCCACACGCAGAAGCCCCTCGCGTTCGAGTTCGTGCAGCGCTTCGTTGGCGCGCTGCCGCGACACGCCCGAGAGCAGCCCGATCTCTTCCTGGCTGAGCTGGACGAAGTCGCCGACGCGCGGATACAGGTCGGGGTGGAACAGGCTCGCGAGGCAGCGCGCGATGCGCGCGGTCGGGCCGAGCAGGCGGTCGTATTCGACCAGACCGATGAACAGGCTCAGGCGCGCGTTCAGGTGCGACAACAGGAAGTGGTTGAACGCGAGGTTCGTCGTCACCAAGCGCTCGAAGACGTGACGCGGCACGCAGGCCAGGCGTGAATCGCGTGCCGCCCGGCCGTCGTAGCGCCACGGTCCGGGCTTGAGCAGCGAACCTTCGCCGGCCCAGCCGCCGGCCGTCACGCCGGTGAAGGTCGCGTGCTTGCCGTCGGCCTGCGAGACCGACATCTTGATCAGCCCGTCGATCACGCCGATCCAGTGTTCGGCCGGGTCGCCGCAGCGCATCGCGTAGCCGCCGAGCGGCACATGGCGTTCGTGCGACTCACGCGCGACCGCGTCGAGTTCGGCCTCGCTCAGCGCGGCGGCCCAGAGGCTTTCGCGCAGCATGTTCTCGAGCGTTTGCAAGCTTGTCTCCTCGCGGCGCATTGATTCGATGCGTCCGGATGTTTCTTGTGCGATGACCTGTATCGCCTGGTGGCGATACGCCCGGGCGCTCGAACTGGATGCACCGGGAAAACACTCGTCAGGGATGTCGTCGCAACGACAACCTTCGACGCGCGTTGTTCGCACCATGCGCGCAGACATTTTCCACCCGAGGAGACTTCGATGAGAGACCCGGACTTCAGCCTGGCCAACGCCAGCAACGCCGCCAACGAACCGCCATCGCTGCCGCTCAAGCGCCGCAGTCTGCTCGCGTACGCCGCCACGGCGCCGGTCGCGACCACCGCGGTCGGTCTGCTCGGTGCGCCGACCCGGGCCGAGGCGCTGCCGCTGCCGCTGACGCCGCCCGACACGACCGATCTGTACGACGTCGGCGACTCGCTGGTGCAACTCGGCGCGCTGACGATGCCGCTGGTGAAGCTGTCGATCGGTGCCGACGGCGTCTACACGATGGCGTTGCCGCGCCTCGAGCAGGGCACCGGCATCGCAACGGCGGTGGCGATGATGATCGCCGAGGAAGCCGGTGTGCCACTGTCGATGGTGCGGGTCACGTCGGCCGATGCGCAGCCGGAGCTGCAATACAACCAGATCACCGGCGGCTCGTGCTCGGTGCGGGCGTTCGAGCCGGTGCTGCCGGCGATGGTGCTGGCCGCGCGCCTGAAGGCCGGCCTGCCGCCGCAGGCCGGCGCGCCGAAGGATCCGGCGCAGTACAAGGTGCTCGGCAAGCGCTACGGCAAGCTCGATGCGCGCGACATCGTGACCGGCAAGAAGAAGTTCACGATGGACCAGAACGTGCCGGGCGCGGTGCCGACGATGTGCCGCATGCCGTCGACGCTGCGCGGCACCGTCGTCAGTGTCAACAACCGCGCCGCGGTGCTGGCGATGCCCGGTGTGATCGCGGTCGAGACCATCCCCGCCGGCGGCCTGATCGTGAAGATCCCGGGGGGTGTGGCGGTGATGGCCGAGACCTTCGGCCAGTGCTGGGACGCCTGCAATGCGCTCGACATCACTTGGGGCAACGGGCCGCTGAAGGGCGAAGACGACGCGTCGATCCGCGCCAAGCTGCGCGCCGCAATCCCGCCGCTGCTGGCGGCGCCGCTCGGCACGATCTCGATCGACGCCGAGTTCACCTGGAAGGCTGCTTCGGCGGTGCCGATGGAGGTGGAGTGCGCGATCGTCGACGCGACCCGGCCCGACTTCTGCGAAATCTGGGCCGGCATGCAGACCCCGATCGTCGCGGCGCAATCGACCGCGATCGAGCTCGGCTTGTTGCCGACGCAGGTGGTCGCGCACTGCATCCCGAGCGGCGGCGCCTTCGGCCGCCGGCTGTTTTGGGACCCGGTGCAGGTGGCTGCGCAGATCTCGAAGAAAACCGGCCTGATCTGCAAGCTGATGTACCACCGCAGCGATGACATCCGGCACACGCGGATGCGCCCGCCGCAGGTGCACAAGGTGCGCGCGACGCTGTTGCCGGCGACGCTGCTGCTGCCGGGCAACGTGCTCAGCTATCAGCAGAGCATCGGCATCGTGCGGCTCGACGCACGCCATGGTTATGGCGATCTCGGCACGGCGACGGCCGGCACGCTGCCGCCGCAGGTGACGCAGACGGTCGGCAACCTGGGTTACGAGGAGTTCTTCTTCAAGACCATGGTCACGTCGCCGTACAACTTCGGCGTCAGCGCCAAGCTGCTGTTCCCGGTCGCGCTCGAAATGAACACGGTGTCGTACCGCTCGGTGCACATCAACCCGGCGCGCACCGTCGAGGAGATCGTCGTCGACGAGATGGCGGCGAAACTGGGCAAGGATCCGCTGCAGTTCCGCTTGGAGTTCCTGCGCCTGGCGCGGGCCAAAGCGGTGCTGCAGCGCGTCGCCGCGGCGGCCAGCTGGGGCAAGGCGATGCCGGCCGGGTTCGCACAGGGCTTGGGGGTGCACATGGAGTCGCGCTCGTTCTCGGCCTGCATCGTCGAGCTCGACGCCCGCGATCCGCTGAACTGCAAGGTGACGAAGGTCACGCTGGTGATCGACGCCGGCAAGCCGATCAACCCGTCGGGCATCGAGCAGCAATGTCACGGCGGCATCGCCGAGGCGATCTCGCTGGTGCTCAAGACCGGCATCAACCTCAAGGACGGGCTGCCGCAGGAGGGCAGCTACAACCAGTACACGTTCGCGAAGATGCGCGACTTTCCGAAGGACGTGCAGGTCATCGTCATGCCCAACGTCGGCGAGGCGGCGTCGGGCATGGGCGAGGTCGCGATGACCGCGCCGTCGGGCGCGATCGCGAACGCGTATGCGCGCGCCACCGGCATCAAGCCGCGCAACTTCCCGCTCAACGCCCAACCCGTCTACACGCCCACGCCGGCCGGCCAGCTGCCCGCCGTCCCGGCCTTCACCTGAGGAGACAGTCATGCCCAATCAAAGCTTCACGGTCAACGACACGGCGGTCAATGTGGAGGCGCCCGACGGCATGGCGCTGCTCTGGGTGCTGCGCGACAAGCTCGGCATCACCGGCCCGAAGTACGGCTGCGGCCTGAATGTCTGCAAGGCCTGCACCTGCCTGGTCAACGGCAAGGCGGTGCAGACCTGCGTCACCAAGGTGTCGTCGGTGCGCGGCAAGAAGGTCACGACGATCGAGGGTCTGGCCAACGGCGACACGCTGCACCCGGTGCAGCAGGCCTGGCTCGACATCGACGTGCCGCAGTGCGGCTTCTGCCAGCCGGGTCAGATCATGGCCGCGGTGGACTTGCTCAGTCGCACGAAGAGCCCGACCGACGCCGACATCGACGCGATCGAGAACATGTGCCGCTGCGGCACTTACGGCCGCATCCGCCAGGCGATCAAGGCCGCGGCGACGATGATGCCGTAGCGCCGGCATCGCGCTGGCCCTGGTCGCACGCTGAGACCGACGCCGCCGCGATGAGTTGACATCTCGTTTACACATCGACACACTGCGCAGCGCCTTGACGGCGAGAGGAGTTGGCGATGAACAGAATGTCATTCGGAGTCGTTGCAATCCTGCTGGCGGCGCATGCGGGCGGCGTGCGCGCCGAGACGCCGCTCGAACGCGGCGCCTACCTGGTGGGCAGCGTCGTCGCCTGCGGCAACTGCCACGGCGTGCGCGGCGACAAGGGGCAGCTGCTGGCGGAGAAGGGCCTCTCGGGTGGTTTCCTGTTCGACGAGCCGGCGTTCAAGGCCCGGGCGCCGAACATCACGCCCGATCCCGACACCGGCATCGGCAAATGGACCGACGCGCAACTCGCGAAGGCGATCCGTGAAGGCGTGCGGCCCGACAAATCGATCATCGGCCCGCCGATGCCGGTCGAGTTCTACCGCCACATGTCGGACCGCGATGTCGCGGCCATCATCGCCTGGCTGCGCGCGCAGCCGGCGGTGAAGAACGCAGTGCCGAAGTCGGTCTACAACATGCAGCTGCCACCCGCGTACGGCCCGCCGCTGAAGGCCGTGAAGGCACCGCCGGCGAGCGACCGGCTGCAGTACGGCGCGTACCTCGCGAACCTCGGCCACTGCATGGAGTGCCACACCGCGCGCAACGCCAACGGCATGCTGCAGTACGACCGGCTCGGCGCCGGCGGCGCGGTCTTCAAGGGCCCGTGGGGCCAGAGCGTGTCGCGCAACCTGACGCCGCACGAGTCGGGGCTGAAGGGCTGGAGCGATGCGCAGATCACGAAGGCGGTGCGCGAAGGTGTCGACCGCAGCGGCAACCCGTACCGGCCGCCGATGGCGTTCGACTTCTACAAGAACATCAGCGATGCCGACATGGGCGCGCTGATCACTTGGCTGCGCTCGCTGAAGCCCCACGCAGCGGTGGCCGGCAAGGGCTGACGCGCCCGGGGCGCGCCGCGGCGCCCGGTTGATTGCGGGCCGGGCAAGCCCGCGATCGCTCGCCGAGTTGCGGTCGCGTCGTCGCCCAGCCCGTGATTCCCGCGCTTCATCCCAGCGGCCCCCGCCGCCCGCTTGACCGCGTACGCCCGGCGCACGTACCTTTGGCGCATGACACCTGCCGCGCCCCCCGTCGAAGCGCCGCTCCCGCACTGGGATCGTGCCCGCCTCGTCCCGACCCGCCGCCAGCTCGCGCTGACCGTGACGCTCGCGCTGCTCGCGGCCATCGCGATGAACCCGATCACGCTGAACCCGTTCGTCGAGGTGCTCGGCGAAACCTTGTTCGTCGGCATGGTGGCGCTGTTCGGTTTCACCGTGGCCGGCGCGTGGCGGCAGACGCTGCTGCCGCGCTGGGTCGCGCAGGTGCTGGCGGTGATGCTGGGGGCGGCGCTGTCGCCGCTGGTGGTGCAGATGCTGTCGGTGCACGGCGACTTCTCCGCGTTCATCGGCTCACCGCACAACGTGCGCGGCTATGTGCTGGTGACGTTCAGCGCCGCGATCATCGGCGGGCTGTTCGCGCTCGGCGCGCTCTACCGCGAGCGCGACGCGCAGGCGCGCAGCGAGGCGCTGCGCTTCGCGCTCGAACGCGAGACGCTGCAGCGCCAGGCAGCCGACGCGCGGCTGCACCTGATGACGGCGCAGATCGAGCCGCACTTTCTGCTCAACACGCTGGCCAACGTGCAGCAACTGGTCGAGAGCGGTTCGCCGCAGGCGGTGCCGGTGTTCCGGAGCCTGATCGCCTACCTGCGCGCGGCGATGCCGCAGCTGCACCAGAAGGGCGCGAAAGGCGCGACCCTGGGCGACGAGGAGCGGCTGGTGCGCGCCTACCTCGAACTGATGCTGATGCGCATGCCCGACCGGCTCGCGTTCAGCGTCGATGTCGACCCCGCGCTGCGCGGGCTGGCGTTCCCGCAAATGGCGCTGCTGACGCTGGTCGAGAATGCGATCCGCCACGGCATCGACCCCGGCGAGGCGGGTGGCCGGATCGAGGTCGGTGCGCGGCGCGATGACGCGGGCGCTGCGCTGCACTTGTGGGTCGCCGACACCGGCGTCGGTCTGTCGGAAGGTGCCGGCACCGGCATGGGCCTGCACAACCTGCAGGAACGGCTCGTGGCGTTCTTCGGGCCGGCCGCGAGCGTGACGCTGGCGGGCCAGGCGCCGCGCGGCGTGCGCGCCGAGATCCGCATCCCGGCGGCCGCATGAGCGCCCCCACCGCACTGATCGCCGACGACGAACCGCTGCTGCGCGAACAACTCGGCGCGCTTCTCAAACGGCTGTGGCCCGAACTGCAGGTCGTCGCGCAGGCGCGCAACGGGCGCGAGGCAGTCGAGCTGTTCGACGAGTTGGGCCCGCAGATGGTGTTTCTCGACGTCCACATGCCGGGCATGAACGGCATCGAGGCGGCGCGCTGCATCGGGCGGCGCGCCGAGGTCGTGTTCGTGACCGCGTTCGACCGGTATGCGGTCGAGGCCTTCGCACAAGGGGCGATCGACTACCTCGTCAAGCCGATCGAGGAAGAGCGGCTGCGGGACACGGTGCAGCGGCTCCAGGCACGCGGGCGCATGGCGAGCGGCGACGTGGCCGCGCGCCCCGAATTCGGCGCGCTGCTCGACCGCATGGCCGACGAGTTGCGCCAGCGCGGCGGCGCGCGCAGCTACTTGCAGTGGATCAAGGCCTCGGTCGGCAACACGGTGCGGCTGATCCCGATCGAGCAGGTGCTCTACCTGCGTGCCGACGCCAAGTACACGGCAGTCGCGTGGGAAGGCGGCGAGGCGCTGATCCGCACCTCGATCCGCGAGCTCGCCGACGCGCTCGACCCCGCGCGCTTCGTGCAGGTGCACCGCGCGGCGATCGTCAACCTGACGCATGTCGACCGCTTCACGCACGGGCCGGGCGAGTCGGGCGAGGTGCACCTGAAGGGCCGCGACGAGCGCCTCGCCGTCAGCCGCAGCTACGTGCACCTGTTCCGGCAGATGTGACGGCGCGTCGTGCGCGCCTTGCGCCGCAGCGTCAGCCGGCCGGTGCAACCAGCGCGCCAGCGATGCCGTGCCGCTGCAGCGCCTGCGCGACGAAGCCGCTCGCCTTCACCTGTTCGACGAAGGCCTTCAGCGCCGCTTGCGCTGCGTCGCCGCGATCGGCGGGCAAGCCCATCGCCTGTTCGATCACCATGAAGCGTCCGGGCAGCAGGCGCAGCCCGCCCAAGCGCGCCGCATCGGCCTGCAACTGCTGCTTGACGCCGGCGGCGACATCGGCGTTGCGCGCGATGAAGGTGTCGACCACCGTCGGCGAGGTCGGCGAGCGCTCGATCTGCGCGGCCTTGAACGTGCGCGACAGGTGCAGGTCGTAGACGCTGCTCCGGCCGACCATCACGCGCGTGCCCGGGCGATCGACCTGCGCGTTGTCGGTCAGCGGCGAGGCCTCGCGCACGAGGTAGGCGCCTTCGATCAGCACGTAGGGCGCGGTGAAGCGGATGCCATCGCTGCGCAGCGGGTCGAGCGCGAAGAAACCGATGTCGGCCACGCCCGATTTCACCGCCTCGACCGACTTGCCGGCCGCATCGAACACGATCAGATCGATCGCCACGCCGAGCTGCGCGGCCAGTGCCCTGGCCATGTCGACCGACACGCCGGCGACCTCGCGCGTCAGCGGGTCGCGGTTTGCGAGGATCGGGTTGCCGAGGTTGATCGAGGCCCGCAGCCGGCCGCTCGGGGCGAGCGCGAGCGCAGCGGGCGAAGGTCTTGTCGCGCAGCCGCTGCCGGCAAGCGCGGCGGCGAGGCCGGTCCCGGCAAGGATCCGCCGGCGCAACAAGGAGACGTTCATGTGAAAGATCGTAGCCGCATCGCGACGCATCGGACGCGGCAACACCGAGCGCCGGCGGTCCCGCCGAAGCATCAGTGCGCGGCGAGTTCTTCGCAGTAGTCGATCAGCGCATCGATTTCGCTCGACTTGTCGAACACCCGGCTTGCGCCCAGCGCCTCGCAGCGGCGGCGCATGTCGGCAGTGGCGTAGTTGCTCAGCACCACCAGCGTCATCGGCGGGTCGAGCGCGTGGGCGGCGCGCAACACGCCGAGGCCCGAGCCGCCCTTCAGAAAGATGTCGATGATGACCAGATCGCAGCTCGGCAGGGTGCGGGTCAGCCAGTCGACCGCCGAGTTCTCGTCTTCCGCGGTGCCGACCACCTCGACCGGCGCGAGTTCCTCGAGCGCAGCGATCAGGTTCTCCCGAATCATCGGGCTGTCTTCGACGAGGAATGTCTTGAGTGGCGTGGTCATGTCGGGCTGCGGGATCGTCGGCACGAAGCTGCCACCGAATCCATGGATCGACCGTAGCAGCGCGGCCCGCACCGCGGCGTAGGACGTGGCCGTGTCGATGCGCCCGACAGCGGCGGCATCCCCGAGCCGACCGCCGCCGTCAGGCCGCTGCCAACCCGGCGAGCCGGTTCACTTCGGCCGGATCGCGGCCGAGCTTGGCGGCGGCGGCGAGCAGCTCGGTCCAGGTCGTCGCGTCGACCGGAATGCCGTGCGCAAGACGCTTGGCCCGCGACTCGCGCTCGGGCTCGCCGGCCACGCGCACGCGCTCGGTGCCAGCCTGTGGCGGCGAGGCCACGACCCAGTCCAGAAACGCCTGCATTTCGCTCGAATACAGCGCCGATTCGCCGAGCCGGGCCGGGTCGAACAGCACGGTCAGCATGCCGTTCAGCACCCGCTGCTTGCCATCGGCCGGGCCGTGCGCCGCGAGGCCGCCGGCGAGCGCGCCGCCGAGCAGCTCGCACACCAGCGCCAGGCCGAAACCCTTGTGCTCGCCGAAGGTGCGCAGCGCGCCGAGCGGCTCGACCACGCCGAACTTCGGGTCGGTGGTCGGCTCGCCTTGGTCGTCCAGCAGTTGCCCGGGCGCGAGTTGCTCGCCCTTGTTGTGCGCCACCCGCGTTTTGCCCTGGGCGACCACGCTGGTGGCCAGGTCGAGGATCACCGGATCGCGCCCCGCGACCGGGATGCCGACCGCGAACGGATTCGTGCCGAAGCGCGCGTCGCGCCCGCCCCAGGGCGCGACGATCGGGCGCGAGATCACGTTGACGAAGTGCA
>JAZJZJ010000333.1:0-5867 GCA_040389925.1 Pseudomonadota bacterium
CAGTCGAAGCACCAGTACACCGGCTTCAGCCCGCGGTAGACGAAGCCGCGCTCGATGATCTTCTTCAGCACGCGGATCTCGTTCGCCTCGTTGCCGAAGTCCATCGTGCGGTACGGATGATCCCAATCGCCGAGCACGCCGACGCGCTTGAAGTCGGCCATCTGCTGCGCGATCTGCTCGGTCGCATACGCGCGGCTCTTCGCTTGGACGTCGGCGCGCTCGAGCTTGCGGCCGAAGGTCTTCTCGATCTGGTTTTCGATCGGCAGGCCGTGGCAATCCCAGCCCGGCGTATAGCGCGCGTCCAGGCCCTTGAGCTGACGCGCCTTGACGATCATGTCCTTCAGGATCTTGTTCGCCGCGTGGCCGACGTGCAGCGTGCCGTTGGCATACGGCGGGCCGTCGTGCAGCACGAAGCGCGGCCGGCCGACGCGCGCATCGCGCAGGCGCTGGTAGATGCCTTGATCGGTCCATTCCTTGACCCAGCCCGGCTCGCGCTTGGGCAGGTCGCCGCGCATCGGGAACTTTGTATCGGGCAGGTTCAGCGTGGATCGGTAATCTGTACGGTCAGCGGTCTTGGCGGTGGACATGGTGGCGCTCGATGGATGCAGTCCGGTGCCCGCAGCGGGCAGCGAATCAGAATTGAAGCCCGCGTCTGCGGCGGGCGCGATTCGAGAGATCGGCGGGCAGGGTGCCCGTCAAATAATTCGGTCGCGGCTGGTCTGGCGGTGCTCGGCGGCGTGGGCGCTCGGGTGTGAAGCCAACCAGGCGCGCGCATCGACCACGTCTTTCTCGATCGCGGCGGTCAGGGCGGGCAGCCCGTCGTAGCGGGCTTCGTCGCGAAGTTTGTGCAGCAGTTCCACGCGCACGAGTTTACCGTAGCCCCCGTCGGGGCCGAGGGCGTCGGGCCAATCGAGCACATGGGTCTCGAGCAGCACGCGGCCGCTGTCGTCGACCGTCGGCCGCTTGCCGAGGCTGGCGACGCCGGCGAGCGGCTGCGCGCTGGGGTCGTCCGTCAGGCCGTGCACCCGCACCGCGTAGATGCCGAGCGCGGCGGGCTTGGGGTGGCTGAAGCGCAGGTTCAGGGTTCTGAAGCCGTCGTCGGCGCCTGGCGCGCTCGCACCGAGGCTTCGGCCCAGCTTCTTGCCGTGGACGACGTGACCGCTGATGCTGTACGGGCGGCCGAGCAGCGCGGCCGCGCCCGCCATGTCGCCTCCGGCGAGCGCCTCGCGCACCGCCGAACTCGACACGCGCAGCCCGTGCACCTCGTAGCTGTTCATGCGCGCCACGTCGAAGCCGGCAAGGAGGCCCGCGGCGTCGAGCACGCGCACGTCGCCGGCGCGCTTGGCGCCGAAGCGGAAGTCGTCGCCGACCAGCACGTAGGTCGTGCCGAGGCCGCGCACCAGCACGTCGTCGATGAAGGCCTGCGGCGATTGCGCGGCGAAAGCGCCGTCGAAGCGCAGCACGACGACCTGGTCGATGCCGCAGCGGTGCAGCTCGCCGAGCTTGTCGCGCAGCGTGGCGATGCGCGCCGGCGCGAGTTCGGGTTTGCCGGCCACCGCGGCGAAGTAGTCGCGCGGGTGCGGCTCGAACGTCATCACGCAGCTCGGCAGGCCCCGGTGTTCGGCCTCCGACTTCAGCAGCGCCAGCATCGCCTGATGCCCGCGGTGCACGCCGTCGAAATTGCCGATCGTGAGCGCGCAGGCGGGCGCGATGCCGGGGTGATGGAAGCCGCGAAACACCTGCATATGCGCGGCATTATCGGTGGCGCTTCAGCCGCCGCCCGGTGCACCCTGCGTCTGCTTCAGGTGCCGATAAACCAGCCCGCGCGAGACACCGAGCTTGCGCGCCGCCTTCGAGACGTTGCCTTCGCAGGCCTGCAAGGTCTGCACGATCAGATGCCGGTCGCTGTCGCGCAGCGTGCCGATCGACGCCGGCGCGGCGGTGTGCGCTTTGGCCGGCTCGGATGTCGGTGCCTGCAGCTGGAACAGCGGCCCGGCGCCATCGCGCGCTTGCATGCGCGCCGCGACCCACACGTTCAGCCCGTTCGGCAAGCGGTGCAGCGCGGCGTTCGCGGAGCGCGTCAGCAGCGCGAGCCGGTTCGTCGTGATGCCGAAGACCTCGTCGGCGTGCAGCCCGGTGTCGCCTTGGGTGACGCCGAGCAGGCGCGCGCCGACGTTGTTGATCCACGCGATGCGGCCGTTCGCATCGAGCCCCGCGAGGCCTTCCATCGGCGTGCCGAGCAGCGCCGGCGTGGTCTGCAGGTGCACGACGATGTGCTCGCGCGATTGCGCCCGCAGCAGCTGGTTCTCGATCGTGGTCGCGTACAGCGCGACCACCGCCGCGGCATCGAACCCGAACGGCCGGCCTTCGGAGGTGAGATCGAGCACGGCCGCAATCCGCCCGCTCACGTCACGGATCGGCGCGGCCGCGCAATGCAGCACCTGCAAGTGGCCGAAGAAGTGCTCGCCGCCGAGCACGAGGCAGGGTTGGCCGGTGCGCAGCGTGACCCCTGGCGCGCCGGTGCCGATGTGTTCCTCGTCGAGGTTCACGCCGACGCGGCGGGCCAGCGGCAGCAGCACCTCGCCGTGGTCGGCGGCAGAGCGCGTCGCGTGCACGACCACGCCTTGCGGATCGGTCAAGATCGCAGTGCAGGCGGTGCCGGCGAGCGTGTGCTCGAGCTGGTCGAGGTCGGTGGCGGCCGCCTGCAGCAGCATCTGGCTGCGCGCCAGCGCCGAATGCACACGGCTGGGCGTGACCGGGTTGAACGCGATCCGCTCGACCGGATCGCGGTGACTCTGCACGCAGCGCGACCAGGACTGGATCACGCCTTCGCTGACGAGGCCCGAAGGCCGCACGCCGTCCTCGAAATAGCGCTGGCGGGCGAGCGCGAGGCGCTGCTGCGGCGTCGAGAAAAAGGGCTGCGGCGGCAGCGGGCTGGGGTGGGGTCGCTGATCCAAGAAGCTTCTCCGATCAAGTTCACTGCGCAGTGTGGCAGAAGCCGGCGCCGGAACGCCAGCGCCACGTTCGCCCGCCCTCGACAGGCCGAACTGCTGCGGTGCAAAAACGGGTGCTCGGTCGTGCGGGCGGAATCTGGCATGAATCGGAACACATTGCGCCCCCGGGAAACTACCTCGTTGATCGCCCGCGGCTGCGGCGCGATCCTCCGCTTCGATTCATCAACCGGGAACGCCCGACACGAGGCGGCACGAGGAGACACGCATGAGTTATCGCTGGACATGGATCGGATCGGTTGCGCTCGGGCTGGGCAGTTGCGCGGCGCTGGCAGCACACGGGGCCGATGCGCCGAAGGGCTCCGAAGCGCACATCCGCGCGGTCACCGCAAAGGTCGACGGCGCGGCGATCAGCGCCAACGCGAAGGCCACGAAAGACTGGCCTTCGTACGGCCTCGACTACGCTGAAACGCGCTTCAGCAAGCTCACCCAGGTGAGCGACGCGAACGTCGCCAAGCTCGGCTTGGCGTGGACCTACAACCTCGAATCGACGCGCGGCGTCGAGTCCACGCCGCTGGTGGTCGACGGCATCATGTACGTCACCGCGTCGTGGAGCGTCGTGCACGCGGTCGATGTGCGCACCGGCAAGCGCCTGTGGAGCTTCGACCCGAAGGTCGATCGCAAGATCGGCTACCGCGGCTGCTGCGACGTCGTCAACCGCGGCGTCGCGCTCTACAAGGGCAGGGTCTATGTCGGCGCCTACGACGGCCGCCTGATCGCGCTCGACGCCGCGACCGGCAAATCCGTGTGGGAGGTCGACACGCTGATCGATCACAAGCGCTCGTACACGATCACCGGCGCGCCGCGGGTCGTGAAGGGCAACGTGCTGATCGGCCAGGGCGGCGCCGAGTACGGCGTGCGCGGCTACATCACCGCCTACGACGCCGCCAGCGGCAAGCAGAAGTGGCGCTTCTTCACGGTGCCCGGCGACCCGGCCAAGCCGTATGAAAGCGAAGCCATGAAGATGGCCGCCAAGACTTGGGACCCGAGCAACAAGTACTGGGAAGCCGGCGGCGGCGGCACGCCTTGGGACACGATGGCCTTCGACCCGGCCTTGAACCTGCTCTACATCGGCACCGGCAACGGCTCGCCGTGGGCGCGCGACAAGCGCAGCCCGAAGGGCGGCGACAACCTGTTCCTCGCGTCGATCGTGGCGCTGAACCCCGACACCGGCAAGTACGTCTGGCACTACCAGGAAACGCCCGGCGACAACTGGGACTACACCTCGACCCAGCCGATGATCCTGGCCGACATCAAGGTCGGCGGCAAAGCGCGCAAGGTCATCCTGCACGCACCGAAGAACGGCTTCTTTTTCGTCGTCGACCGCACCAACGGCCAGTTCATTTCGGCGAAGAACTTCGTCGACGTGAACTGGGCCACCGGCTACGACGCGAAAGGCCGGCCGATCGAGACGCCTGAGGCGCGCAGCGGCGAGAAGCCGCGCGACAGCATCCCGGGCCCGTTCGGTGCGCACAACTGGCATCCGATGTCGTACAGCCCGATGACCGGCTTGGCCTATCTGCCGGCGCAGAACATCCCGCTGAACCTGGCCGACGACAAGACCTGGACGATGAACTCCAACAACCCCGGCCAGCCGATGGCCGGCATGGGCTGGAACACCGGGATGTACGCGAACGCGCAGCCGCCGGCGAGCAAGCCGTTCGGCCGCCTGATCGCGTGGGATCCGGTCGCGCAGAAGGAGGCGTGGCGTGTCGAGCAGGTCTCGCCGTGGAACGGCGGCACGCTCACCACCGCCGGCAACCTCGTGTTCCAGGGCACGGCCGACGGCCGCTTCATCGCCTACAACGCGAAGAGCGGCGAGAAGCTCTGGGAGACGGCGGTCGGCACCGGCGTGGTCGCGGCGCCGTCGACCTACGAGGTCGACGGCAAGCAGTACGTCTCGATCGCGGTCGGCTGGGGCGGCGTCTACGGTCTGTCGCAACGCGCCAACGAGAAGGAAGGGCCGGGCACGGTCTACACCTTCGTGATCGGCGGCACCGCCGCGGCGCCCGACGTGAGCAAGTACCAAATCGGCCCGCTGGTGGCCGGCGTCAAGTACGACCCGGCGCACGTGCAGGAAGGAACGATGCTGTACGTCAACAACTGCGTGTTCTGCCATGGCGTGCCGGGGGTCGACCGCGGCGGCAACATCAAGAACCTCGGCTACGTGAGCGCCGACCTGCTGACGAATCTCGGCACGGCGTTGTTCAACGGCCCGTACGTGCAGCAGGGCATGCCCGACTTCACCGGCAAGCTGAAGCCGGAAGACGTGGCGAAACTGCAGGCCTTCATCCAGGGCACGGCCGACGCGATCAGGCCAAAGAAGTAGCGGCAAACGCGGGGAGCAGGCCCGGCGCCTAAACTCCCCCGTCCATGCGCATCGAAACCATCCGCCAACGCCTGCGCCAGCACGGTGCGCAGGCCTGCCACGAGTACCGCGTGCTGCGCCTGTGGGCGAATGCGCTGCCGCAGGCGAGCGGCAAGCGCAAGCCCGAAGACTTCTTGCCGCAGACGGTGCGCGCGATGCTGCCGGCGCTGGTCGACGAGCTCGCCGCGCTCGCGCGGCTGCGCTCCGAGCACCCGGCCGACGACGGCTCCTCGCGCCTGCTGGTCGAGTTGAACGACGGCCAGGCGGTCGAGAGCGTGCTGCTGCCGCGCGGCGGGCTGTGCGTGTCGACGCAGCTCGGCTGCGCGGTCGGCTGCGTGTTCTGCATGACCGGGCGCGAGGGCTTGCTGCGCCAACTCGGCAGCGCCGAGATCGTCGCGCAGGTCGCGCTGGCCCGCACGTTGCGGTCGGTGAAGAAGGTCGTGTTCATGGGCATGGGCGAGCCGGCGCACAACCTCGACAACGTGATC
>JAZJZJ010000334.1:0-15217 GCA_040389925.1 Pseudomonadota bacterium
CACCGCCAAGGCCATCGGCTACAGCTTGAACCGGTGGGCGGCTCTGACGCGCTACTGGAGAACCAAGGGGTCGTGGGTTCGATTCCTGCCAGCCGCACCAAGAATCAGTGACTTAGATATTCCGGACCAAGTCATTGGCGTAACCGTGGGACCGCTGTGGGACTGTTTGTCCACAGCGGTCTTTCCATTTCAGCCATTGGCAACGCGCAGCACGGTACGGGTTTCCTGGCGATTCAATACCAAGTTTGCCTCGGCCAGCAATCTCCCGACGTCGGCACTTGCATAGTGCCCCACCATTGATTGGTTGGCGTGGCCGAGTAATGCCGCACGGTCTTCGGCAGATACTCCCGCGGCGCGCAGGCGACACGCAAACGTATGGCGCAAATCGTGAACGCGCATTGCGCGCAAGCCGACCTCGAGGCGCGCTCGCTGCCACGCGGTGTTGTTCATCTTCCCGATCCTGTGCCCTTGATAAGGGAAGACCCAGATAGGGTGACGACCGCGTTGGGTTTGGACGATGGCCAAGCGATGTCGTTCAGGATGACGACATGCGGACGCTTGGATTTGAACGCCTCTGTAGGAACGACGAAGACGCTCCGATCGATCTCGGGCACGTGGACTTCCCAGCTCCACTCCAAGCCGCAGACGTTGCTGTCGCGCAAGCCCGTGTTGACCGCAAACAGGGCCATGCGGGCAAGATGCCCCGGCAGCTTCGGAAAGAGGCGATCCTGTTCTTCCCATGTGATCGGGTAAGGCGGCCGAGCGTTCTCGGGCAACATCGTGATCAGCGGCGGCATGGCATCCAGCCACGGGCGACCACGTTCGTCGCGATATGAACGGGCAGCGCGATGCAGGATCGTGCGCAAGACTTCCAGACTGCGATTGATGGTGGTTGCGCTCGCGCTGTCGGCGATCCTTGCCGAAATGAATGGAGACAGCGTCGTGTCGTGCACCTGTTGCGGCTCCAGATGTCCGAGGTGCTTGACCAGCAGTCGAACATGCACTTGTATGGATTCAAGACTGCGCATGTTGCCGGACTGCTCGAGATAGCGAAGTGCGCAGTCTGCAAAGTTCGGGCGCCGGTGAGCCCGGAAGGTGACTTCATCGAGCCGCTTGATCTCTTCCTGCAAACGCCGCTCGGCTTGTTCCTGGCTCATCGCCCCGACACGCATTCCGATACGAACGCCTCGGTGTCGCTTGTCGATGAAGCGGTGTCCGTCGGCGTCAATCGTGATGCCGGAGGTTCGTGTCGAGGCCATGGCGTTCTCCTTTGGTCAACGGAGACAAATTCTCTGTCGGTGTCCAGTGAATTCGGTATGCGCTATCGGCGCACTCAGAACCAGAAGAGCAGGGCAATGATTTGGAGAAGAGGTCGCTGCTGGTGTCCGCGCTCTCAATCGAGACGAGCACAACGCTCCGCTTGGCTTGCATACTGGGCGGTCGCTTTGGATCAGGCCGGTGCATCCGGTTCATGAGAGGGTGCTGGTCTGCATTCAGCGTCAGCATCGTGAAGCTTTCGTGCAGTTCCCTGCTCGCCTCGTCGTTCCAAGTGTTCCACAAACCGCCCAAGCCGATGAAGGCCTAGCCGGCACTACGAACCCGCCACGGGATGTGTTTGCACGCCGACCTCGTCGTGCTCGGCTTCAAAGGTTCCTACAACCGTGTGGCCGCGTTCGCCCGAGCGCGGACCGCACATCACCTCCATGGCTGCGACACGCTCGGCGCCCGCGAAGCGACACACGATTGGCGGCACTGGCAGCGCGCCAGAATGGTTGAACGTCAAGGTTCGTTTGTCGAACCAATGTCAGGGTCGATCGCCATACACGTCCCTGAAAGGACCGCCCAGAATGAATATGCCGCCTGTGGACGGCAATTCGATAACCCGCATGGAGACATCATGAAGTTTCGGTTAACAAACCTCTGCATTAAACTCTCCCTGCTGGCGGGCCTCACTGCCGGCGCGGGTGGCGCGTTCGCACAGACGGTCAAGATCGGTTGGCTTTCGTCTCTGACCGGCCCGCTGTCGTCGGCCGCCATTGCCGAGAACCAGGGCGTGCAGCTCGCGGTGGACGAGATCAACAAGGCCGGCGGCATCCTCGGCAAGCAGATCGAACTGCTGACGCGCGACACCGCTGGCGATCCGACCAAGGCCGTCAACTTCGCGCAGCAGCTTGCCTTCAGTGACAAGGTGCAGTTCGTGATCGGCCCGGTCAACTCCGGCGAAGGCTTGGCGACCACGCCGATCCTGGCGCGCGCCGGCGTGCCCAACATCGTCGTCGGCTCGATCGACGAACTGACCGACGCCAAGAAGTACCCGCGCGCCTTCCGCGCCATCAACACCAACCTGCAGTGGATCGCGGCCGCGAACGACTACGCGCTCAAGACGCTGAAGAAAACCAAGATCGCGATCATTGCCGACACCTCCGGCTACGGTACGGCCAGCGGCAAGACTGCGCTCGAGCTGCTCGACAAAGCCGGCATCAAACCCGTCTATCAGGTGCTGGTCGATCCCAACAAGACCGATCTCTCGGACGAGATGAACAAGGCCAAGGCGGCCGGCGCCGACATCGTCATGCCGTGGTCGGCCGCAACCGGCCTGCTCGGCCGTCTGCTGAATGCGCGCGGCGACATGGGCTGGAACGTGCCGATGGTCGGCCACCCGGCGCTGATGGCGGCGCAAATCAAGAAGCTGCTCAACAAGCCCGAGTACTGGGACAACACCTTTGCCTCCGGCTATCAGAGCACAACCTACGGTGCCGACGGCAAGCTGCCCGAACGCACGCAGGCGCTGGTCGACAAGGTGCGCCCCAAGCTCGGCGGTGGTGACATCGACGTGCTGTTTTGGTGGGTCGCCATGGGCTACGACACGGTGAAGATCATCGAGCATGCCGCCAAGACAGCCGGCTCGACCGATCCGGCCGCGATCCAGAAAGCGCTCGAGGGCACCCGGAATTTCAAGGGCGTCTACGCGACGTACTCGTGGAGCCCGACGGAGCGCAATGGCTTTCCCGACAGCAACATGGTGGTGAACGTGGCCAACACCTTCAAGGACGGCAGCTTCAAGGCCGCGCCGCGCTGAGCGCCACCGCGCCAGTTATCACAAGCCTCAGAAGCACCAGTCCGACATGCTGACCGTCATCGTCTCCGGCCTCGCGATCGGCATGGTGTTTGCCGCCGTCGCGCTGGTCTACAACGTGATGTACTCGACCTCCAAGGTCTTGTCCGTCACGACCGGCCACATCTCCATGCTGGGCGGCGTGTTCGGCGCTTACTTCATCACTGCACTCCATCTGCACTGGGCCATCGGCCTGATCGGTGCGATCGTCGTCGGTGCGTTCTTCGGCTTCGTGACCGAACTGCTCGCGATTCGCCGCGTGCTCAATCGCAGCGATGAACACCTGTGGCTGCTCAGCACGCTGGCGCTGGCGACCATGGTGCAACAAGCCGCCGGCCTGTGGTGGGGCACCGAGCCCAAGCCCTTCCCGCGCTTGATGCCGCAGGACTTCGGCGCGGGCGCGCTGGACCAGAAGTTCTGGCTGCCGATCGTGATTGCGGTGCTCATGGCGATCGGGCTGGAGTTGTTCTACCGCCGCACGATGTACGGCAAGCTCTTTCTCGCAATGTCGGAAGACGCGTTTGCGGCGCGCGCTCGCGGCGTCTCGACCGACCGCATCCGCGTGATGTCTTATGTGCTCTCTGGCGCGCTCGGCGGGCTGGCCGGCTTTGCGGCGGGGCAGTTGACCTTCGCCTATTTCGCGCTCGGCCTGACGCTCACGCTCAACGGCTTCATCGCGCTCGCCGTGGGTGGCCTGGGTAGCAACATCGGTGCGTTGATCGGCGGCGCGGCGCTGGGGCTCTTGAATGCATTTGCCAGCCACTGGTTCGGCGGCGAGTACCAGCAGACCATCGCAGTCGGCCTGCTGATGGTCGTGCTGCTGCTCAAGCCTGAAGGCCTGCTCGGCTCCAGGAACGTGAGGCCGGTATGACCCTGTCCTCGAAGCTCAAGCCGGCCTCGCTGGCCATCGGTGCATTGCTTGCCATCGCGCTGCCGTGGTGGGCCGGCGACCAGTACCAATTGCATCTGGCGGCGCTGATCTGCGTCTACTGGATCCTGATCGCCGGGCTGAACCTGGTGGTGGGTTACACCGGCCAGCTCTCGATCGGTCATGTGGGCCTGCTCGCGATCGGCGCCTATGCGTTCGCGATCCTCGCCGGCAAATTCGGCTGGCACCCGAGCCTGGCGGTGGCCGCGGCGGGTGCGCTCGGTGGCTTGTGCGGGCTGGGCCTCGGCTTGCCCTCGCTGCGCCTTCCAGGCTTCTACTTCGCGATGGCGACCATGGCCTTCGCGCTCATCGTTAACGAGCTGGTGCTGGCGCAGGTTGATCTCACCGGCGGCGGCATCGGCCTGCCGGGGCCATCGTTTCCTGCGCCGTTCGACACGCCGCAAGGCTTCTACTACCTGACGGCCGCGCTCGCGCTCATCGTCACGCTGCTGAGCTGGAACATCGCGCGCCGCATGTGGGGCCGCGGGCTGATGGCGATTCGCGACAACCCGGTGACGGCGCAAGCGGTCGGCGTTCCGCTGTTCCGCGCCAAGCTGGTGGTGTTCGTCTTCAGCGGCGTGACGGCTGGCGTGGCCGGCGCGCTGTTCGCCTCGCTGCAGAGCTACATCACGCCCGACACTTTCGTGTTCGAGCTGAGCCTGTTCTTCTTCGTCTGCATCATCATCGGCGGGCGCGGCAGCATCATTGGCCCGTTCATCGGCACGGTGGTGTTGACGGCGCTGCCGGAACTTGTGGCGCCACTTGCCAAGCTCGGCCACTTCTTCTACGGCATGCTGCTGCTCGTGGTGGTGTTGATCGTGCCGGAGGGCATCGGCCGCGTGTTCGAGCTGATCGGCGAGCGGCTGCGCCCGCGCGCCGAGCGGCACAATGCGATCGCGCCCGATCTGCCGCGGCTGGTGCGAGCCATCAGGAGCCGGACATGAACGCCAACGTCATGCAAGCCAGCTCGACAGTGCGCGCCGATTCGCAAAGCGCAGCGTTGGCATCCAGCACCAGCATCGCGCTCGATGCGGTCGACATCAGCAAGCACTTCGGCGGCATCAGCGCGCTCGACCATGTGTCGCTCTCGCTGCGCCCCGGCGAAGTGCACGGCCTGATCGGCCCGAACGGCAGCGGCAAGACGACCCTGCTAAACATGCTGTCGGGCTACTACCAACCGAGCGCCGGTTCGATCAGCCACCGGGGCGAGGAATTGGCGGGCGCGACAGTGCAGCGGCGCGCGCGCATCGGCATCGCCCGCACCTTTCAGAAGCCGCGGCTGCTGCCCACGCTCTCGGTACTCGACAACGCGGTGCTCGGCGCTTGGCCGCATTCGCGCGCCAGCTTTCTGGCGACGGCGTTCGGCCTGCCGAGTGTCGGTCGTGAAGAAAGAGCCCTGCGCGCCCAAGCCACCGAGATCCTGCACGGCATTGGCTTGGGCCATGTGATCCACCGTCGCGCCAACCTGCTCGACCATGCCGAACAGCGCTTTCTGGAGATCGCGCGCGGCCTCGTCATGCAGCCGCGTTTCATCCTGCTCGACGAGCCGGCCGGTGGCCTCACCGGAAATGAGATCGAGCACCTGACCGACGTGATCCGCACGCTGCGCGAGTCCGGTATCGGCGTGCTGCTGGTCGAGCACCACACCGACTTCGTCTTCCGCATCTGCGACCGGGTGACCACACTCAACGTCGGCAAGATGATCCGGCACGGCACGCCCGACGAAGTGCGCGCCGACCCGGAAGTGATCCGCGTCTACCTCGGAGCCTGAGCGATGACCACAGCAGTCACCCGGCCGCCGCAAGCGCTGCTCGAAGTCCGCGACGTGCATGTGGCCTACGGCAAGGCCGAGGTCGTGCACGGCATCTCGATGGATGTGCGCGCCGGCGAATTCGTCGTCATGCTGGGCCGCAACGGCGCGGGCAAGAGCACGCTGCTGCATGCCGTCTCGGGCCTCGTTCCCAAAAGGTCGGGCAGCGTCCATTTCGAAGGCCGGGACCTGAGCCACGCAAGCCCGCGCGCGATCGTCAAGGCCGGCATCGTGCAGGTGCTCGAAGGGCATCGTGTGTTCCACACGCTCACGGTCGAAGACAACCTGCTGATCGGCACCTATGCGCAGCACCCCCATGGCGACCGCAGCAAGCTGGAGCGCATCTACACGCTGTTTCCCGAACTGGCCGAGCGCCGGCACCAGATGGCCTCGCGGCTCTCGGGCGGGCAGCAGCAGATCCTGGCCGTGGGGCAAGGGGTGATCGGCGACCCGAAGCTGCTGATCCTCGACGAGCCCTCGGGCGGCTTGGCACCCATCGTGATCGACCGCATCCTCGCCGTGGCCTCCACGCTGTGCCGGGGCGGCTTGGCCATCCTGCTCGTCGAGCAATTGGTCGAGAAAGCGCTGCGCCACGCGCACTACGGCTATCTGGTGGAGACCGGCCGCATCGCCGCGGCGGCGTTCTCCGACGAACTGCGCGAGGGCGACCTGCTGCAACGCGTCTACCTCGGCGGTGCACCCGTCGCTCACAAGGAACTCGCGTCATGAGCGAAAAGACGACCCGTTGGACACAACGCCCGCCCGGTTCGAACTGGGGCGATTTTGGCCCCGACGACCAATGCGGCCGCATCAACCTGCTCACGCCCGAGAAAGTGCGCCAAGGTGTGGCTGAAGTGCGCGAAGGCCTGACTTTCTGCCTGAGCCTGCCGCTCGACTTCCCCGGTGGCAACGTGCTCAACCCGCGCCGCCATCCGCCGATGCTGCGACCCACGCTGCGCAACGGCCGGCCGAACATGAACTACCGCCTGTTCACCGACAACCCGCTGCAGACCGACGTGATCAGCGACGACCTCGCCGTGCTGCACCTTCAGTATTCAACGCAGTGGGACAGCCTTGCACACGTCGGTCAGTTGTTCGATGCCAATGGCGATGGCCTGCCCGAAGCCGTGTACTACAACGGCTTTCGCGCCGACGAAGATGTGGTCGGCCCTGACGACGCCAGCGACGCTGGAGCGCCGCCACTCGGCGACACGCGCTCCACCTCCAAAGCCCGCGCTCTTGGCATCGAGAACATGGCCGAGCGCTGCGTGCAGGGTCGCGGCGTCATGGTCGATCTGCAAGCGCATGTGGGCACTGGCCGCGTGGCCGTGGGGTACGACACGCTGATGCGCGTGCTCGATGCCGACCGCATCACGGTCGAAACCGGCGATATGGTCTGCCTGCACACCGGATTTGCCCAAGCGATTCTCGACATGCGCGGCCAGCCCGATGCGGCCGTGCTCGACCAAACCGGCGCCGTGCTCGATGGCCGCGACGACAAGTTGCTGCAATGGATCACCGACAGCGGCTTGGCCGTGCTGATCGCCGACAACTACGCGGTCGAAGCGCACCCGGCCACGCGCCATGTGGGCTGCTGCGCCGCCTTGCCGCTGCACGAACACTGCCTCTTCAAGCTTGGCATCCACCTCGGCGAAATTTGGCACCTCACGCCGCTGGCGAACTGGCTACGCGCCCAAGGCCGCAGCCGTTTCCTCTTGACGGCGCCCCCGTTGCGCCTGCCCGGCGCAGTGGGTTCGCCGGCCACGCCGGTGGCAACGGTCTGAGCTCCTGTCGATGCACCAGACCTCCGACACCAATTCCGCGCAGAAAGTCTGCCGCATCCTGCGTGTGCTTTCCACGCCGCAGCCGCTGCGGTTGGCCGACATCTGCGCGGGCGCCGAGCTCAACAAGGCCACGACCTTGCGCCTGCTCGACACGCTGATCAACGAAGGCTTCGTGCAGCGCGATCCCGTCAGCAAGCGCTATGTGCTGGGCCACGAAGCGCTGGTGCTCGGCGTGGCCATGCAAGGGCGCGATCACATTCGCGACCGGGCGCGGCCTGCGCTGGTGCGGCTGGCCGCGCTGTCGGGCGACACGGTGTTGTTGTCGACGCGGCACGGGCTCGAATCGGTGTGTGTGGACCGCGAGTTCGGCAGCTTCCCCATCCGTGCGAACTACCTCGACCTCGGCAGCCGGCGCCCGCTCGGCGCCGGCGCCGGCAGTCTCGCCTTGCTGGCCTGGCTGCCTGATGACGAAGTCGAGACCGTGCTGAACCTGCTCGCGCCGGTCTTCAAGAAGCGTTACCCGCGCATCACGCGCGAATTGCTGAAGACCGAGATCGCGTTGGCTCGCGAGCGCGGCTACGCGATGCTGCTCGATGTGATCGTCGACCAGATGGGCGGCATGGGCGTGCCCATCCTCGGGGGCGACGGCAAGCCCATCGGCGCGATCAGCATTGCGGCGCTGACCGGCCGCATCTCGACCCGCATCTCGCTGCTCGCCCCGGCGCTCAAGAAGGCCGGGCTGGAACTGTCGGCGCATTACGCGCAAAGGGAGGCAGCATGAGTTGGGTGCTGGGCAGCGGGCTGACCCGGTACGGCAAGCACGAAGGCAGCAACACGCTGGCCCTGATGACGCAGGCAACCGACCTCGCGCTGGCCGATGCCGGCATGGGGCGCGGCGACATCGATGGCCTCATCTGCGGCTACTCGACGACCCTGCCGCATCTGATGCTCTCGACCGTGTTCGCCGAACACTACGGTCTTCACCCGCGCTACGCGCACGCGGTGCAGTTGGGAGGCGCCACCGGCTTCGGCCTGGTGATGCTGGCGCACCTGCTGGTGAGCTCGAGCGCGGCCAAACGCGTGCTGGTGGTCGGTGGTGAAAACCGCATGACCGGCCAGAGCCGCGACTCGTCTATCCAGGTGCTGGCACAGGTCGGCCATCCCGTTTACGAGGTGCCGCTGGGCGCGACGATCCCGGCCTACTACGGGCTGGTCGCGTCCCGCTACATGCACGAGTTCGGCAGCACCGAAGCCGACTTCGCCGAACTGGCGGTGACGATGCGCAAGCATGCCACGCTGCACGATGGCGCGCAGTTTCGCAACCCGATCAGCGTCGACGACGTGATGGCTTCGCGGTCCATTGCCTCGCCGCTCAAGATGCTCGATTGCTGCCCCGTCTCTGACGGCGGCTGTGCGTTCGTGATCAGCGCCGAGGCCGAGGGGCCGAACCCGGTGCGCATCAGCGGCACCGCGCAGCATCACAACGCGCAACACATCAGCGCACTCGCGAGCTTGACGAACGTGGGTGCCGGCGCTTGCGCCGCGAGCGCATTGGCCGATGCCGGCCGCACGCTGGCCGATGTCGAACACGCGGCGATCTACGACAGCTTCACCATCACACTGACCATGTTGCTCGAAGAGATCGGCCTCGCGCCCCGCGGCCGTGCCGGTGTGCTGGCGAAGGAAGGGCACTTCGATGCCGATGGTGCGATGCCGCTCAACCTGCACGGCGGCTTGCTCTCGTATGGGCACTGCGGCGTGGGCGGCGCGATGGCGCATCTGGCCGAAGCGCATCTGCAGATGACCGGCCGTGCCGGTGCGCGGCAAGCCTCGCGCGCCGGTGTGACCCTGCTGCACGGTGATGGCGGCGTGCTGTCGTCGCATGTGAGTCTGGTGATGGAGGCGGCATGAGCATCGACTCAGCCAGCGATTGGACCCACGGTGGCGACAAGTTGGTCTTCCAGCAGTGCCGCGCCTGCCACCAGACCTTTTACTTTCACCGCAGCTTTTGCCCCGGATGCGGTGATGCCGCTCCGATCACCTTGCCTTCCAGCGGCCGCGGAAACGTCCACGCCAGCACGCTGGTGCAACGTGCACCCAGCGATGAGTTCCGGGCGATCGTGCCGTACCGCATCGTGCTGGTCGACATGGCCGAAGGCTTTCGCGTGATGGGACATGCCGAGCTGTCGCTCGCGATCGGCGATGCCGCGATGTGCCGCATCGAAACCATCGCCGGCCGGCCGCTGCCCTTCTTCACTGTTTCCACCACCGAGGAGCCCCATGCCTCTTGACCCGCGCGACGCGTTGCGCCTCGCCTTGGCGCCGCGATCGATTGCCGTGATCGGCGCCTCCGACAACGCCAACAAGATCGGCGGCCGGCCGCTCGCCTATCTGGCCCGCTTCGGCTACCAGGGAACGGTCTACCCCATCAACCCGACGCGCACCGAAGTGCAAGGCTTGCGCTGCTTCCCCAATCTGCAGTCGTTGCCCCAGGTGCCCGATGTCGTCATCGTTGCAGTCGCCGGCGAGATGGCCGTCGCGGCGGTGGACGAATGCGGCGAAGCCGGCGTGGCGCTCTGCATCGTCATGAGCTCGGGCTTCGGCGAGACCGACCCCGACGGCAGGGTGCGCGAGCAAGCCATGGCGGCGCGTGCGCGTGCGCGCGGCATGCGCATCGTCGGGCCCAATTCGCAAGGGCTGGCCAACTTCGGCAACGGCGCGGTGGCGAGCTTCTCGACCATGTTCACCGAGGTCGTACCGGCCGATGGCCCGGTCGGCATCATCAGCCAGAGCGGCGCGATGAGCGTGATCCCGTACGGCCTGCTGCGCGCCCGCGGCATCGGCGTGCGGCACTCGCATGCGACCGGCAACGACTGCGATGTGACGGTGTGCGAACTGGCCACCGTCGTCGCCGAAGACCCCGGCCTGAAGCTGCTGCTGCTCTACCTCGAAGGCATTCCCGATCCGTGGAACCTGGCCGAAGCCGCCCGTGTGGCGCGCGCCCGCAACCTGCCCATCGTCGCGCTCAAGTCGGGCCGCTCGGCCGCGGGGCAGGAAGCGGCGCAATCGCACACCGGCGCACTTGCCAACGAAGACCGAACCGTCGATGCCTTCCTCGCCGATCACGGCATCTGGCGTGTGCAGAACATGGTCGAGATGGTCGATGCCACGCAGCTCTACCTCAAGGGCTGGAAGCCGCGCGGCCGGCGGCTGGTGGCGATCAGCAACTCCGGCGCCGTTTGCGTTCTCACTGCTGATGCCGCCAGTGCCGCCAACATGCCGTTGGAGCCGCTCTCGGCAGAAACGCAGACCGCGCTGCGCACCATCCTGCCGGGCTTTGCCACGACCACGAACCCGGTCGATATCACCGCTGCGCTGCTGAGCAACAGCCGGCTCTTCGGCGGCATTCTGCCGCCGATCGCACGCGATCCGGCGGCCGATGCTTTCATGATCGGCATTGCCGTCGCCGGCGCGGGCTACGACGTCGAAGCCTTCGCCAACGACACCGCGAACTTCGCGGCCGAGACCGGCAAGCCCATTGTCGTGGCCGCTCCGCAACTCAGCGTGTCAGACCGGTTCAAGGCGCTCGGCCTGCCGGTGTACGCGACCGAAGGCGAGGCGGTGCGCGCGCTCGGCCAGTTCCTGTCGCACGCCGAGTTGCAGCAGGCCGCGGCTGTGCGCAACGCACCGATGCCGACCAAACCACGCGCAGCGCGGCCATCGACGATGCTCGACGAGGCCGCGAGTCTGGCGCTGCTGGCGACACGCGGCGTGAGTGTCGCGAAGCATTCGCTCTGCACATCGCAAGCCGATGCGGTGGCCGCGTTCGAAGCGCTCGGCAGCAAACCGGTGGTCGTCAAGGGGTGCACGGCCGATGCCTCGCACAAGTCTGAACTCGGGCTGGTGCGCGTCGGCTTGGGCAACGCCGATGCGGTGTCGGCCGCGTACCGGGACATGAACGACGCGGCACGCGCCGCCGGCATCACGCTCCGTGGCGTGATCGTCGCCGAGATGATCAAAGGCAGGCGCGAGCTGATGATCGGCGCGCGGCTCGACCCGGTTTTCGGCCCGGTTGTGCTGGTGGGCGATGGCGGCAAGTATGTCGAGGCCATGCCCGATGCACAGGTGTTGCTGCCACCGTTCGACGTCGCGCATGTGGAGCGCGCCTTGCGTCGCCTGCGTATCGCACCGCTTCTCGACGGCGTGCGTGCCGAGCCCCCGCTCGACGTGGTTGCTTTCTGCGAGAGCGTGGTGGCCGTCGGCCGATTGATGAGCGACGACGCAGCCGGCATTACCCAGCTCGACGTCAACCCGGTGATCGTCGGCGGGATCGTCGATGGACGAGGCGAAGGCTGCGTAGCGGTCGACGCGGTGATTTTCCGAGAGGCCGACGTGGCCACTTCACACAAGGAAGCGACATGACCAAAACCATACGAATCGGCGCCGGCGCCGCCTGGTGGGGCGACCGCGTCGAGCCTGCTGCGCTCAACGCCGAGCGCGGCGAGCTCGACTACCTCTGCTTCGAGACCATGGCCGAGGCCACCGTCTCCGCCGCGCAGGTGCGGGCGAGACGCGACCCGAGCTTCGAAGGCTACGACACCTACCTCGACGACCGCATGCGCGCCGTGCTGCCGGCCTGCATGCGCAACGGCACCCGGATCATCAGCAACCAGGGCTGGATCAACCCTGACGCCGCGGCCAGGCGCATCGTGCACTGGCTGCGCGAACTGGGCCACACGGGGGTGAAGGTCGCCTCGGTCAACGGCGCGCTCATCACCGATCGCGTCTTGCAACTCACCGACAAGATCCTCGAGAACGGCAAGCCGACCTCGTCGCTCAAGCCGACGCTGATTTCCGCCGAGGCCTATCTTGGCGCCGAGCCCATCGTCGAAGCCTTGAAGGCGGGTGCGCAGATCGTCGTCACCGGCCGTGTGGCCGACCCGTCGATCTTCATGGCGCCAATGATGTACGAGTTCGGCTGGGACCCGCTCGACCACGCCAAGCTCGGCCAGGGCATGGGCCTGGGCCACCTGATGGAATGCGGCGCGCAGGTGACGGGCGGCTACTTCTCCGACCCCGGCTTCAAGGACGTGCCCGAGCCGTGGAACTTCGGCTTTCCGATCGCGGAGGTGAACGAAGACGGCAGCGCGGTCATCAGCAAGGTGGCCGGCACCGGCGGCGCGGTCACGCTGCAAACCATCAAGGAGCAAATGCTCTACGAAGTGCACGACCCGGCCAACTATCTGACGCCCGATGTGGTGGTCGACTTCACCACCGCCCAGATCGAACAGATCGGCCCCGACCGTGTGCGCGTCTCGCACATCGGCGGCAAGCCGCGCACGCCGACGCTCAAGGTCTCGATCGGCTGCACCGAAGGTTTCATCGGCGAAGACATGTTCTTCTACGCCGGGCCGGGTGCGCTGCGGCGTGCACAGTTGGCCAGGAAGATCCTCGAAGAGCGCTTCAAGATCGTCGGCCTGCAGGCCGAGGAATACCGCGTCGACTTTCTCGGCATGAACGCGATCCACGGCGCCGCCACGCCGGCCAATGCGCCCGAGCCCTACGAGATCGCGGTACGCGTCTCGGCCCGAACGGCCACGCGCGAAGAGGCTGTCAAGGTGGGGCGCGAAGTCGATGGCATGGCCGTCTCCGGCATCGCCCACACGGGCAAGCGCGTGCCGCATGCCGACCGCACGCGCGAAGTGATCGGTGTCTGGTCGTCCCTCGTGCCGCGCGAGCAGGTTCCCGCCACCGTCACCTATTTCGAAAGCTGAGCAGCATGAAAGTCCAACTTCAGCATGTGGCCCACGCGCGCTCCGGCGACAAGGGCGATACGTCCAACATCGCCGTCTTCGCCTACGAGCCGGAGTTCTATCCGCTGCTCAAGGCGCAGCTCACGGCCGATCGCTTCAAGGCCTTCTACAACGGCGCGATCAAGGGCGAAGTGATCCGCTACGAGGTCGACAACATCGAGGCGATGAACTTCGTCTGCCACGGCGCACTCGGCGGTGGCGTGTCGCGCAGCCTGTGCCTGGACAACTACGGCAAGGCCCTCTCGGCCGCGGTGCTGGGCTTCGAGATCGAGGTGCCGGATGACTTGCGGCCCAAGCTGCACGGCGCGCATCTGCTGCGAGCGTGAGTGGCCTTGAGGAGACAAGCATGACCCACAAGAAACACACCATCCTCATCGCCGGCGCGAGTGGCGTTGTCGGCGCGGCGGCCGTCGAGCACTTTGCCGCGCGGCCCGATTGGCAAGTTCTCGCGCTCTCGCGCCGGCCCTCGCCCTTGCCCGAAGGCGTGCGCCATGTGTCGCTGGACCTGGCCGATGCCGCTGCGTGCGCTGCGGCCGCATTGAGTCTGAGCGAGGTAACGCATGTGCTCTTCGCCGCCTTGTACGAATTGCCGGAACTGGTCGCCGGCTGGCGCGACCCGCGTCAGATGGCGGTCAACGAAGCCATGTTGCGCAACCTGCTCGATGCGCTGCAAGTGGGCGCCAAGGGCTTGCGCCACATGTCGCTGATGCAGGGCACCAAGGCCTATGGCGGCCATGTGGAGCCCGCGCCGGTTCCGGCCAAGGAACGCTCGCCGCGCCACCAGCACGAGAATTTCTACTGGCTGCAGGAAGACATGCTGCGCGAGCGCCAGCCACACGCGGCGTGGACCTTCACCGTGCTGCGGCCGCAACTGGTCTTCGGCTATGCGATCGGCAGCCCGATGAACATCATCGCTGCGATCGGCGCCTACGCGGCCGTGCAGCGCGAACTGGGCCAGCCGTTGGCCTTCCCGGGTGGTGGCCGCTACATCAACGCCGCGAGCGACAGCCGCCTCATCGCCGGCGCGGCCGAGTTCGCAGCCACTCACGAACTGGCGGCGAACGAAACCTACAACGTCGTCAACGGCGACATGCTGGTCTGGCAGGACGTGTGGGGATCGATCGCGCAGCGCTTCGGCATGAAGGCCGGCGCAGCCGAGCCGATGGAATTGACGACCGCGATGCCGGAGTACGAAGCGGTGTGGACGCGCATCGTCGCCAAGCACCAGCTGCGGCCGCTCAGCTTGCAGCAGATGATCGGCAGCTCCTGGCAGTTCACCGACCGGGCCGTGGCCTGTGGCGTGGCGAACCCGGCCGATTCGGTGCTGAGCGGCATCAAGCTGCGCCAGCACGGCTTTGCCGATTGCATCGACACCGAAGACTCGATCCACCACTGGCTCGCGCGCATGCAGGCCGAGCGCTTGTTGCCACGATAGACATCCAACGGCTCACTCGCCCCGCCCCTTGTGCAACCCTCTCCCACAGGGAGAACGGCAATGCCTCACTTTCGGAGATCGAATGACACCCCATCGCCGCGCTCTGCTCACCGTGATTTGCGCCACCTTCGCCACCGCATTCGGCGCGCACGCGGCCGACTATCCCGACAAGCCGATCCGCCTGATCGTTCCGTACCCGCCGGGCGGCACGACCGATCTGCTCGCGCGCGCCATTGCGCCGCGGCTCGGCGAGCGGCTGCACCAAACCGTAGTCATCGAGAGCTGGCCCCGCAAAACTGAACAGCCCGCTGAGGGTGGACACTGCTCCTGAG
>JAZJZJ010000335.1:0-14245 GCA_040389925.1 Pseudomonadota bacterium
GGCGTGCGCCTCGCGATCGACGAGATCAACAAGTCGGGCGGCGTGCTCGGCCGCCAGCTGCAAGCCGTCGAGCGCGACGACGAAGCCAAGAACGAACGCGGCGTGCAGATCGCCCAGGAACTGGTCAACAAGGAGAAGGTCACCGCCGTCGTCGGCTACATCAACACCGGCGTGGCCCTGGCCTCGCAGCGTTTCTTCCAGGAAGCGAAGATCCCGGTGATGAACAACGTCGCGACCGGCTCGGTCATCACGCAGCAGTTCGCGAAGGAACCCGAGAACTACGTGTTCCGCAACGCCGCGCACGACAGCATCCAGGCGCCGATGATCGTCGAAGAGGCGATCACCCGCCGCGGCTTCAAGAAGGTCGCGATCCTGGCCGACTCGACCAACTACGGCCAGCTCGGTCGTGAGGATCTGGAGAAGGCACTGAGCGCCAAGGGCATCAAGCCCGTCGCGGTCGAGAAGTTCAACATCAAGGACGTCGACATGACGGCCCAGTTGCTGAAGGCCAAGGAAGCCGGCGCCGAAGCCGTGCTGACCTACGGCATCGGCCCCGAGCTGGCGCAGATCGCCAACGGCATGACCAAGCTCGGCTGGAAGGTGCCGATGGTCGGCAGCTGGACGCTCTCGATGGCCAACTACATCGACAACGCCGGCCCCGGCGGCGAAGGTGCGCGCATGCCGCAGACCTTCATCCAGGAACCGACCACGCCGAAGCGCCAAGCCTTCATCATCAGCTACCTGAAGACCTTCAACCCGAAGAACGCGCGCATGGATTCGCCGGTCTCGGCCGCCCAGGGCTACGACTCGATCTACCTGCTGGCCGCCGCGATCAAGCAGGCGAACAGCACCGACGGCCCGAAGATCAAGGCCGCGCTCGAAGACTTGAAGACCCCGGTCGAAGGCGTGGTCACGACCTACAACAAGCCGTTCTCGAAGACCGACCACGACGCGATCACCGCGAACATCCCGGTGTTCGGCGAGGTCAAGGCCGGCAAGGTGATCTACGCCTACGCGGACGACCAGAAGAAGGCCTCGGTCGTTCAGCTCAAGAAGTAGGTTTCCGCCCCCTCTCTCGCCGCCTCGGGCTCAACGGCCCGCGGCGGCGTCTTCTTGTGTTCCTGCGGTGTCCACCATGCAAATCCTGACCCAACTGATCTTCTCCGGCATCGCGCTGGGGATGATCTACGCCGTGATCGCGTTCGGCTACCAGCTGACCTTCGCGACCTCCGACACGCTGAACTTCGGGCAAGGCGACGCGCTGATGCTCGGCGCGCTCGTCGGTCTTACGCTCGTCGGTCTCGGCGTGAACTACTGGCTGATGATTCCGCTGGTGTGCCTGTTCGGCGCGTTCCAGGGCGCGGTGGTCGAGCGCATCGGTGTGCGCCCTGCCATCAAGATCAAGAGCGAGTTCGGCTGGATCATGTCGACGATCGCGCTGGGCATCATCTTCAAGAACGTGGCCGAGAACGTGTGGGGCCGTGACGACCTGAAGTTCCCGTCGCCGCTGCCGGAGTCGCCGCTGAAGTTTCTCGGCGCGAACGTGCTGCCGATGGAAATTCTCGTCGTCGTCGGCGCGGTGCTGATGATGCTGGCGGTCGAATTCTTCAACCGCAAGACGATTTACGGCAAGGCCGTGGTCGCGACCTTCAACGACCGCGATGCCGCCAAGCTGATGGGCATCAACACCGGCCTGGTGATCACGTTCTCGTATGCGCTGTCGTCGCTCACCGCGGGCTTCGCCGGCGTGCTGATCGCGCCGCTGACGCTGACCGGCGCGACGATGGGCGCGGTGCTCGGCCTGAAGGCGTTCGCGGTCGCGATCATCGGCGGCTTGACCAGCGGCATGGGCATCATCGTCGGCGGCATCATCCTGGGCATCGCCGAGACCACCACCGGCTTCTACATCAGCACCGGCTACAAGGACGTGCCCGGCCTCGTGCTGCTGTTGATCGTGCTCGCGGTGCGCCCGCAAGGCCTGTTCGGCAAGTCGGCCATCAAGAAGGTCTGACCTGATCATGAAACGCAACCACCTCCTGTTGGCGATCGTCGGCGTCGCCGCGCTGCTGCTGTTCCCGCTCGGCATCACGAACCCGTACTACATCCACCTGCTCGAAACGATCATGATCTATGCGATCGTGTTGTTCGGCCTGGACATCGTGGTCGGCTACACCGGCCAGGTCTCGCTCGGTCACGCCGGGCTGTTCGGCGTCGGCGCGTACACGGCCGGCGTGCTGGTGATGAAGCTCGCCGCGCCGCTGTGGATCACGCTGCCGGCCGCGGTGCTCGTCACCGCCGGCTTCGGCGCGCTGCTCGCGCTGCCGGCGCTGCGCGTCTCGGGCCCGTACCTCGCGATGGTGACGCTGGCCTTCGGCACCATCATCCAGATCCTGATCAACGAGATGACCTTTCTCACCGAAGGTCCGATGGGCATCAAGCTGCAGAAGCCCGCGCTGTTCGGCCACGTGCTCGACGAGCGCGAGTACTACTGGGTGTGCGCGGTGATGATGGTGCTGGCGCTGATCGTCGTGCACCGCATCCTGCGTTCGCACCTCGGGCGCGCGTTCGAGGCGCTGCGCGGCAGCCCGGTGGCGTCCGATTGCATGGGCGTGTCGGTCTACCGCTACAAGGTCTACGCGTTCGTGATCAGCGCCGGCTTCGCGGGCCTGGCCGGCAGCCTGTATGCGTATTCCGAGCAGTACATCTCGCCGAACTCGTACAACTTCGAGCTGACCGTGCTGTTCCTGCTCGCAGTGATCATGGGCGGGCGCAAGAGCCGCATCGGCTCGATGCTCGGCGCCGCCATCATCGTGCTGCTGCCGAAGCTGCTCGACGATGTGGAAATGTTCCGCTACGTCTCGGTCGGCCTGGCGATCCTGGTGATGCTCACGGCCGTGATCGGCATCCGGCGCGGGCGCCTGACGATCACGCAGATGGCCATTCCGGTCGTCGGCAGCATCGCGTTGGCGGCGCTGTCGTTCTGGCTCAAGACGATGACCGATTGGCGGCTGTCGATCTTCGGCGTGATCATGCTGTTCGTCGTCTACTACCTGCAGGACGGCATCGTCGGCTTCGTGCGCAATGCGCTGAACATCAAGCGGCCGACGCCCGACGCACAGATTGCCGGCGCGAGCCTGAAGGGTGACGACGCCGTCTCGACCGCCGCGAAGGCCGACGCCGGCGGCGAGATCCTGAACGCCAGCGGCGTGCTGATGCAGTTCGGCGGCCTGAAGGCGCTGAACAACGTCGACCTGAGCATCAAGCGCGGCACGATTCACGGTCTGATCGGACCGAACGGATCGGGCAAGAGCACGATGATGAACGTGCTGACCGGCATCTACCAGCCGACCGCCGGCGCGGTCTCGTTCGTCGGCAAGTCGGTGGTCGGACGCACCTCGTCCGACATCGCGCTGTCGGGTATCGCGCGCACCTTCCAGAACGTGCAGTTGTTCGGCGAGATGACGGCGCTGCAGAACGTGCAGGTCGGCCTGCACCACACCTTCGCCAGCAACCTGTTCGATGTCTCGCTGCACACGCCGCGCTACCGGCGCGAGGCCAAGGCCGCGACCGATCGCGCGATGGGCCTGCTGCAATTCGTCGGCCTGGCCGATCTGGCGTTCGAGGAAGCGCGCAACCTGCCCTACGGCAAGCAGCGCCTGCTCGAGATCGCACGCGCACTCGCGCTCGACCCGCAGCTGCTGCTGCTCGACGAGCCCGCCGCCGGCCTGACCGCGCCCGACATCAAGGAGCTGATCACGTTCATCCGCAAGATCCGCGATCACGGCATCACCGTGATCCTGATCGAGCACCACATGGACGTCGTGATGAGCATGTGCGACACCGTCTCGGTGCTCGACTTCGGCCAGAAGATCGCCGAGGGCGTGCCGGCGGCTGTTCAAGCGGACGAGAAAGTCATCGAAGCCTATCTGGGCGGGACAGCAGCATGAGCACCGATACCAAGATGTTGACCATCAGCAATCTGTTCGCCGGCTACGGCAAGGTCCAGGTGCTGCACGGCATCTCGATCGAGGTGCCCAAGGGCAAGGTCGTCACGCTGATCGGCTCGAACGGCGCCGGCAAGACGACGACGATGCGCGCGGTCTCCGGGATGATCGCGCCGACCGCCGGCGAGATCACGCTGAACGGCAAGCGCATCGAGGGCATGGAGTCGTACCACATCGCCAAGCTCGGCCTGGCGCACTCGCCCGAAGGTCGGCGCGTGTTCGCGACGATGAGCGTCGTCGACAACCTGACGCTCGGCGCGTTCCCGCGCCTGACCGGCGCGCGACCGAAAGGCGACGTGAAGGCCGATCTGGAGCGCGCGCTCGAACTCTTCCCGCGCTTGAAAGAGCGTCGCGAGCAACTTGCCGGCACGCTCTCGGGCGGCGAGCAGCAGATGCTCGCAATGGCACGCGCGGTGATGCTGAACCCCGAGGTCGTGCTGCTCGACGAGCCCTCGATGGGCCTCGCGCCGATCCTGGTCGCCGAGGTGTTCAAGATCATCGAACGGCTCAAGAGCGAGGGCGTGACGATGCTGCTGGTCGAGCAGTTCGCGGCCGCGGCGCTGGCGGTGGCCGACTACGGCTACGTTCTCGAGAACGGCCGCATCTCGGTGCACGGGCCGGCCGCGAAGCTGCGCGACGATCCGGCCGTGAAGGCCGCGTATCTGGGCGGCGGCGGGCACTGAACCGGGCGACGCTGCGGCCTATCATCGGCCGCATGACCGCATCGCAAACGACTGCGCTCGAGCCGATCTGGCCGATCTGGGAGTCAGCCGGCTTGCCGGACGACGCGCTGAATCACCTCACGTTGACCGGCGCCGACCCGGTGCTGCGCTCTTCGTTCGCCGTCGGCAGCGCCTCACAGGCGAGCCTCGCGGCGGCGGCGCTCGCGGCGACGCAGATCGGCGAGCACCGCAACGGTTTGCGCCAGCAGGTGCGCGTCGACATGCGCCGCGCCGCGCTCGAATGCGTCGGCCGTTTCGAGATCGATGGCCGCACGCCCGAACTCTGGGATCGACTCGCCGGCCTTTACGCCTGCGCTGACGATCGCTGGCTGCGCCTGCACACGAACTTCGGGCACCACCGCGATGGCGTGCTGCGCCTGCTCGGCTTGCCGCTCGGTGCCGACACGCCGCGCGAGGCGGTGGCCGCGGCGCTGCGCGACCGCAGTGCGTTCGAGTTCGAGGCTGCCGCGGCGCAGGCCGGTTTGGTCGTCGCCGCAGTGCGCAGCTTCGACGAGTGGGGCGCGCATCCGCAAAGCGCCGCGATCGCCGCACAGCCGCTGGTCGCGATCGAGAAGATCGGCGATGCGCCAGCGCTGGCCTGGCCCGTGCTCCCGCGCGACGCGAGACCGCTGCAAGGCCTGCGCGTGCTCGACCTGACGCGCATCCTCGCCGGCCCGGTCGGCGGTCGCACGCTCGCGGCCTGCGGCGCCGACGTGATGCTGGTGAACGCGCCGCACCTGCCGAACATCGAGGCCATCATCGACACGAGCCGCGGCAAGCTCTCGGCGCTTGCCGACCTGCGCGAGCCGACCGGCCGCGACGGTCTGCGCGCGGTACTGCGCGACGCGCATGTGTTCGTGCAAGGCTACCGCCCCGGCGCGCTCGCGGCGCTCGGCTTCGCGCCGGCCGACGTGGCCGCCGCGCGCCCCGGCATCGTGATGGTCTCGCTTTCGGCTTACGGCGAGACCGGACCGTGGGCAGGCCGGCGCGGCTTCGATTCCCTGGTGCAGAGCGCGACCGGCTTCAACGATGCCGAAGCGCGCGCCGCCGGCTCGGCCGAGCCGAAAGCGCTGCCGATGCAGATTCTCGACATGGCGACCGGCTTCCTGATCTCGTTCGGCGCGCAGGCCGCGCTGCTGCGCCAGCAGCGTGAGGGCGGCAGTTGGCAGGTGCGCGTCTCGCTCGCACGCACGGGCCAGTGGCTGCGCGAGCTCGGTCGCGTCGAACACGGCTTCGATGCGCCGAAGGCCGACTTCACCGGGCTGATGGAAACCACGCCCTCCGGCTACGGCGCGCTCACCGCGATGCGCCACACCGCCGAGTTCTCGCACACGCCGGCACGCTGGACGCGGCCTTCGGTGCCACCGGGCACGCACGCGCTCGCCTGGCCGACGACCTGACGCGACCCTGCGATGCGGCCCGCGCCGCCTCGCGTGACAGAATCGCGACCGCCACCTCTTCCATCTGCGAGTGCAACGCGCCGTGAGCCTTGTCTTTCCCCACACCTTCGTGCCCTGGTTTCGCACCGTGGCGCCGCACATCCACGCGTACCACGGCAAGACCTTCGTGGTCGCGATCACCGGCGAGCTGATCGCCGCGGGCAAGCTGAGTTCGTTCGCGCAAGACCTCGCGATCCTGCACGCGATGGGCATCAAGCTGGTGCTGGTGCACGGCTTTCGGCCGCAGGTCAACGAACAGCTTCGATCCAAGGGTCACGAGGCGCGCTACAGCCAGGGGCTGCGCATCACCGATGCGGTCGCGCTCGATTCGGCCCAGGAGGCTGCGGGTCAGCTGCGCTTCGAGATCGAGGCCGCGTTCTCGCAAGGCCTGCCGAACACGCCGATGGCGAACGCGATCGTGCGCGTCGTCTCGGGCAACTTTCTGACCGCACGCCCGGTCGGCATCGTCGACGGCGTCGACTTCATCCACAGCGGCGTGGTGCGCAAGGTCGACGGCGCGGCGATCCGCAGCGCGATCGACATCGGCGCGATGGTGCTGCTGTCGCCGTTCGGCTTCTCGCCCACCGGCGAGGCCTTCAATCTGACGATGGAAGACGTGGCCACCAGCACCGCGATCGCGCTGCAGGCCGACAAGCTGCTGTTCATCACCGAGGTGCCGGGGATTCACGAAGATCTGAGTGATCCCGAGAGCCCGATCGACACCGAGCTCGCGCTGGCCGACGCCGAGAAGCTGCTGACCGGCCTGCCGCGGCCCGAGAAGCCCACCGACCCGGCGTTCTACCTGCAGCACTGCGTCCGGGCCTGCCGCGGCGGTGTCGAGCGCAGCCACATCCTGCCGTTCGCGATGGACGGTGCGCTGCTGATGGAGGTGTTCACGCACGACGGCATCGGCACGATGGTCAAGCGCAGCCGCACCGAGATCGAGCGCGACATCGGTCACTACACCGTGATCGAACACGACGGCGTGATCTTCGGTTGCGCCGCGCTGTACCCGTACCCGGAAGCCAAGACGGCCGAGATGGCCGCGCTGACCGTGTCGCCGCAGGTGCAGAGCCAAGGCGACGGCGAGCGCATTCTGAAGCGCGTCGAGCAGCGCGCCCGGGCGATGGGGCTGGACAGCATCTTCGTGCTGACGACGCGCACGATGCACTGGTTCATCAAACGCGGGTTCAATCAGGTCGACCCCGACTGGCTGCCCGAAGCCCGCAAGCGAAAATACAACTGGGATCGGCGCTCGCAAGTGCTGGTCAAGAAACTCAGCTGATCTGAAAAGGATATTCAAGATGGCCCGCACCGTTCAATGTATTCATCTCAAGAAGGAAGCCGAGGGCATGGATTACGCGCCCTACCCCGGTGAACTCGGCAAGAGAATCTATAACCAGGTCAGCAAAGAGGCTTGGCAACTCTGGATGAAGCACCAGACCATGTTGGTGAACGAGAATCGCCTGAATCTCGCCGACCAGCGCGCGCGTCAGTATCTGGCCCGGCAGATGGAGAATTTCTTCTTCGGCACCGGTGCCGAGCAGGTGGCCGGGTATGTTCCACCCACCGACGCTTGAATACCTTGGCAGTATTTGAATAGAATCGCGCAGGTTTCAGCCGATTCGACTTCAAACAAAGGATTCTCCGTGGCCTCGTTGCAAGAACTGATCGCCCAAAAAGAAGCGCTCGAACGCGAAATCGAGCGCACTCGCAATCAAGACCGCAGCGACGCGATCGCAAAGGTGCGCGCCTTGATGGATCAATATGGCCTGACGGCCGCCGATGTGTCCGGTAAAGGCAGCGCCAAAACCCGCGCCGGAAAAGGCAACAAGGTCGCCGCCAAATACCGCAATTCGGCCACCGGCGACACTTGGAGCGGCCGTGGCCTGCAACCGAAGTGGCTAAAGGCGGCGCTGGGGGCCGGCCGCAAGCTCTCTGACTTCGCACTCTGACCGGCCACCGACCCGCCTCACGCACATCAAGCCACCGTTACCGGTGGCTTCTTCGTTGCGGCGCGGCATCGTGAGAGCGCTCCGTCTACCTTACATTTACGCACAACTCGCTCGCCCGTCGCCGTGTCCAACGCCCGCCTGTCCACGTACCTCCCCGGAATCGCCTCGACGGTTGCTTCGCGTGGCTGGGCATGGCGCACGGCGCTGGTGCTGGTGGCCTGCTACCTGAGCGGGCGCCTCGGTCTGTCCGAGCCGCTGTCCGACACGCTGATCCGGCCGTCGGCGGGCATCGCGCTGGCGGCATTGCTGCGCTTCGGGCTCGGCGTGTGGCCGGGCGTGTGGCTCGGCGCACTGTCGGTTGCACTCTCGACCGGCACGCCGGCATGGCTTGCGGTGCCGATCGCCTGCGGCAGCACGCTCGGGCCTCTGCTCGGCGCTTGGGTGCTGAGGCGCGACGGCCTGCATGTCGAGCTCGACCGGCGCAGCGATCTCTGGCTGTTCGGCTCGATCGGTGTCGGCTTCTCGATGCTGGTGACCGCGATCAACGGTGCGTTCTGGCTCGCCGTCGGCGGGCTCATCGAGTGGACCGCGGTGCCGAAGACCTGGATGTACTGGTGGCTCGGCGACGCGCTCGGCGCGCTGGTCGTCGGCGTCCCGCTGCTGACGCTGTCGCGCGCGTCGCTGTGGCAGATCTTCGGTGGCTGGCGCTGGGCCTCGGTGGGTCTGCTGGCGCTCGGCACGTTCGCGAGCGCGGCGCTGGCGTCGCTGTTCGGCGGCGGCGCGCACGCGATCCAGTCGCCACTGTTCTTCGTGCCGCACCTGTTGCTGTGCTGGATGGCCTCGCGCAACGGACTGTTCGCGGCGTCGACGACGGCGCTGCTGCTCACGGCCGGCACCGTCTTGGCCACGCTGCACGGGCTCGGGCCGTTTTACCAGCCGGACGGTCAGCTGGCCAGCGCGCTGCTGGCCGGCTACGTGTGCAGCCTCATCGCGATCCCGCTGCTGACGAGTGCCCTGACCGGCGAGATCGCCGCCAATGAGCAACGCTGGCAGCTCGCGCTCGACGCTGCGCAAGTCGGCATTTGCGAGTGGGATCTGCGCGCCGGCCGGGTCGCGCTGTCAAAGCGCTGGCTGGCGCTGCTCGGCCACTCGACCCAGGGTTTCGGCGACACGCTGCAGGCGATCCGGGCGCTGATCCACCCTGACGATCTGGCCGACCTGGACGGCGCATTCGCCACCTTGCGCGCGGCCGGCACGGTCAACTGCCGCACCGAGTGCCGCATGCGGTGCCGCGACGGCAGCTGGCGCCTGTTCGAGCTGCACGCGCTGGTCGCCGAGCGCGGATCGGCCGGCGAGCCGCTCGTCATCCTCGGCACCGCACGCGACATCAGCGACGTCCAGGCCGCGCGCCAGAACCAGGACCTGTCGCAAAGCGTGTTCGAGCACTTGCACGAAGGCCTGCTGATCACCGACCCGCACCACCGCGTGCTCGAGTCGAACCCGACCTTCAGCGAAATCACCGGCTACTCGCGCCAAGAGCTGCTCGGCACGGTGCCGGCGCTGCTGAAGTCGCACGCGGCCGGCGGCCCGCTCGCGCTGCAACTCGAAGCGATGCAGCTCGGCCTGGCCGACGAGGGCAGCTGGCGCGGCGAGCTGAGCCACCATCGCCGCAACGGCGAGCCCTGCGTGCTGCAGCTCACGGTCACCGCGGTGCGCAACGCCAATGGCAGCGTGCGCAACCACGTGCTTGCGATTGCCGATGTGACGCACGCGCGCGCCCAGTTCGAGCAGTTGCAGCGCCAGGCCCACTTCGACGAACTGACCCGCTTGCCGAACCGGGTGCGGCTCGCGCAAATGCTGCAGTCGGCCATGCAGACAAGCCGTCGCGAAGGCTCGCTGCTGACGGTCTGCTACCTCGATCTCGATCACTTCAAGCCGGTCAACGACCGCTTCGGCCACGAGGCCGGCGACCGCCTGCTGCTCGAACTCGCCGACCGGATGCGCCGCTCGCTGCGTTCATGGGCCGGCGGCGACGACGTCGCCGCGCGCATCGGCGGCGACGAGTTCGTGCTGCTGCTGCGCACCACCACGCTGGAAGAGAGCCGTCACGCGGTCGAGCGCGCGCTGAACCAGGTGTGCCAGCCGTATGCGCTCGGCGTCGGTGCAGGCCCGGTGACGGTGACCGCGAGCATCGGTGCCACGGTGTTCCCGTTCGACGGCGCCGACGCCGAAACCCTGCTGCGCCACGCCGATCACGCGATGTACGGCGCCAAGCAGGCCGGCCGCAACGGCTACCTGTTCTTCGACGCCGAACACGATCGCCGTGCCGAGGCCCGCTTCGTCGCCCTCGGTCGGATCCAGGAGGCGCTCGACGCGAACGAGTTCCGTCTGTACTATCAGCCCAAGGTCGACATGCGGCACGCCAAGGTGCTCGGTTTCGAAGCGCTGTTGCGCTGGAAACACCCGCAGCAGGGCGTGATCTCGCCGGCGCAGTTTCTGCCGCTGATCGAGAACACCGGCCTCGCGATCAGCGTCGGCAACTGGGTGCTGCAGCAGGGCATCGACCAGCTTGCGCGCTGGCTGCGCCTGGGCCTGGACATCACGGTCAGCATCAATGTCTCGGCCCGCCACCTGCAGGAGCCGCTGTTCGCGCAGCATCTGGCCGGGCTGTTGTCGCGTCACCAGGCGCCGGTCGCACACCGCTTGATCATCGAGGTGCTGGAGACCGCCGCGCTCGCCGATGTCGACTACACCTGCGAGCTGATGGAAGAGTGCCGTGCGCTCGGCGTGCGTTTCGCGCTCGACGATTTCGGCACCGGCTATTCGACCTTCACCTATCTGAAGCGGCTGCCGATCGACATGCTGAAGATCGACCGCTCGTTCGTCATCAACATGCTCGGCGACCGGCAGGATCTGGCCATCGTCGAAGGCGTGATCGGGCTGTCGCAGACCTTCGGCTGCAGCGTGGTGGCCGAAGGCGTCGAGACCCGCGCCCAGGCGCAGCGTCTGATCGAGATCGGCTGCAACGTCGGTCAGGGCAACGGCATCGCCGCGGCGATGCCGGCCGACGGGGTCGTCGAGTGGGTGCGCGACTACAAGGGCATGCCGAGCCCGGCCGGGGTGTTGACGCCGGCCTGACGGCACGCGTCGACCGGCTTCATCCGGCGCGGCCCGGAATGGGCGACGTTAGACTCGACCCGTGATCCCGCCGACCTTCATCCACGACCTGCTTTCGCGCGTCGACATCGCCGAAGTCGTCGGTCGCCATGTGCAACTGAAAAAGGGCGGCGCGAACCTCAGCGGGCTGTGTCCGTTCCACGCCGAGAAGTCACCGAGCTTCACAGTCAGCCCGAGCAAGCAGTTCTATCACTGCTTCGGATGCGGCGCGAACGGCGATGCGATCCGCTTCCTGACCGAATACAGCGGCATGACCTTCATCGATGCGGTGAAAGATCTGGCGCAGCAGGTCGGCCTGCAAGTGCCCGAGGAAGACAGTTCGCCCGCCGAGCGCGAACAGGCGGCCGCGCAAAAGCAACGCCGCTCGACCTTGACCGACGTGCTCGCGAAGGCCGCCGACGCCTATCGAAAGCATCTGAAACAGAGCCCACGCGCGATCGACTATCTGAAAGGCCGCGGCCTCTCGGGCGAGATCGCCGCGCAGTTCGGTCTCGGCTATGCGCCCGACGGCTGGCGCAGCTTGGCCAGTGTGTTCCCGAGCTACGACAACCCGCTGCTCGAAGAGAGCGGCATGGTGATCGCGAAGGATGGCGAAGACGGCTCGACCGACGAGGCCGACCGCAAACGCTACGACCGGTTTCGCGACCGGATCATGTTCCCGATCAAATCGGTTCAGGGCGATGTGATCGGCTTCGGCGGCCGCGTGCTCGACCGCGGCGAGCCGAAGTATCTGAACTCGCCCGAGACGCCCGTGTTCAGCAAGGGCCGCGAGCTGTACGGCCTGTTCGAGGGCCGCGCGGCGATTCGCCAGCGCGGCTATGCGCTCGTCGTCGAGGGCTACATGGACGTGGTCGCGCTCGCCCAATCGGGCTTCGGCAACGCGGTCGCGACGCTCGGCACGGCCTGCACGCCGGATCACCTGCAGAAGCTGTTCCGCTTCACCGAATCGGTCGTGTTCAGCTTCGACGGCGACAAGGCCGGCCGGCGTGCGGCCGGCCGCGCGCTCGAGGCGAGCCTGCCGCATGCGAGCGACACGCGCACGATCCGCTTCCTGTTCCTGCCGGCCGAGCACGACCCCGATTCCTACGTGCGCGAGTTCGGCGCGGCGGCGTTCGAGGAATGCGTCGCGCAGGCGGTGCCGCTGTCGCGCCAGCTGATCGAGGCCGCCGGTGAAGGCTGCGATCTCGCCACCGCCGAGGGCCGCGCCCACATGCTGGCGAACGCGAAGCCGCTGTGGAGCGCGCTGCCCGACGGCACGTTGAAGCGGCAGTTGATCGCCGACATCGCCATGGCAGCGCGCGACGATGTCGATCAGTTGCTGCGCCAATGGGGCCACGCCGCGGCGCGACCCGCGGCGCGCGAGGGTGCGGCTGCCTACCGCGCGCCCGCACGCCGGGCCGGCCGCGTCAGCAAAGGCGCGGCCACCCTGCTCGATCGCGCAATCTGGCTGCTGCTGCACCGCAGCGAGCTGTGGGCACACCTGGACGGCGAATCTCACGACATGCTGGCGGGCCAAGCGGATCCGTATGGCCTGTTCTTCGGCTGCATCGAGCGCTCGCTGGACGACCATGGCGCGATCGCGCCGGCCGCGCTGCTTCAGGAGCTGCGCGACCGCGCGGTGGCGGTCGATGGCGCGGGCGCGGTGCTGGATCGCATCACCGCGTTCCACGACCCCGAGCCCCAGACCGATCTGCACCAGGAACTCGTGTTCGTCCTCGGCAAACTGCGCCTCAAGTCGGTCGAGGACGAACTCGAATTGCTGGTCAAGTCGGGCGTTCAGTCGCCCGACACGCTGACGCGACATGCCGAACTGATGCGGCTCCAAAGACAGTTGAAGGTGGGAATAACGGTATAATCCTCGGCTGACGTGAGCGCGGCATGCTCGACACCACGGCGACAGCAGCACCTCCGGGCCCCGGCCACCCTCTGATACAGGGTCCCCATTTGCGGGTTCACAGGCCACCCTTCCCCGCAAGGACTGCACACCAAATGTTCGCCCGGGCCTGCCCGCTTGCAACCGATCGGTGCTGAGCCGATCGAGCCCTGCATTGGCTTCACTTGACTTGCGCCGCACCGGGCGCATCTCAACGGCCGGGCCGCCGCCGCGCTGGCCCACGACCACCCAAGGATCCGCATGACCGCGAAGAAGAGCGCCCCCGCCCCGGCCCCCAAGGCCGCGCCTGCCACGAAAGCCGCCATCAAGGCGAAGGCCGACGACACCACCAAAAAGGCCGCGAAGCCGATTGCCAAGGTCGTCGAGGCGAAGGGCAAGCCGGGCCGCAAGCCCAAGGTCGACGAGAAGTCGAAAGAGAAGGCGAAGAAGTCGGAAGACAACGACGTTGACCTGTCGGATCTCGAATCCGACCTCGAAGGTGAGCCCGAAGTCGAAACCGCCGCCGTCGACGAGACCAAGGTCAAGGCCAAGCCGCTGCGCATGAAGGTGTCGCGCGCGAAAGAGCGCGCGCTGATGCGCGAGTTCGGCCTCGAAGAAACCGCACTGACCGAAGAAGAGGCGACCAAGCGCCGCTCGGAGCTCAAGACCCTCATCAAGATGGGCAAGACGCGCGGTTTCCTGACGCACCAGGAAATCAACGATCACCTGCCTGAAAAGCTGGTCGACGCCGAGATCCTCGAAGCCATCGTCTCGATGCTCAACGACATGGGCATCGCGGTTTACGAGCAGGCGCCCGATGCGGCAACGCTGCTGATCGCCGGCGGCGGCGCGACCACCGCGACTGAAGAAGAGGCCGAAGAAGCCGCCGAAGCGGCGCTGTCCACCGTCGACTCCGAATTCGGCCGCACCACCGACCCGGTGCGCATGTACATGCGCGAAATGGGCACGGTCGAGCTGCTCACGCGCGAAGGTGAAATCGAGATCGCCAAGCGCATCGAAGGCGGCCTGCAGGCGATGATGTACGCGATCAGCGCGTCGCCGACGACGATCGCCG
>JAZJZJ010000336.1:0-11095 GCA_040389925.1 Pseudomonadota bacterium
GAAGAAGGTCGCTGCGAAGAAGGCGCCGGCGAAGAAGGCCGCTGCGAAGAAGGCGGCCAAAAAACCTGCGGCCAAGAAGAGCGCGGCCGTAGCTCCTGTTCCGCCTGCGAAGACTTCGCTGAGCCCGCAGGCAGCTTGGCCTTTCCCGACCGGAAGCAAGCCCTGACCGCTTGAGTGACAGCTAAAGCCCGGCTTCGGCCGGGCTTCTTGTTCGTGGGGCCGCACTCCGCGTGCGAGCCTTCTACCGTCGGGTCACGACTCACCACCCACATCGAGCGTGTGATTCTGACCACCCCGGCAGGCGACCTTGATGGCGCCGACCCGGTTTCCGAGCCGCACGCTCCGTTCGAGCGACCAGCCCTGTTCGATGCCGAACAGGAGCGCGGCGCGGAATGCATCGCCGCAACCTGTCGGGTCGACCACTGCTTGCGCCGTCACGCCGGGGACGCGGATACAGAGTCCGCCTTGCCACAGATCACAACCTTCGGCGCCGAGCGTCACGACGATTCCCTGCAGGTGTGATTTTGACAACGACTCCAGCGTCTGCCCGGTGCGCTCGCACAGCATCCGGGCTTCGTAATCATTGACCGCGACCCAGGTTGCCTGCTCGACGAAACCGCGCAACTCGGCACCGTCGAACATCGGCAGGCCTTGGCCGGGGTCGAAGATGAACGGGATCCTCGCCTGCGCCAGCTGGGCGGCGTGCTGCAGCATCGCATCGCGACCATCCGGCGCGATGATCGCGACCCGGATGCTGCTGTCTTGCGGCACGACATTGAGATGCGCCGACTGCATGGCGCCCGGGTGAAACGCCGTGATTTGGTTGTTGTCGATGTCGGTGATGATGATCGCCTGCGCCGTGTGGGTGTCCGGCAGCGTGCGGATCAGCGCGGTGCTTGCGCCCCATGACGCCACGCGCTGCAGGTAGCCGGCGCCGTCGTCACCCACGGCCGCCATGATCACCGGCTGGCCCCCGAGCTGGCGCAGCGAGTAAGCGATGTTGCCGGCACATCCGCCGAACTCGCGCCGCAGTGTTGGCACCAGAAACGAGACGTTCAGGATGTGCAGTTGCTCCGGCATGATCTGCTGGGAGAAACGCCCGGGGAAGGTGGCGATGGTGTCGAAAGCGAGTGAACCGCAAATCAAGGCCGACATGGCAGCTCCAGAGTTCAAAGGTCAGGGCGGACGGGTGGCGTGCCGCCGGTTTCAGGGATAGAAGACTTCCACGGTATAGCCGGCGACCCGAGCGCCGCCGGTCGAGAGAACGAGTTGCATGGCCAGCTCCGCGCCGGATCGGATCGTCGCCGGTGCGACGCGAAACTCGCGCGGCGCCAGCATGCGGCGCGAGATCAGCTGCCCGTTCGCGTCGGTCAGACTCAGATCGACCGTCGGCACCGCCAAGACCGTCGCACCCCGGTTTCGCAACACAACAGACAGGCGAAACGCATCCGGCACCGAAGCACGTGCGAGCGCCGTGCTCTCGACCGCGATGTCCTCGATGCGGCGCGGCGCCTCGATCCGGCACCCCGCCATCCCGCACCACGCGGTCAACGCCGGGTCGGCGTCGGGCCAGCGCGCTGCGACGGCGTCCCGGAACTGATGCACGCCCTGGAGCGCAAGCGCCGCCAGCAACACGACGACGGCGCCCGCCCGCAGCCCGCGCATCCCGGGCGTATTCCAGCGCGCGCGACGTTGCGCGTGCTGCACGAAGCCCGGCAGGCTCGGCGGCTCGGCGGCAGGCGCTTCGGCCGTCGATGGTTCCTCGGTCGCGCGCGAGTCGGCGGCGGGCGCATCGAGGTCGACGCTGTCCTCCGCGAGCATGTTCGAATCGAACTGCGCATCCGGAAACTCCAACCGATCGCGCTCGCTGATGCGCGTCGCCGGCGTGGATTCGTGGCCGGCCTCGCGTGGCCCCATCAATTGCGCGTCGATCTTGTCGATTCCGTCGCTCGACGAGTCTGCGTGCAAGCGGGCCGTACCCGCATCGGCCGGCGCGCGCGCGCCGCCTGCACCGAAGCCTGCGCCGGTCTCGCCGTCTGTCTCCGGTGCGGCGCGCCGCGTCGCCGAGCCGGCCACATCCGGCGGGCTGTCTCGCTCCAGATCGAACAGGCCTTCGAGCGCGTTGAACACCTCGTTGCAGCGCCCGCAACGCACCCAGCCTTCCGAGACCTTCAACTGGTCTTGAACGACACGGAAGACCGTGCTGCAGGCGGTGCATCGGGTCGCCAGGCTCATGGGCGGTCGATCACAGGTGTCAGGCGGCGCGATGCGCCGTCATCAGGATCCAGCCGTCCTCGGCGTCGGCCACCTGCAACGACAGCCACGGCGCGTAGGCGGCCTTCAATTCGTCGGCCTGTCGCTCGAGAATGCCCGCCAGCACCAGATCGCCGCCGCTCGCCACGTGTGCGCACAGCAGTGGCGCAAGCAGCTTCAACGGGGTGGCGAGAATGTTCGCAAAAACCAGTGCGTACGTGCCGGCCGCGGCGTCCGGCAAGCCTGCGTTGAGGTGCACGCCATTCGCCAGCGCGTTCGCGCGAGTGGATTCGACGGCCGCCGGGTCGATGTCGACCGCGTCGATCGCGCTCGCGCCGTGCAGCGCCGCGCCGATCGCGAGGATGCCCGAGCCGCAGCCGTAGTCGAGCACGCGCTGCCAGCGCGCCGTGCGCGATGCCGGCTGGCGTGCCGTCCAGCGCAGGCACATCCGCGTGGTCGGGTGCGTGCCGGTGCCGAACGCCAGACCCGGATCGAGCCGGATCACGCGCGTCGCGCCCGCCGGCGGCTCGTGCCAGCTCGGCACGATCCAGAAATCGGGCGTGATCGGCACTGGCGCAAACTGCGATTGAGTCAAGCGCACCCAATCCTGTTCGGGCACCGGCTGGATCGCCTGCACATGCACCGCGCGGGCCCAGTCCTGCGCGAGCAGCAGCGTCGCCGCATCGGTGGCCGCGGCATCGTCCGGAAACAGCGCACGCACCACCGATCGCTGCCAGCCCGCCTTCGGCGCCGGCATGCCGGGCTCGCCGAACAATGCGTGCTCGGCGTCGGTGTCGGCATCGGCGTCTTCGACCGACACCGACAAGGCCTCCAACTCGTCGATCAGCGCATCGCTGACGTTCTCGACGCAGTCTTCCGGCGCCAGCAGGAGCAACTCGACCATGGGCTCAGCGCTTGTGCTGGCCGAGCCAGCCTTCGAGGTAGTGAATGCTCGTGCCGCCTTCGATGAACTTGGCATCGACCATCAGCTCGCGGTGCAACGGGATGTTGGTCTGGATGCCTTCGACCACCATCTCCGACAACGCGATGCGCATCCGCGCCAGCGCCTGATCGCGCGTATCGCCGTGGACGATGATCTTGCCGATCATCGAGTCGTAGTTCGGCGGCACGTAGTAGTTCGTGTACGCGTGCGAGTCGACGCGCACACCCGGCCCACCCGGCGGGTGCCACATCGTGATGCGGCCCGGCGACGGCGTGAACTTGTACGGGTCTTCGGCGTTGACGCGGCACTCGATCGAATGCCCGCGCATCTGGATGTTGCGTTGCGTGAACGGCAACTTCTCGCCGGCGGCGATGCGAATCTGCATCTGCACGATGTCGATGCCGGTGACCAGTTCGGTGACCGGGTGCTCGACCTGCACCCGCGTGTTCATCTCGATGAAGAAGAACTCGCCATTCTCGTACAGGAACTCGAAGGTTCCGGCACCTCGGTAGCCGATCTTCTTGCACGCCGCCGCGCAACGCTCGCCGATGCGCTCGATGACGCGGCGCGGGATGCCCGGCGCTGGCGCTTCTTCGAGGATCTTTTGGTGGCGGCGCTGCATGGAGCAGTCGCGCTCGCCGAGCCAGACCGCGTTCTTGTGCTCGTCGGCCAGCACCTGGATCTCGATGTGGCGCGGGTTCTCGAGGAACTTCTCCATGTACACGGCCGGGTTGCCGAAGGCTGCGCCGGCTTCGGCGCGCGTCGTCTGCACCGCGTGAATCAGCGCCGCCTCGGTGTGCACCACCCGCATGCCGCGCCCGCCGCCGCCGCCCGAGGCCTTGATGATCACCGGGTAGCCGACCGCGCGGCCGGCCTTGATGATCTCCTTCGGGTCGTCGGGCAGCGCGCCCTCCGAGCCCGGCACGCAGGGCACGCCCGACTTGATCATCGCCTGCTTGGCCGAGACCTTGTCGCCCATCACGCGGATCGAGGCCGGTGTCGGCCCGATGAAGGTGAAGCCGCTGCGCTCGACGCGCTCGGCGAAGTCGGCGTTCTCCGACAGAAAGCCGTAGCCCGGGTGGATCGCCTCGGCGTCGGTGACCTCGGCGGTCGAAATGATCGCCGGCATGTTGAGGTAGCTTTGCGCCGAAGCCGCCGGCCCGATGCACACGGCTTCATCGGCCAGCTTCACGTATTTGGCGTCGCGGTCGGCCTCGGAATAAACGACGACCGACTTGATGCCCAGCTCGCGGCACGCGCGCTGCACGCGCAACGCGATCTCGCCGCGATTGGCAATGAGGATCTTCTTGAACATGGGGGCGGCGCCTTATTCGATGATGAACAAGGGCTGTCCGAACTCCACGGCTTGGCCGTTCTCACACAGGATGCGCGTCACCGTGCCCGACTTGTCGGCTTCGATCTCGTTCATGATCTTCATTGCCTCGATGATGCAAATGGGATCGCCTTCCTTGATCGAGTCGCCGACTTCGGCGAACGGCTTCGAGCCCGGATTGGCCGAGCGGTAGAAGGTGCCGACCATCGGCGATTTGACCGGATGGCCGGTCTCGGCGGGTGGCGCGGCCGGCTCGGCCGCTGCTGCAGGCGCCGCCTGCGCCACAGGCGCAGCCATTGCCGGTGCGGGTGCATAGTGCACCGGCGCGGCGCCGGCCGGGTCGGCCTTGACGATGCGCACCTTGCCGTCGGCTTCGGTGATTTCGAGTTCGGAGATGTTCGATTCGGAGACGAGATCGATCAACGTCTTCAGCTTGCGAAGGTCCATGGCGTGTTCAAGTCCTGTCGGTGAGTCGCCGCGCGAGCGCTGCGGGCGGATGGGCGAGGGATCCGAGGCAGCTGCTGCTGCCCAATTGCAGGCAGTGCTTCTTCTGCATCGATCGTGTCGCCCGGCGTCGTGATTTGTTCAAGACGATGGCCATTTCTGGGGGCCGCGAAGTTTGTTTCGGTCGGTGTGCGAGGCCCAATGGTTCGCACTTCTGCAACAACAAAGACAAATACTTTACGCCACTTGATCGAAATTGCCTGCTGTTGACAAGAACTAAATCCGCGTTGCCGGAATTGTGCAAAAAGCTCGGATCCCTGCTCAGGTCATCGACGCGACCCAGCGTTTCAGGTCCGCCGGCTCGATCACGCCAAGCTTGCGTTGCACCAACTGCCCGGCGCGATCGAACACTGCGGTGAACGGCAGCGCGCCGCCGGCGTTGCCCAGCGTTCGCGCGAGTTCGATGCCGTCCATGCCGGCGAGCCCGATCTCGAAGCCGACCGGCCGCTCGGCCAGGAACGCCGTGACAGGCGCGAGATTGTCCACCGCCAAGCCGACCACCTGCCAGCCGTTGGCGGGCTGCGCGCGCTGAAACCGGTCGAGCAGCGGCAACTCGGCGACGCATGGCGGGCACCAAGTGGCCCAGAAATTCAGCAGCAACGGACGACCCCGCAAAGCGCCGAGCGTGAGTTGACCACCGCCGGGCCGCTCGAAGCGAAGCGCCCAGAGTGCAGCGTTCGAGGTAGCCGGCGTCGCTTCGCGCGTTCGCCACAGCGACACGCCCGCCCCTGCCGCCACCGCGACCGCGGCGACGCCGCCCACCAACGCGGTGCGCCGGTTCATGCGCCGGCGACCAATCTGCGCAACGCCACCAGATCGCCGCGTTGCGATCGACCCCCCGCGTCCGGCTTCAACCCGCCGCGCAGGTCGTCGTGGTCGAGCACGCTCAGGTGCACGGTGACGCGTTCGCCGAGCACCGCGCTGGTGTGCGCGACGCTGAGCACGTCGACCTGCTCGCCGCGCGGGCCTGCGCGACTGCCGACGTCGTAGTCGACCCGCCGGTCGATCAGCGCCAGTTCGGCGGCCTTCGAGTCGTCGCAGAAGAGTTCGAGGTGGATGTTGTTCAGGCGCGTGGCGGTGCCGCGCCAGACTGCGCCGGTCAGGTGCGGCCGGAACTCGGCGAGCCGCTCCATCCAGATCGCCGCGATCGCGCGCAACTCGGCCAGTTCTGCGGGCTGGGTGTCGGCGCAGAAGATCGCCAGGTAGCTGCGCACCTCGTCTTCGATCAGGTCGTTGCCCGGCAATTCGGCCGCCCGCGTACTCGCGCGACCGAGCGCGCGCGCGGCGCGGCGCTTTGCCGGGCCGTACTCCATGCCTTCCTCGACGACCAGGCGGGCGGCCGTGGCGGCGATCTCTTCAGTCAGCGCTGAGCTCATTCGCGACTCCAGCCCGTTCAGGGCAATTCGACCGCGCCCATGCGCGCGCTCACCGTGCCGGCGCGGCCGACAACATACGCCGAGCCGGGCCGCTTCTCGAAACGCTTCGGCGCCGGCAGCATCACCGCGAGCTGCGCCGCCTGCATCGCACCCAAGCCGTTGGCGCCGACGCGAAAGTAGTGTCGCGCCGCGGCTTCGGCGCCGAACACGCCTTCGCCCCATTCGACGTTGTTCAGGTAGATCTCGAGGATGCGCTGCTTGCCCAGCAAGCCTTCGAGCATGAAGGTGATCACGAATTCCTGGCCCTTGCGCAGCAGGCTGCGCTCGCCGCCGAGGAACAGGTTCTTGGCCAGCTGCTGCGTGATCGTCGAGCCGCCGACGACCTTGGGCTGCGCGCGCGCCACCGGTTTGGCGGCTGCGCTCACCTTGCCGGCCGGCAGCTTCTGCAGGCGTCTGTCGAGCTGCTCGTTGATCTTCTCGACCCGTGCCTCGGCCTTCTGGTTGCGCTCCCAGGCTTTCTCCAGCGCATCCCATTCGACCCCGCTGTGTTCGGTGAAGCCGGCGTCTTCCGACGCGATCACCGCGCGCTTCAGGTTCGGCGAGATGCGGTCGTACGGCGTCCACTGCTGGCGCCAGGGCAACGCGTGCTTCTCGGTGATCAGGCGCCAGGCTTCCGAGCGCTGGAACGTCGTCGACTGCGGGTCGACCAGCGTCATCAGCGCGATGCGCGCCAGAAAGTAGAGCTGCAGCGCGAGTGCCGACAGCAGCAGCAGCGCGAACAGGCGCCAGGCCGATTTCACGATGTTGCGCTCGCGGCCTGCATGCGCGCGCGCAGCGCCGCGAGCACCGGTGCGGTCTCGGGTCGCACGCCGCGCCACAGCGCGAACGCCGCCGCTGCCTGTTCGACCAGCATGCCCAAGCCGTCGCGCCCGCGCGCGCCGGCCTCAATGGCCCAGTCGAGAAAAGGCTGCGCCGCCGGGCCGTACATCATGTCGAGCGCGAGCGCGCCGGGCGCGAGCACGACTGGCGAGACCGGCACCGACGCGCCCTGCAGACTGCTCGCCGACGCGTTGATCACGACGTCGAAATCGCGCCCGCACCCTTCGAGTGTCGCGGCGCGCAGCAGCGTGGCGGATGCGGCCTCGCGGTGCCGCTCGGCCAGCGCGCGCGCCTTGTCGAGCGTGCGGTTCGCGACCACGAGCTCGCCCGGCTCGGCCGCCAGCAGCGGCCCGAGCGCGCCCGAGGCCGCGCCGCCGGCACCGATCAGCAGCACGCGCGCGCCCGCCAGCGCCACGTCGGCGTTGCGCTCGATGTCGGCGACGAGGCCCGCGCCGTCGGTGTTGTCGGCGAGCCAGCCGTCGGCATCGAAACGCAGCACGTTCGCGGCCTGTGCCAGCGCCGCCCGGCTGGTGTGGCGCGTGGCCAGCGCGAACGCATCGAACTTGAACGGCACCGTGATGTTGCAGCCCTTCGCGCCGCCGTCGGCCAGCGCTCGCACCGCGTCGGCAAAGCCGCCGAGCGGCACCAGCAGCCGGCCGTACACCATGGCCTGCCCGGTCTGCTGTGCGAACGCGGCGTGGATGAACGGCGACTGGCTGTGTTCGACCGGGTTGCCGGCGACGACGTAATGATCCATGACGGTCAATTCCGGACGGACTCCAGCATCGTCGCTTCCATGCTTTCGTCGCGCGTGAACTTGAAGCGCGACGTGACGACCAGCTGATCGGCACGCTTGCGCATCGCCGCGTTGAACGGCCCGAACGGCGCCGCCGCGCGCACGATCGCGACCGCGCGCCGGTCGAGCACTTTCGAGACCGACGGTCGCACGATCTCGGTGTCGACGACGCGCCCTTCGGCGTCGACCGTCACGTTCATCGTCAGCTCGCCGTACAGCTTGCGACCCTGGTTCTCGGGGAAGTTGCGCGTGCCGCGTTCCTCGATCTTGCGACGCAGCTGGTCGTAATACATCGCGTAGACCTCTTCGCGCGTGGCCGGGCTGATGTAGCGCTTCTTCGGTCGCGCGTTCTCTTCGTTGACGCGCTTCTCGATCTCGGCGAGCAGCTGCACGAGTTGGCGGCGGCGCTCTTCCTGCGCGGCCTCGTCGGGGTCGCCCTGCTCGTGCTGCGGGTCGGGCGCCGGCAGCAGCGCGAGCTCGCGGCGGATCTGCGCCAGCAGTTGCTGCTGCGTCTCCTGCAACTGCTCGATGCGCTTGCGCGCTTCCTCGTTCGCGTCGCCGGTCTCGACGATCGCCGACGGCGGCAGCGGCGAAGTCGCGCGCCCCGCCTCGGCCTCGCCGCCGCCGGCCAGCGCCGCCTGCGCGATCGCCCGGGCTTTCTCGGGGGGCTCGCCGGAGCGTGAATTGACCAGGATCACCTCGAGCGGCGTGTCCTGGAAGATGCGGTTGAAGCCCTCGGGGTCGACGATGCGCACCGTCAGCAGCGCGGCGTGAACGCCGAGCGAGACGATCAGCGCGATCTGCAGGGTCGAAAGCTTGCGCAGCATCGGGATGAGGGCTCCTCGCTGTCGGTGGGTGCGTCAGGCGGCGGGGGCCGCATCGGCGGTCTGCGAGGCTTCGGCGGCGTCGCCTTGCACGTCGATCGCCAGCGTCAGCGGGCCGGCGCTGTCGGTGAGGTCGTCGGCATCCGATTCTGCCGCAGCCGATTCGGCCGGCACATCGTCGAGGCGCGCGATCACGCTCGCGTGCACATCGAGCGTCAGCAGATCGGCGCCGCCGACGCGCACGCGCACATGTGCGCCGCGCGGCAGGTTCTCGGCGCCGACCGCACGGAACACCAGCGGCAGGTCGTCGGCGCGCACCAAGCCGTCTTTCATCGCGACCGCATCGAGCTCGGTGATGCCGTTCTGCGCCAGCGAGCGCAGGGTCCAGTAACGTTCGATTGCCTGCTGGAAGCCGTTGTACTCGGCGTAGGCCGAGTCGAAGGCCGAGATGATCGCGAACAGCTGCACGTCTTTCGGCTTGAACGGTGCCGCCAGCGCCGCGGTGCGGCCGTGGCGCGCGCACGCGATGATCTGCCACTGGTTTACGAGGTCGACATAGCGCCGCAGCGGCGAGGTCGCCCACGTGTATTGCGCCACCCCCATGCCGGCGTGCGGCGCGGGCTTCGTGCCCATGCGCACCTTCACGCCCGGTGCCATGCTGGCTTGGCTGCGGTAGATGCCGGGCACGCCGCATTCGGCGATCCAGCGACCCCAGGTGCTGTTTGCCAGGATCATCGCTTCGGCGACGATCAGGTCGAGCGCCGAGCCACGCTGGCGCGTGGTGATCAGCACGCGCTCGGTGCCCTGCGGCTCGGTGCCGTCATCGCCGTCTTCGCGTTCGAGGCGGAAGTTGTAGTCGGGCCGGTTGAAGTTCTCGGGCTTGCCGCGCACGACTTCACGCTGCGTTTTCAGGTGCCGCGCGAGGCGGAACGCGAAGGCCAACTCGGGCGCGAATTCGTAAGGCGCTGGCGCATCGCCGAGCAGCGTCGCTTCGGTGATCACTGCGTCGAGCTGGTCGTGGCGCAGGTTCGCGGCGATCGGCACGCGCTCGAGCTTGGTCTCGCTGCCGGTGATCGCGAGCGTCGCCTCGTCCATCGTGAGGTAGAGCGAGACGGCCGGGCACTCGCGCCCGGCGATCAGCGTATAGGCCTGCACCACCTCGTCGGGCAGCATCGTCAGCTTCTGGCCGGGCATGTAGACGGTCGACAGGCGCGCGCGCGCGACCGCGTCGACCGGCGTGTCGGGCGCGAACGCGAGCCCCGGCGCGGCGATGTGCACGCCGAAGGTCACCGTGCCGCTGCCAAGACCCTGCACCGACAGCGCATCGTCGATCTCGGTCGTCTGCGAATCGTCGATCGAGAACGCGCGCACCGCGGCGAGCGGCAGCGTCTCCTTGATGGCCGGCGTCTGCAGTGCCGGAAAGCCGGTGCCCTTCGGGAAGTTCTCGAACAGGAAGCGCCGCCAGTGGAACTGGTACGGCGAGTCGATCGCGCCCGCACCCTTCAACAATTCGAGCGGCGGCTTCTGTGACAGCTTCGCGGCCTCGACCACGGCCTTGTATTCGGGCGCGTTCTTGTCCGGCTTGAACAGCAGCTTGTAGAGCTGCTCGCGCACAGCCGGCGGGCACTCGCCGCGCACCAGTTCGCCGGCCCACGCGTCGATTTGCGCGGCGACCTGCTTCTTGCGCTCGATGCCGAGCAACGCGGCCTTCACGATCTCTTCGGGCGCCTTTTTGAAGTTGCCCTTGCCGAGGCGGCGAAAGTAATGTGGCGCATCGAACAGGCGAAACAGCGCGGCCGCCTGCTTCTCGAGGCCGGCGCTGGCCTCGAAGTATTCGCGCGCCAGGTCGCCGAAGCTGAACTCGGTTTCGGGTGCGAATTCCCACGCGAGATCGAGATCGATTTCCTTCGCAATGGCTTGGGCGGAGGTGATCAGTTCGGCCGGTTGCGGCTTCTCGAACTTGAGCAGCACATTGGCTGATTTGACTTTGACGCGCTTGCCGGAGTCGAGCTCGATCTGCATCGAGGTGTCGGCTTCCGTCATCACGCGGCCGGCGAGAAATTTTCCGGCTTCTTCGAAGAGGGCGTACATAGGGGGTGGATTGTCGCTTGAGACGGCTTCGTTTCGAGCCCGAGCGGCAAAGGCGCGTTCGGGCTGGGCGCGTCGCTTCGCCTCGGCGGTCAGCGC
>JAZJZJ010000337.1:0-9902 GCA_040389925.1 Pseudomonadota bacterium
GTCGCCGAGCAGTTCACCGAGGTCAGCACGCCGATGTAGTTGCGCGTCGCGATGCGGCCGTCGGCGCGCCGGATGCCCATGAACGTGGCGGGCGTGTCGACGAACGCGGTCGGGTGCGTGCCGGTGCTGGCCGCGTAGTCGCGCGCGAAGCTGCTGAACTCCAGGTTGTGCGTGTGCACATGCTGGCCCGGCGCGATCGCGACCTTCGCGGTGCCGATGATCTGGTTGTAGCGCCGCACCGGCGCGCCTTGCGCGATCGCGCGCACGGCGATCTTGTGCCCGGGCGGCACGAGGCCGATCACCGTGACGCCCTCGCTCGCCAGCAGCGTGCCGCCGACGAGTTGCTGCCGTGCGATCACGACATCGTCGGCAGGGTGGATGCGGATGACGAGTGGGTCGGACATGGCGAACTCCTCAACCGTCGATCAAGGCGGGATCCCACGCGAACACGCGCTGATCCTGTTGACCGAGGCCCTCGATCCCGAGCTTCATCGTGTCGCCGGCCTTCAGGTACCACGGGCTCGGCTTCTGCCCCATGCCGACACCGGGCGGCGTGCCGGTACTGATCAGGTCGCCGGGCATCAGGGTCATGAAGCGGCTGATGTAGCTCACCAGATGCGCCACCCCGAACACCATCGTCTTCGTGCTGCCGTTCTGCACCTTCTTGCCGTTGACTTCGAGCCACATCGCGAGCGCCTGCGGGTCGGGCACTTCGTCGGCCGTGACCATCCACGGGCCGACCGGGCCGAAGGTGTCGCAGCCCTTGCCCTTGTCCCAGGTGCCGCCGCGCTCGATCTGGTATTCGCGCTCCGAGATGTCGTTGACGACGCAATAGCCGGCGACGTACTTCAGCGCATCGGCCTCGCTGACGTAGCGCGCCTTCGTGCCGATGACGACACCGAGTTCCACTTCCCAGTCGGTCTTGACCGAGCCCTGCGGGATCACGACGGGATCGTTCGGCCCCATCAGCGCGCTGATCTGCTTCGTGAACAGCACCGGCTCGGCGGGCACCGGCAGGTTCGATTCGGCCGCATGGTCAGCGTAGTTCAGGCCGACGCAAATGAACTTGCTCATGCCGCTCCACGGCACCGCGATGCGGCCCGGGTTCGCGACCACCGGCAGCGACGCGAGGTTGATTTCGCGCAGGCGCTGCAGGCCGTGCGGCGTCAGCGTGTGCGCGGTGATGTCGACGATCTCGCCGGAAAGATCACGCACCACGCCCTGCGCATCGACGATCGCCGGCTTCTCTGCGCCCTTGGCGCCGTATCGCATCAGTTTCATTTTGCTTCCTTGTGAGTGATCAATTGGACCAGCCGCCGTCGATGATCTGCGCGGTGCCGGTGGTGAACGCGGATTCGTCGGACGCGAGGTAGACCGCCAGCGCCGCGATCTCGGCCGTCGTGCCCACGCGGCCCATCGGCTGGCGCGAGACGAACCAGGCTTCGGCCTGTTCGATTGTCTGGTTGGTCGATTGTGCGAGTGCGGCCATCCGGTCGCGCAACGACGGCGATTCGACCGTGCCCGGGCAGATCGCGTTGCAGCGCACGCCCTTGGTGATGAAGTCGGCCGCGATCGATTTCGTCATGCCGATCACCGCGGCCTTCGTCGCGCCGTAGACGAAGCGGTTTGGCGCGCCCTTGATGCTGCCGGCCACCGAAGCCACGTTGATGATCGACCCAAGCCCCTTGCCCGCAGCGGCCGCTTCGAGCATCGCCGGCAGGAACGCGCGCGTCATGCGGTACATCGCGCGCACGTTCAGGTTGAACGAGAACTCGAACGCGCGCTCGTCGCAGTCGAGGATCGTGCCGGCGTGCACGTAGCCTGCGCCGTTGAACAGGATGTGGACGGCGCCGGCCGCCTGCGCCGCGGCCGTCACCGCGTTCGCGTCGGTCACGTCGAGCAGGCGCGTTTCGCAGCCGGTCGTCCTGGCCAGATCGGCGAGCAGCGCCTCGTTGATGTCGGTCGCGATCACGCGCGCGCCTTCGCGCACGAAGGCCTCGGCGGTCGCGCGGCCGATGCCTTGGCCGGCGGCGGTCACGAAGGCAACCTTGCCTTTGAGTCGGTTTGTCATGTCAGCAATCTCCGTTGGTACAAGTTACTTGAGCAGGCCCATCGCCTGCGGCAGCCACAGCGTGATGGCCGGGATGTAGGTGATCGCGACGAGCGCGAGCATCAGCGGCACCAGCCACGGCAGGATCGCGATCGTGGTGCGCTCGACCGAGAGCTTCGAGATCCGCGCCAGCACGAACAGCACCATGCCCAGCGGCGGGTGCAGCAGGCCGACCATCAGGTTCAGCGTCATGATCAGGCCGAAGTGCACCGGGTCGATTCCGAGCTTCAGCACGATCGGCAGCAGGATGGGCACGAGGATCGTGATCGCCGCGATCGTGTCGATGAAGCAGCCGACGAACAGAATCAGGATGTTCGCGAGCAGCAGGAAGACCCACTTGTTCTGCGTCACGCTCAGGATCCAGTCGGCCAGCAGCTGTGCGGCCTGGGTGGTGGTGAGCAGCCACGCGAAGATCGACGCGGCGGTGACGATGAACAGCACCGAGGCGGTCGTCTCGATCGTGTCGAAGGTGGCCTTCGCGAGCGTCTTGAAAGTCATCGAGCGGTAGCGCACGAGGCCGAGGAACAGCGCCCAGATCACCGCGGCCATCGCCGCCTCGGTGGGCGTGAACCAGCCCATCGTCATGCCGCCGATCAGGATCACCGGCGCCATCAGCGCCATCACTGCCGAGAAGCCGAAGTACCAGTCGAGCGCGAGCAGCACCGCGAATGCGCCGCCGGCCGCCACGTTGACCGACACGCCCATGCGCGTGGCCAGCCAGATCGCCATCGGGAATGCGAGCACGATCAGGATCTCGAGGCTCGCCGAGCCGAGCCGCGCCCAGGCGAACGGCGTGTCGGCGCCCCATTTGTTCTTGTGCGCGAAATACGCGACCGTGAACATCATCATCACGGTCATGAACACGCCCGGCACGATGCCGGCGACGAACAGCGCGCCGATCGACACGTTGGCCATCATCCCGTAAATCACGAACGGCAGCGAGGGCGGAAAGATCGGCCCGAGCGTGGCCGACGCGGCCGTCACACCGACCGCGAACTCGGTGCTGTAGCCATGTTCCTTCATCGCCTTGATTTCGATCGAGCCGAGGCCGGCGGCGTCGGCGATCGCGGTGCCGCTCATGCCCGAAAAGATCACCGAGCCGATGATGTTGACTTGCCCGAGCCCGCCCTTCATCCAGCCGACCAGCGCGACCGCGAACGCATAGATGCGGCCGGTGATGCCGGCCACGTTCATCAGGTTGCCGGCGAGGATGAAGAACGGCACCGCCAGCAGCGGGAACGATTCGATGCCGGCGATCATGCGCTGCGCGACGACGATGTCGGGCACGCTGCCGGAGACGAGGATGTACAGCAGCGACGCGCCCGCCATCGCGACCGCGACCGGCAGGCCGAACAGCATCAGCGCGAGGAAGCCGAGGATCAGAATGGCCATGTCGTGGTTCTCAGGTCAGTCGGCGCCGTCGAAGGCTTCGGGGCGGTCGAGCACCGAGTAGCCTTGGCGCCAGTTCAGCCAGCTCACCTGCAGCGAGCGCACGAACATCAGCGCGAAGCCGGCGAACGCGAGCCAGTACACATGGCTCTTGTTCCACTCGATCGTCGTCATCGGTTCGTTGTCGACCGCGAGCGCGTAGCGCGCGACGAGCCAGGTGACGTAGCCGAAGAACACCGTGCGCAGCGCGTCGACCCCGGTCGACAGCACCCGCCCGGCCGTGCCCGGCAGGTAGCGGTACAGGATGTTGACCTGGATGTGCCGGCTGCGCCGCACGCACATGGCCGCGCCGATGAACACGACCGCGATCAGGCAGTAGACCGCCAGCTCCTCGGTCCACGCGAACGAGCTGTTCAGCACGTAGCGCGAGAAGAACTGCAGAAACACCAGGCCCGACATCAGCCAGAAGAAGCCGAAGCAGACCCAGTCCTCGAACGAGTAGCCCGAGAGATCGACCACGTGGTGATCGGCCTCGGCGAAGCTCGCGACCAGTTCTTCGGCGGGCACCTCGGCGTGCGGGTGCGCGCCGATGCGGTTGCCGATGTTCTCGACGATGGCGGACATGGCGGTGCGCGCCTTACTTCACGGCCTGGATCTTGTCCCAGTCGGTTTTCTGGTAGCCGTAGGTTTCGAACTGGACGTTCTTCAGCACCGTGTCGCGGAAGTCGGCCTTGTCGACTTCGGTCACGCTGATGCCCTTGCCCTTGAAGACCGCGACCAGATCCTTCTCGCGCGCTGCGACCTCGGCCGAGGCTCTCACCGACGCCTCTTGCGCCACGTCGGCGAAGATCTTCTTGTCGGCGTCCGAGAGCTTCTTCCAGAGCCCGCCCGAGATCACGGTGTTCAGGTGGTCGACGATGTGGCCGGTCAGCACGATGTTCTTCTGCACCTCGAAGAACTTCTTCGCCTCGATCGTGGTCAGCGGGTTCTCTTGCGCGTCGACCGTGCCGTTCTGCAGCGCGAGGTAGACCTCGGCGAACGCGATCGGCGAGGTGTTGGCGCCGCAGGCGCGCGGCATCGCGAGGTAGGCCGGCACGTCGGGCACGCGAATCTTCAGGCCCTTCATGTCAGCGCATTTCGCGATCGGCTTGTTGCTCGTCGTGTGGCGCACGCCGTAGTAAGTGGTCGCGACGATGCGGTTGCCGCTCTTCTCTTCGTAGCCCTTGGTCAGCTCCTTGTAGATGTCGCTCTTGGTGTAGGCCAGCAGGTGCTCGACACCGCGGAAGGTGTACGGGTAGTAGGTCACGCCGATGCGCGGGTAGCTCTTCGCGGCAAAGCTCGAACCCGAGATGATCATGTCGACCGTGCCCAAGGTCAGGCCCTGGTTGATGTCGTTCTCCTTGCCGAGCTGCGACGCGGGATACACGTCGATCGTGTAGCGGCCGGCGGTGCGCTTCTTGATCTCTTCGGCGGCCCACACCGACGAGGTGTGGAACGGCTCCGAGGTCTCGTAGACGTGGGCCCACTTGAGCTTGGTCTGCGCGGTTGCGCCGGTGGCCGCAGCGAGCACGGCGGTGGCGATCAGGGTCTTCAGCAAGGTCGTCGTCATCGGGTTGTCTCCGTTATGGTTTGAGTCAGCACGAGGGAAAAAATCAGTCGCACACCACCTGCACCTTGGTGCTGCGGGTGCGGTCGCTCGCCAGCTCGAAGGCTTCGAGCGAGCGGCTCAACGGAATCTGCGCGCTGAGCAGCGGCTTCACGTCGACCTTGCCGGTGCGCAGGTACTGCACCGCCCAGTCGAACGCATGCGCCGCGCGGAACGCGCCGACGTAGTCGAGTTCGCGCGCCATGATGCTGTTGGCCGGGAACTGCACGCCCTCGGCCGGCAGCGTGCCGACCTGAACGATGCGGCCGCCCTTGCGCGTCGCCTTCAGGCAGGTCGCGAGCGCGGCAGGGCTGCCGGCGGCCTCGATGCAGATGTCGGCAATGTCGGTCAAGTCGGCCTCGCTCGCCTGGTCGCTGCGGATCACCTGATCGGCGCCGACGGCCTTCGCCATCGTGAGCGGCCGCTCCGCGATGTCGCAGCAGATGATCCACGCCGCGCCGGCGAGCTTCGCGGCGATCACGCTCATGCAGCCGATCGTGCCGCCGCCGGTGACGAGCACGGTCTTGCCGGTGAGATTGCCGGCGCGGTGCACCGCGTGCAGGCCGATCGAGAGCGGCTCGGCGCAGGCGAGTTCGCCGAGCGAAATGTCTTCATGGATCGGCGTGAGTTGCCGCTCGCCCATCACGAAGCGTTCGCGGAACATGCCCTGCACATGCGGGAACACGCTCGCGCTGCCGAGAAAGCGCATGTGGCGGCACAGGTTGAGCCGGCCCGAGTTGCAGTAGTCGCAGTGGCCGCAGGCGTGTGACGGGTTGATCGCGACCTTGTCGCCGACCTTGACCCGCGTCACGCCCGCGCCGATGCGCGCGACCGTGCCCGAGACCTCGTGCCCCGGGATCAGCGGCTCGCGCACGACGAACGCGCCGACCCGGCCGTGCTGGTAGTAGTGCAGGTCGGAGCCGCAGATGCCGCCGGCGCCGAGGCGCATCTCCACGTCGGTCGGGCCGAGTTCGGCGGCAGCGTCGTCTTCGAGGCGCAGGTCTTTGGCGCCGTGGATTCTGCAGGTCAATGACATCGCGGTGTCTCCGGTCAGGCGGCCTTGCGGGCCGGTTTGCGTTTGGCGTGCGCGGCGGGTGCGGCTTGGCGCGCGCTGCCGATGCTCCCGGTGTAGCGGTCGTGCGAGTTGGTCAGGTGCGTGGCCATCGCCGCGCGCGCGCCCTCGGGCGAGCGGCTCGCGATCGCCTCGATCACCGCGAGGTGCTCGACGATCGCGGCGCGCCAGCTGCGCTCGGTCTCGAAGTGGCCGATCAGCTGCTCGGCCAGCGGGTTGTGGCGTTCGTCGTGCAGCTCGCCGACGATGCGCACCAGCACCGCGTTCTCGGAGGCCTCGGCGATGCGCACATGAAACAGCCGGTCGCCGCGCCACGCGAGGTGGCCTTCGTCGAGCTCGTGCTGCATCAGCGCGACCGCGTTGCGCAGGCCTGCGAGCTGCGCCTTCTTCATGTGCTGCGCGGCGTGCGCGGCCAGGCCGCTCTCGATCAGCTGGCGTGCGCGGATCGTCTCCAGCGGGCCTTCTTCGGTGCTCAGCGAGCGCGGTGTGCGCGCCATGTCGACCGGCAGCACGTAGATGCCCGAGCCCATGCGCACCTCGACCAGGCCTTCGACTTCGAGCGCGATCAGCGCCTCGCGCACCGAGGGCCGCGAGACGCCGAGCTGCAGCGCCAGATCGCGCTCGGGCGGCAGCCGCGCGCCGATCTCGTACTCGCCGCGCTCGATCAGGCCGCGCAGTTGGTCGGCGATCTGGCGGTACAGGCGACGCGGCTCGATGGTCTGGATCGGCATGACAAGAGGGCGGATGCGAACAGGTAGGCGAATAGATAGGCGGTCAAGTGGCCTGACCAATTCGGTAAAGAATAGTGGCTGGTCGCAGATGGCGTCAACATGGTGTTTGCCCTTGCTCCGGCGCGGCAGCCTGCGTGCGCTCGCGGCATGCCGCAGGGCTTTAGCTGGAACAATCGGAGCGCGCCGGCGCCCCGCCCGGAGTCAGACTCTCCCGACCCTCAGGACACCATGGATCAGCCCCGACCCAATCCGCCTGCCGCGCCCGCCGAACCTGTGACCGCGCCGAAGCGCCGAAGGGGGCTCGGCAGCCTGATCGCCGTTCTGCTGCTGGCCGCACTCGGTGGCCTCGCGTGGTACCTCACGCACCGCCCCGCGGCCACGCCCGCCGGCGCGGTGGGTGGTGGCCCGGGTGGGCCTGGCGGCCCCGGTGGGCGCGGCGGCCGCGGCGCTGCCGCGAGCACGGTCGGCATCGCGACCGCGAAGCAGGCTGACATCCCGGTGTTCATCGAGGCGCTCGGCACCGTCACGCCGGTCGCGAATGTCACGGTGCAGGCGCAGGTCTCGGGGGTGCTGACTCAAGTGCTGTTCAAAGAGGGCCAGATGGTCAGACGCGGCGACGTGCTCGCGACCATCGACCCGCAGCCGTTCCAGATCGCACTCGCGCAGGCGACCGGTGCGCGCACCCGCGACGAGGCGCAGCTCGAAGCCGCGCGCGTCACGCTGAAGCGCTATCAAACGCTGCTCGGCCAGGACTCGATCGCGCGTCAGGACGTCGACACCCAAGCCGCGCTCGTCAAGCAGCTCGAAGGCACGGTCGCGATCGACCGCTCGGCCGAGAACACCGCGAAGCTGAACCTCGGCTACACACGCATCGTCGCGCCGATCGCCGGCCGCGTCGGCCTGCGCCCGGTCGATGCCGGCAACCTCATCTCGACGGGCAGCACCACCGGCGTCGCGGTGATCACGCAGGTGACGCCGATCGATGTCGAATTCGCGATCCCGCAAGACCGCATCCCCGAGATCCAGGCCCGGCTGAACGACGGCGCGACGCTGCCGGTCGAAGCCTGGGACCGCACCCGCACGAAAAAGCTCGACGACGGCCAGTTCCTGACGCTCGACAACGCGGTCGACACGAGCACCGGCACCGTGAAGGCGAAGTCGCGCTACCCGAACGCCGCCGGCAACCTGTTCCCGAACCAGTTCGTCAACGTCAAGCTGCTGCTGCGCACGATCGCCGGCGCGGTCGTGGTGCCGGTGACGGCGCTGCGGCACGGCCCGAACGGTGATTTCGTCTACGTGATGAAGGAAGGCAACACGGTCGCGCTGCGCAAGGTCACGCGCGGCGAGGCCGGCATCGAGAACGTCGCGATCGCGACCGGCTTGCAGACCGGCGAGGTCGTCGTCACCGAAGGCGGCGACCGGCTCAAAGACGGCGCGCGCGTGCAGACGGCGGTCGAGCGGCCGGCGGCTGCGGCGTCGGCCGGGTCGGCACCGGGGCGGCGTGCGTCGGGAGCCTTCGGCGGCCGCGCCGCCTCGCGCGCGTCTGGCGGCTGACGCATGACGGTCGAGTTTCGATGAGCCCCTCACGCCCCTTCATCCAGCGCCCGGTCGCGACCTCGCTGCTGATGCTGGCGATCGTGCTCGCCGGCCTGGTCGGTTTCAGGTTCTTGCCGTTGTCGGCGCTGCCGCAGGTCGACTACCCGACGATCCAGGTGCAGACGCTCTACCCCGGCGGCAGCCCCGAGGTGATGAGCAACACCGTGACCGCGCCGTTGGAGCGCCAGTTCGGCCAGATGTCGGGCCTCGACCGGATGAGCTCGACCAGCGCGGCCGGCGTCTCGATCATCACCTTGCAGTTCAGCCTCGGCCAGACCCTCGACGTCGCCGAGCAGGAGGTGCAGGCCGCGATCAACGCCGGCGGCTCGCTGCTGCCGGCCGACCTGCCGGCGCCGCCGGTCTACGCGAAGGTGAACCCGGCCGACGCGCCGGTGCTGACCTTGGCGATTACCTCCGACACGCTGCCGCTGACCGAGGTGCAGAACCTCGTCAACACGCGGCTGGCGCAGAAGATCAGCCAGGTCTCGGGCGTCGGCCTCGTCTCGCTCAGCGGCGGCCAACGGCCCGCCGTGCGCATCCAGGCCGACACGCGCGCGCTCGCCGCGAACGGCATCGGCCTGGACACCTTGCGCAGCGCGATCACCGCGTCGAACTCGAACGGCGCGAAGGGCAGCTTCGACGGCCCGAAGCGCGCGTATTCGATCAACGCGAACGACCAGTTGCTGACGGTCGACGACTACAAGAACCTGATCGTCTCGTACAAGAACGGCGCGCCGATCCGCATGCTCGATGTGGCGCGCGTCGTCGACGGCGCCGAGAACACGCAGCTCGGCGCCTGGGCCGGCTTCGGCTGCAACAGCCATGCGGCCGCGTCGCAACCCACCGGCGACTGCCTGCACCCCGCGATCATCCTGAACGTGCAGCGCCAGCCCGGCGCGAACGTGATCGCGACCGTCGACGCGATCAAGGCGCGCCTGCCCGAGCTGCAGGCCGGCCTGCCGGCCGCGCTGAAGGTCGACGTGCTGAGCGACCGCACGACCGGCATCCGCGCGTCGGTCGAGCATGTGCAGATGGAGCTGGTGCTCGCGGTCGTGCTGGTCGTGCTGGTGATCTTCGCGTTCCTTGGCTCGCTGCGCGCGACCGTGATCGCGAGCATCGCGGTGCCGATTTCGCTGATCGGCAGTTTCGGGCTGATGTATTTGCTCGGCTACAGCCTGAACAACCTGAGTCTGATGTCACTGACGATCGCGACCGGCTTCGTCGTCGACGACGCGATCGTGATGATCGAGAACATCGCGCGCTACATCGAGGAGGGCGAAAGCCCGATGGCCGCCGCGCTGAAAGGCGCGACGCAGATCGGCTTCACGATCATCTCGCTGACGGTCTCGCTGATCGCGG
>JAZJZJ010000338.1:0-1907 GCA_040389925.1 Pseudomonadota bacterium
CTCGCAGCCCATGATCAGGTCGAGGTTGCGCAGGCCGACGTCGAAGTCGATCACTGCGGTCTTGTGGCCGGCGAGTGCCAGGCCTGAGGCGAAGCTGGCGCTGGTGGTGGTCTTGCCCACCCCGCCCTTGCCGGAGGTCACGACGACGATCTTGGCCATGGTCTCGGGTTTCCTTGTGTCTTGTTCAATCGGATATTCAATCGGACTTCAAAGGCTCGACGACGAGCTTCTCGCCGGCGAGCCGCACCTGCGCCGGCTTGCCCAGCACGGCGGCGGGCAGTTCGGTTTCGGTGGTGCGGTAGATGCCGGCGATGGAGAGCAGCTGCGGCTCCATGCAGGTCGTGAAGATGCGTGCGCTGGTGTCGCCGAGCGCGCCCGCGAGTGCGCGGCCACGCAGCGGCGCGTAGACGTGGATGTTGCCGTCGGCGATCACCTCGGCCCCGAAGCTCACGACCGCCAGCACGATCAGGTCGGAGCCCTTCGCGTAGACGCGCTGGCCCGAGCGCAGCGGCTTGTCGATGATCAGCGCCGGGCGCGCGGCGGGCGGCGCCTCGATGATTTCGACCGGCTTCGCCGGTTCTGCCGCAACCGGCCCCTTTACCGCACGCGAGGGCGGCGGTGCTGCTGCGGCCGCGCTGCCGTGCCCTTCGGCCAAGCCGGCGGCGCGCGCGTCTTCCATCTGCTGCAGGCTGCCCGCCTTGACCGCGACCGGCAGCATCTTGTGGCCGCGCAGCAGGTGGATCAGCACGACGAAGTCGATCGGCAGGACGGCATCGCAGACGAACGAGAGGTCGATCGCGACGGGGTCATTGTCGAACAGTTCGGGGGCGTCGCCGAAGCGCTCGTCGAGCGCCTGCGACAGGCGTACGAGGTCGGTCGTCTTGAGCACCACCGCGACCAGCGTGAGCGCGGCGCTCTTCAGTTCGAACGCAGGGGAGGTGGCGGAAGACGCGGAAGTAGCAACAGCCATGGGCGCAGACAGCGACAAAGGCCGCGAGTTTACCGGGCCGATCGTGTCGGGTCGGTTTGCAAGTGTGTGCTAGGGCTTCGCCGGCAAGCTGGCGCAGAACGCTCTGCATGCGCCCGGTCTGCGAGAGATGAGCGCGTCGCCTGACCCAGCGCGGCATCGTTGCCGCGCCTCAGTCAGCCGGGGATCATTGACTCAGCAGAATCGACGCGATGATGCCGGTCGCGATCGCGACCAGCACGTAGTCGCCGCCGGTTTGGACCCAGTGGTAGCCGCGCGGCGGCGAACTCAGCCGGTGGCCGCGCCAGTCGTCGACGACGTACTGGTTGCTGCGCCACTGCGATGGCAGGCGACCACCGCGGTAGAAGTTGTGGTCGGGGCCGGCGCCACGGCCGTCGCGGTAGCCATACGCCGGCGCGTGGGATGGCGGGCCGGCGTTGTATCGGCCGCGGTTGTCGTAACGGTCGCCCCGGTTGTAACGGTCGCCGCGGTCGTAGCGTCCGCGGTCTTCGCGATCGCCGCCGTTCACGCGTTCCCAAGTGCGCTGCTCGCGGGTCGCCGGACGCGGCTGGCTCCGATCGACTGCCGGGCGCTCGCCACGTTCGACCTGACCGGCCCGGTCGGCGCGCACGTCCTTGTCGTTCTGTGCGAACGCCACGCCGCTGATGCTCATGGACAGCGCCGCGATGGCGCAAACAATGGCCTTGGTGTTCATGCGAACCTCCTTGGGGGTTACCGAAGCGACCATTCTGATTCGCGGCCGGGCAACAAGTTGTAGGCGAAGACCCTCTTTGCCGACCGGAAACAAACCCGTGCCCCCGACCGTGACAAGCGCGGCGGCAACTCCTACAGTCGTGGGGTTTCCAACACAGCACCGGAGTCACCCCGATGACAGGACGAGCGCCCGCGCCCGACGCCGAATACCTGATGCGCGACACCA
>JAZJZJ010000339.1:0-7068 GCA_040389925.1 Pseudomonadota bacterium
GCCGCGAGAGCTGCGGCCCGAGGTTCTTGACCACGACTTCCTGGTTGCCCAGCACTTCGTCGACGTGCAGCGCAATGCGCTGCTGCGCGCTGCGGATCACGACGATCGCGCGCGTGCGCGCCTCGCTGGGGGCCGGCCGGGCGCTGATCTGCAACAGCGCGCCGAGCCAGAAGAACTGCAGCGGCTTGTCGCCCGGTTTGTCGGCGATCACGTACGAGCCGCTCGCGTAGGCGGCGTCGACCTCGGCCGGCGTCGCGCGGCGCACGACCTCGACCAGCGTCGACGGCACCGCGACGTTGGTCTCGCCGCAGCGCAGCATCACGACCTGCGTGACCGCCGTCGTCAGCGGCAGAATCATCTTGAACGAGGTGCCCTGGCCGGCCGCGGTTGCGGTTTCGACCCGGCCGCCCATCGCATTGACCTCGGAGCGCACCACGTCCATGCCGACACCGCGGCCCGACAGCTCGGTGATCGTCTCGGCGGTCGAGAAGCCGGGCGCGAAAATCAGGTTCGCGAGCTCGGCGTCGCTGGCCTGTTGGTTCGCGTCGAGCAGGCCGAGCGCCACGCCCTTCTCGCGGATGCGCGCCAGGTTCAGGCCGGCGCCGTCGTCGCGGAACTCGACGCCGACTTCGTTGCCCTCCTGCGAGAGCGCGACGATGATCGAGCCGGTGGCCTCCTTGCCGGCCCGGGTGCGCGCGTCGGGCATTTCGATGCCGTGGCTGACGCTGTTGCGCAGCAGGTGCTCGAAGGTGCCGGTCATGCGGTCGAGCACGCCGCGGTCGACCTCGATCGAGCCGCCGACGATGTCCAGGCGCACCGACTTGCCGGTTTCCTTCGCCGCCTGGCGCACGACGCGGTACAGGCGATCCGACAGGCCTTCGAACTCGACCATGCGGGTGCGCAGCAGGTCGTCCTGCAGCTCGCGCGTCATGCGCGCCTGGGCGACGAGTTCGTCCTCGGTCACTTCGAGCGAGCGTTGCAACGAGCGCTGCACGGTCGCGACGTCGTTGACCGACTCGGCCATCATCCGCGTCAGCTCCTGGAAGCGCGTGAAGCGGTCGAATTCGAGCGGGTCGAACGACTGCAACGCGGCCTTCGCGGCTTCGAGCCGCGAGGTCATCTGCACCTCGCCGTGGAACTCGATGTCGCGCAGCTGCGCGCGCAGCCGCTCCAGGTTTTCGGTCAGGTCGCCGAGCGAGGATTTGATCTGCGACACGCCGGTCTCGATGCGCGAGCGCGTGATGCTGACCTCACCGGCCTGGTTCACGAGCCGGTCGAGCAGCGGCGCGCGCACGCGCACGGCCGACTGCACTTGAGCGCGCTCCGCCACCTTGCGCTCGGCGGGTGCCGTCAGCGGGAAGCGCGACCAGTCGATCTCGGCCCACGGCACCGGCGTTGCGCCGATGGCCGGCGAAGCGTCGACGCGAACCTCGGCCACCGCCTCGGCGAGCGCGGCCGCGTCGGCCTGGGCAGCAGCGAAGTCCGGATCGAGGCCGGCCGACGCGCTGTCCGGCGGCATCGACGGTTCGTCGGCGAAGTCGATCGGCGCCGCGTGCAGCGAGCTCGGCGCGAAATCCGGCAGCGGCAGCCAGCCGGAGTCGCCGGTCGGCGGCGGCGCCACTTCGAGCAGCACTTCGAGAGCCGGCGGCGCCACCACAGCGGGTGCGGCCCGTGGCGTGACGGCAGCGACCTCGGCGACCGGTACCGGCGCGGCCGGTGCACCGCCGCTGCGCAGCGCCTCGAGCGTCAGCGACAACGCGTCGCCATGGGATTGCAGGGTTTCGACATCCGCGGCGTCGACCGGCGGATGCGCGAGCAGCCGCTCGATGCGGGTTTCGAGCCGGTGCGCCATTTCGCCCAAGCGCATCGCGCCGGCCAGGCGCGCGCCGCCCTTCAGCGTGTGCAAGGTGCGCATGCAGGCCGCCGGGTACGCCGGGTCGCCGGGCTTGCGGACCCAGTCGCGCAAGCGGCTCGCGAGTTGGGGCAACAGTTCTTCGGCTTCCTCGTCGAAGATCGGGAACAGTTCGGCGTCGATCGCGTCGACCGCATCGATCACGTCGTCGGCATCGACCAGCGCATGCGCCGACGCGGCGCGCGGCGCCTCGACCGGGATCTCGCCAAACGGCTTCAGCTCGGCGACGCCGAGCGGCTCGAAGCCCGCTTCGCGGCCGAAGACGGAGTCGGACGACCAGGGCGCGCTGGTCTCGAACCGGCTCGGCGGTCCGCTGTCGAGCGGCGCTTCGGCGACCACGGGTTGCGGCGCGCTCGCGGCGAGCGCGCCCGGCCCCGAGATCGGCGGCAGTTCGGCGGCGGCGGCCGCGGCTTCGAGGCGGCGCGCGGAACTGAGCTCATGCTCGGCCAAGCGCTCCAGCAGTTCCGGCGCCGGCTCCTTCAGGAAGCCGGCGGCGAACTGGTGCAACAGCCGGCGAATCTCTTCGGCGGCGTCGACGAACAGGCGCGCCTCCTCCGGAGTACCGTGGCCGATCGCGAGCGAGCGGGCTTGTGCGTGCTCCAGCAGGCGCGCGAGCTGCGACAGGTCTTTGAACCCGACCGTGGCCGAGCTGCCGGCGAGCGAATGCGCGAGCGCGATCGGGGTCTCGCCGATCGGGCGGTGCAGTTCCATCGCCCACTCGGCGACCTCGGTGCTCAGGCGGCGCGACAGTTCATCGGCCTCGTTGAGGTAGATGTTGAACAGCGGGATGCCGATGCGCAGCGGGCCGACCACCTTGACGACTTCGTCGTCGAGGCCGCCGTGGCGCGACGCCGGTTCGGTCAGCGGCTCGGTCAGGGGCAGCGCGTCGGGCAGGACGAGGTCGAGGTCGATCAGGTCGACCGGCTCATCGGCCGGGTCGTTCTCGATCGTTTCGGGCAGCGGCAACGGCTCGGTCGGCAGCGCATCGAACCGGTCGCGCCGCTCGGCGGTCGTCGTCTCGAACGGCGCGTGCGAGCTCGCGGCAGGCAGGTCGCGGGGCGCGTCGAGGTCGGCGAGGTTGAGCTCGAACGCCAGCCCCGGCGCCTCGGCATCGACCGGCGGCAGCGCGAACCCGGGTTCGGGCGCGGGGATCAGTTCGGGCACGCCAAGGTCGAGGTCGAAGGCGCTCGGCAGGTCGGCCGGCAGGCCGATTTCGCCGTGCATCGAGAGCGACTCGAGCGCCGGCGGTGGCGCTGCGCCGGCGGCCCGCTCGGCGGCCTCGATCATCGTCGCCGCGTCGTGATTCCCATGGCGCTGCGCCGAGATGTCGTCGACCCAGCCCGCCAAGTAGGCCAGGCTCCAGTCGGTGAAGGCCAGCAACGAGCGCGGCGCGGCGGTCTGGTCGGCCAAGTGGGTGTTGTAGAGCTGTTCGCAGGCCCAGGCACCTTCGCCGAAGTCTTTCAGCCCGACCATGCGCGAGCTGCCCTTCAGCGTGTGAAAAGCGCGCCGCAGCGTCGTCAGCAGATTCAGGTCGTCGGGCGCCTCGGCGAGCGCGGCGCTCGCCGCCTTGGCGTTGCCGAGCACCTCGCGCGCTTCCTCGAGGAAGATCTCGCGCATCTCGCCGTCCTGTGCGAGCTGGGCGCTGCCGGTCGACAGCGCGAAATCGAGCGTCATCGGCACACTGACCAGGCCGCGCGGCGCGGGCGCCACGACCGGGTCGACGCCGACCGGGTCGGAGGCGGTCGAGACGAAGTCGACCAGCGCCTCGGAGAGTTCGCCGCGCACCGCCGCCGACTCGGCGCGCGAGTCGCCGGCCCGCTGCAGCGCTTCCTGGGCCTTCAGCACCGTCGCGGCGAGCGCCGGCTGATCGGCGGCCTGCGCCTCGTGCGACAGGCGCTCGAGATCGCGCGACACCTCGGCCAGCGGCACGTCGTCACGCACCGAACTGAATGCGAGCAATTGCGCCTGTTCGATCAGGCGCTGGTCGACGGGCGCCGCCGCGGTCGTGGCCGGCGTCGACGCGAGCGCATGCGCCTCGCTGCGGCCCATCACCGGGTTCAGCGTGCCGGCGGCGGCGTCGTAGCTGAACAGCAGCTTCGCCATCTGCGGCTGCACGCTGAGCATGTCGATCAGGAAACCGAGCGCGCCCAGGTTGCCGGCCAGACGATCGAACACACCGCTCTGCGCGACCCGGTCGGCGTCGACCTCGGTCGACGCCAGCGCGTCGATCTCGTCACGCATGCGCAAGAGCGCCGCCGAGGCATGGTCCATGCCCAGCACCGAGAGCACGCCGCGCATCGCCGCGAGCTGATTCGGCACCGGGATCAGCACCTGGCGTTCTTCGGGGTGGCGGAAATACTGGTCGATCAGCTTTTCGGCTTCCGACAGGCTGGCACGCAGCTCCTGCACGACACTGCCCATCGTCTGGCGGTCGGAGACGCGGCGGTACAGATCCTCCATCCAGCCTTCGAGCGGCTCGGGCCCGTGGCCCTGACGCACCGCCGCGAGCCGCACGGCCAGGCGCTGCACGCGCTCGGCCTGTTCGGGATGGTCGAAATCGATGTCGTCGAGTGCGGCCTCGACGTAGAGCAGGCTGGTCGCGACCTCCATCGCCAGCGGCGCCGGCGGCGCGGCGCCGAGCTGCTGGGTCTGGGCGATCGATTGCTGCAGTTCGGCGGCGAGCGTGTCGCCGAGCGGGAACAGCTTCTTCAGCGATTCGCCGACCAGCGCGAACTGCTCCGACAGGCCGGTCATGCGGTGCATCTCGCCCCCGGCCACGGCAGACCAGGCATCTTTTGCCGCGACCACGCGCTTGCGCGCCTGCGCGATCACCGCCGGGTCGAAGCGGCCCAGCACGCTGATGCCATAGTCGACCGGCACATGGTGCGCCAGCCCCCAAGCTTGGCGCACCGCCGCCAGCCGCGGCGCGTTGCGGCCGTCGCCGGGCGACGCGCTCTGGGCGCAGAAGAACAGCAGGTCTTGCGCAAGCCGCTCCGAAACCTCGGATTCGCCGCGCGCCAGGATCCGGTACTGCGCGAGCAGTCGCGAGGCGACGCGCTTGCTGAACACGTCGAAGCCAAGCAGGCCCTGGGCCTGGGCCTCGAACACCGCGGAGGCGAGCTTCCACAGCGTCGCCACCTGCGTCTGCGCCGCGCCGGCGCCGAGCCCGGCGCAGATGTCGCTCATGCGGCCGGCGGTGGGCGCCGGGTCGGCGGCGCGCATCAGCGGCAGCAACTCCGCCTCGATCGCGGCCTGCGTGGCGGCGTCGTGCTGCAGCGCGTGGGCCGACGGATCCGGCGGCAGGTCGCGCCACTGCCAGTCGAGCGGCCACAGGTCGGCCGGGTGCACCCGATCGGCGCCACCGGCTTCCTGCACCGCGCGGTACTGCGGGAACAGCGACAGTGTGGAGACCTGCTTGCCGGCGAGCAGCCGGCTCAGGTAGTCGAGCAGCGCGAACGAGGCGCGCTCGATGTCGTCGACGACGGCTGTCGTCAACTTGTGCGGCTTCGCGACGAAGCGCTGCACCAGCGCCTCGGTCGCGCGCAAAACCATCGCCGCCGCCGGTTGACCGACGAGTTCGAGCGCGCCGACGCCTTGGTGAATCTGCGAACGCGCATTGCGCAGCACCGCCGGGTCGACCGCATCGATGTCGGTGCCGACGAGCGCGTCGGTCTCCTTGACGAAGCGGCGCAGGGCCTTGTGCGCGGTGTCGAGCGAGCGGCGCAGCTCCTCGTGGACCCACGCCAGGGCGCTCAGGTCGTCGTTGCTCGTGTCGTCCGTCAGGTTCATCGTGGCGCTCATGGTGTCCTTCGGTCCAGGGCGCCGATCATTCGATCTTGAAGCGCGCGACCGACTGCTTCAGCTCTTCGGCGTTGCGCGACAACTCGCGCACCATCTGCGCGGTCGAGCGCGTGCCTTCACCGGTCTGCTCGGTCACCGCGAAGATGTGCTGGATGTTGGCCGCGACCACGTTCGCCGACTGCGCTTCGCTGAGCGCCTGGTTCGAGATCGCGCCGATCAGGTCGGCGAGCTGGCGCGACACGCGGTCGATTTCGCCGAGCGCGGTACCGGCCGCGTCCGACAGCCGCGTTCCCTCGACCACGCCTTGGGTGCTGCGCTCCATCGCGCCGACCGCATCCTGGGTGTCGGTCTGAATCGTCTTCACGAGCGCGGCGATCTGGCGTGTCGCGTCGCCGGAGCGTTCGGCCAAGCGCTGCACTTCTTCGGCCACCACCGAGAAGCCGCGACCGGCTTCTCCGGCCGACGCCGCCTGAATCGCGGCGTTCAGCGCCAGCACGTTGGTCTGCTCGGTAATGTCGGAAATCAGCTCGGTGATTTCGCCAATCTCCTGCGACGACTCGCCCAAGCGCTTGATGCGCTTCGAGGTTTCCTGAATCTGGTCGCGGATCGAGTTCATGCCGCCGATCGTGTTCTGCACCGCGCGCAGGCCCGACTCCGCCGCCTCCAGCGACTGGCGCGCGACCGCCGCGGTTTCCTGCGCCTGACCCGACACGTCGTTGATTCGGCCCGCCATCTGCAACACCGACTCGCCGGTGTCGCGGATCTCGCGCAGTTGCTCGCTTGAGGCGGCCAGCAGCTCGGTCGAGGTCGCTTCGACCTGCTGGGTCGTGTCGGTCACGCGACCGACCGTGCCGTGCACCTGCGACACCAGTGTGCGCAGCTCTTCGACGGTGTAGTTGACCGAATCGGCGATCGCGCCGGTGATGTCTTCGGTGACCGTGGCCTGCTGGGTCAGATCGCCTTCCGCGACCGCCTGCAGCTCGTTCATCAGACGCAGAATCGCCGCCTGGTTGGCGTCGTTGACGCGCTTGGCTTCCTGCTGTTCGCGTTCGGCCGCGACGCGCTGGCCCTCCGACGCGATCGCGCGTTCGGTCTGGTCGCGCACATACAGGCGCAGCAGCCCGGCGGCGCCAAGCAGCAGCACGACCGCCGAGAGCAGCAGCAACAGCAGACTCACGCCGCTGAAGCCGGTTTCGGTCGCCAGCCGTTGCTGCACGACTTCGAGGCCTTTGCGCAGCGGTTCGCTGTCGGCAACGATGCCGGCTTGCGCCTCGCGCGCCGAAACCAGCCCCTGCAGGTTGCCGAGAATGGCGCTCGCCTGGGTGCGGGTCTCTTCGTACTGCTTCATCAGCGTG
>JAZJZJ010000340.1:0-3942 GCA_040389925.1 Pseudomonadota bacterium
CTTCCCGGTGCCCGAGACGCAGTGGCAGGTGTTCTTCGACGACGTGCCGCTGACGGAGGACGATGTGCTCGGTGAGGTGAACAAGGGCTTCGGCATCCTGTTCGACACGCTCAACCCGGAGCGCATCATCCTGTCGGGAATGTGCACCGGGATCGGCCGCTTCGCGCTGAAGAAGGCGGTGGCCTACGCCAACGAGCGCAAGCTGTTCAACAACACACCGATCGGTGCCTACCAGGGCGTGCAGCACCCGCTGGCAATCGCTCGCAGCGAGATCGAGATGGCCTCGTTGATGGCACTGAAGGCGGCGTGGGCGTTCGATCGGGGCCAGCCCGCGGGCGAGTTCGCCAACATCGCCAAGTACGCCGGTGCCGAGGCCGGCATTCACGCCGTCGATGCCGCCATTCAGACGCACGGAGGCAACGGCTTCACCAAGGAATACGGGATCTACGACCTGTATGGCCTGGTACGGCTGTTGCGCACGGCACCGTTGAACCGCGAGATGGTTCTGAACTACATCGCCGAGCATGTGATGGGCCTGCCGCGCTCGTACTGAACCGGCACTCCGTCCACCGCGTCTGCCTCCACCGGCATCGGCGCGTCGCGTGGCCGGGAAACGCGCCCGGTCAATCATGGATGAGAGGGAGATAAAAGATGTCTGTTTCGCGCCGCCAATTCGCGTTGGCGCTCGCCACCGTCGGCCCTGCCCTGCTGGCCGCGCGCGAGACCGCCGCTCAGGATCCCTACCCGGGCAAGCCGGTGCGCTTCATCGTGCCGTTCGCTGCCGGTGGCCCGGCCGACATCGTCAGCCGCATGATGGGTTCGCGCCTGCAGGAGCAGCTTGGCCAGCCCGTGGTGATCGACAACATCCCCGGCGCCGGCAGCACGCTCGGCGTCGCGCGCCTGAGCAAGCTGCCCGCCGACGGCTACGCGATCGGCTTCGCCCACACTGGCTCGCTCGGCATCAGCCCGCACCTGTACAAGAACGTCGGCTACGACCCGGTGCGCGACCTGACGCCGATCGCGCGCCTGTGCGACTACGTCAACCTGCTCGTGGTCAATGCCAGCAGCCCGTTCCGCACGCTGGACGAGTTGCTGGCCGCGGCTCGAGCCAAGCCCGGATCGTTGAGCTACGGCTCGGCCGGCATCGGGTCATCGAACCACCTGTCGGGCGAACTGCTGGCGATCAAGGCCAGCGTGACGATGACCCACGTGCCTTACCGCGGCAGCGCGCTGGCAATGAACGACCTTCTCGGCGGTGGGCTGCAGTTCATGTTCGACGCGCCCAACACCTCCACACCGCACCTGCGCGCCGGCAAGCTGCGCGCCCTCGGAACCACCGGCCGCAAGCGGCATCGCCTGTTTCCCGACCTGCCGGCCATCGCCGAAAGCGTGCCGGGCTACGAGTTCAGCGGCTGGATGGGCCTGATGGCACCGGCCGGCCTGCCGAAGCCGATCCAGCAGCGCCTCGTGGCCGAGACCGAGAAAGCCTTGGCGACGCCGGGCACCGGCGATCGCCTCAGCGCACTCGGCCTGGACGTCAACTTCGGCGGGCCCGACGAGGTCGCGCGCGCCATCGTCGCCGACCTGGCCCTGTGGGGCCCGCTGATCAAATCGCTCGGCGTGCAGGTCGAGTGAGTCCGACCGACGACCGCCGCCCACGACCCGCAACGCCGATGCCCGACACCGCCGTTCCGCTGATCCTCGAAGCCCGCAAGCTCAGCAAGGAGTTCAAGGGCTTCCTGGCGGTCGACGCCGTCGACCTCGGCGTTCGCCGCGGAAGCATCCATGCGCTGATCGGCCCCAACGGCGCTGGCAAGACGACGATGTTCAACCTGCTGACGCGCTTTCTCAGCCCGACACGCGGCAGCATTCGCTTCAATGACCAGGACATCACCACGCTGCGCCCGGACGTCGTCGCGCGGCGCGGCTTGGTGCGCTCTTTCCAGATCTCCGCAGTGTTCCCGCACCTGACGGTGCTCGACAACGTGCGAGTCGCGCTGCAGAACAGGCTCGGCAACTCCTACCGCTTCTGGCGTTCCGAGAGTTCGCTGCGCAGCCTGAACGCGAGGGCCGTCGATCTGCTGGAACAGGTCGACCTCGCCGGCCATGCCGGTGCGGTGGCCGCCGATCTGTCGTACGGGCGCAAGCGCGCGCTCGAACTGGCGACGACGCTGGCGATGGACCCCGAACTGCTGCTGCTGGACGAGCCAACCTCCGGCATGGGCCATGAAGACGTCGGGCGCGTCATCGCGCTGATCCGCAAGGTTGCCGTCAACCGCACCGTGCTGATGGTGGAGCACAACCTGCGCATGGTCGCCGACCTGTCGGACACGATCACCGTGCTGCAGCGCGGCAGCGTGCTGGCGGAAGGCTCGTACGACGAGCTGTCGCGCGACGCGCGGGTTCGCAGCGCCTACATGGGCACCAAGGCATGACGGCCCTCACCAGCACATCGGGGCCGGCGATGCAGGTGACCAACCTGCATGCGCATTACGGCGAGACCCACATCCTGCACGGCATGGACTTCACGGTCGAGCGCGGCCAGGTCGTCTGCCTGCTGGGCCGCAACGGCGCCGGCCGCACGACCACGCTGAAAGCGGTGCTCGGGCTGGTCGGCAGCCGCAGCGGCTCGATCAGGATCAACGGGCACGAGACGATCCGCCTGCCGACCGAACGCATCGCGCGGCTGGGCATCGGCTACTGCCCCGAAGAGCGCGGCATCTTCAGCAGCCTGACGGCCGAAGAGAACCTGCTGCTGCCGCCGACGATCGGCCCCGGCGGCATGTCGCTCGACGAAATATACGAGATGTTTCCGAACCTGCGCGAGCGGCGCAAGAGCCAAGGCACGCGGCTGTCCGGCGGCGAGCAGCAGATGCTGGCGCTGGCGCGCATCCTGCGCACCGGCGCGCAACTGCTGCTGCTCGACGAGATCACCGAGGGCCTGGCGCCGGTCATCGTCGAAGCACTGGGGCACGCGATCGAGCGCCTCAAGGCGCGCGGCCTGACCCTCGTGCTGGTGGAGCAGAACTTCCGCTTCGTCGAGGAGCTCGCGGACCGCTACTACATCGTCGAGCACGGGCGCATCGTCGAGACCGTCGAGCGCGCCGAACTGGATTCGAAGGCCGCGCTCATCGAGCGGCACCTGGGTGTTTGAAGCAATGGAGACAGGCATGAACGCAAAGCTCAAGAAACTCGTCGGCGCACTCGTGGTCGCCACCTGCCTGGCAGCGCCAGGCGTCGCGCAGACCGCGAAGATCTCGGACGGCGTCATCAAGATCGGCGTCATGACCGACCTCAGCGGCATCTACTCCGACCTCGCCGGGCCCGGTGCGGTGCTCGCCGCCAGGATGGCGGTCGATGACTTCGGCGGCAAGGTGAACGGCGTGCCGATCGAGGTCGTCGTCGCCGACATGGTCAACAAGCCGGATGTGGCCTCCAGCATCGCGCGCAAGTGGCTGGAGCAGGACAAGGTCGACGTCATCGTCGACCTGCCGATGTCGGCGGCGGCGCTGGCGGTCGCCAAGATCGTCAAGGAGAAGGACAGGATCCTGCTGGTGTCGAGCGGTGGTACGAACCGGCTGACGAACGAGGACTGCACCGACCGCACCGTCCACTGGACCTACGACACCTACGCGTTGGCCAACGGCACCGCGCGCACGCTGACGCAGGAAGGCGCCAACAGCTGGTTCTTCATCACGCCCGACTACGCCTTCGGCACGTCGATGGAAAAGGACGCCAGCGAGGCGATTCGCGCCGCCGGCGGCAAGGTCGTGGGTTCCGTGCGCCACCCCTTCCCCGGCAGCGACTTCTCGGCCTTCCTGCTTCAGGCGCAAGCCTCCGGCGCGAAGGTGGTGGGTCTGAACAATGCTTCGAATGACCTGGTGACCTCGATCAAGCAGGCGAACGAATTCGGCATCAGCCCGAAGCAGCGCGTCGCCGCGA
>JAZJZJ010000341.1:0-16878 GCA_040389925.1 Pseudomonadota bacterium
GCTGCTGTGGATGCTGCCGCAGCCGCTGCTGATGGAGATGGTGCTGACCGGCGAGCTGTACCCGATCGACACCTTCCACCAGCTCGGCTTCATCAACTACCTCGAAGACACGCCCGACGCGGTGCGCGCGCGCGCCCAGTCGCTGGCAGAACGCATCCGCGACAACGCACCGCTGTCGGTGATGGCCGGCAAGGAATCGATCATGACGGCGATGAGCGCTGGCTGCGATGCTGGCATGGCACTGGCGCAGAACATTTACCGCGCCGCGTATGCCAGCGAGGACGCGCAGGAGGGCCCGCGTGCATTCGCGGAGAAGCGCAAGCCGGTGTGGAAGGGGCACTGACGCACGGTTGCGGACGAGGGCGGAGCGTGACCGACATTCGGCTTCCGAACGGGTTGCAAGTCATCGAGCGCGGCTGGCTGTCGAGCAACAGCATGCTGTTCCTCGGTGCGCGGTCCAGCGCGCTTGTCGACAGCGGCTACTGTACGCATGCGCGACAGACCACGGCGCTGGTCGCCGCGGCGTTGCGCGGGCGCACGCTGGACCGGCTCGTCAACACCCATCTTCACAGCGACCACTGCGGCGGCAACGCCGCGCTCCAGCAGCTGTATCCGGCAGTGCGGACGCTGATTCCGCCCGGCCTGTCCGGCGCGGTCGCGCACTGGGATCCGGTCGCCCTTGGCTACGCCCCGACCGGGCAACTCTGCCCGCGCTTCGGGTTCGACGGTCACGTGCTGCCCGGCACCGAGATCGAACTGGCCGACACGATGTGGCAGGTCCACGCCGCGCCCGGCCACGATCCCGATTCGGTCATTCTGTTCGAGCCGCGGTCGCGCACGCTGATCTCGGCCGATGCCTTGTGGGAAAACGGTTTCGGCGTGGTCTTCGAGGAGCTCGAAGGCCAAGCCGCCTTCGACCAGGAGGGTTCGACCCTCGACCTGATCGAGCGGCTCGATCCTCATTGGGTCATCCCCGGCCATGGTCGGGTGTTCGCCTTCGCGCCTGAGGTTCTGGGCCGGGCGCGCGCGCGCCTCGATGCGTTCATCGAGAACCCGGAGCGGCACGCCCGCCACGCCGCCAAGGTGATGCTGAAATTCAAGCTGCTGGACAGCAGACAGATGCCCGTGGTCGAGTTGGTCGCATGGGCCGCCGGCACGCGCCACTTCCAGACGATTCACCAACGCTTCGCCGCGTCGGCGCCGGTGGTCGACTGGATCGAGCAGCTCACGCAGGAGCTGGTGCGATCGCAGGTGCTGCGACGCGTCGGCGACACGATCCACGATGCCTGAGGTGCACGATCCCATGAATGTTCCCGCTTTACTGAGCCCGCTGCGGCTGCGCGAGCTCGAACTGCCGAACCGCATCGTCGTCTCGCCCATGTGCCAGTACAGCGCGGTCGACGGCTGCGCCACCGACTGGCACCTGGTGCATCTGGGCCAGTACGCCGTCTCGGGCGCCGGGCTGGTGATCGTCGAGGCCACGCATGTCGAGCGCCGCGGCCGCATCACGCACGGTTGCCTGGGGCTGTACTCCGACGAGAACGAGGCGGCGCTGGTGCGCGTGGTCGATTTCTTTCGCCGCCACGGCAACGCCCGTCTCGGCGTCCAGCTCGCACACTCGGGCCGCAAGGGCTCGGCGCACCGGCCCTGGGAAGAGCGTGGCGACGCGCTCAAGGCGGGCCATGATCCTTGGCCCACCGTCGCCGCGTCGGCGCTGGCGTTCGATACCGGCTGGCCGCGACCCGAGGCACTCGACTCGCAGGGCATGAAGACGGTGTGCGATGCCTTCGTGCAAGCCACCCGGCGCGCGGCGCGCCTGGGCTTCGAGCTGGTCGAACTGCACGCCGCCCACGGCTACCTGCTGCACAGCTTCCTGTCGCCGCTGAGCAACCAGCGCGGCGACGCGCATGGCGGCAGCCTGGACAATCGCATGCGCTTCCCGCTCGAGGTGTTCGACGCGGTGCGCGCCGAGTGGCCGCGCGAGCGCCCGCTGGGTGTGCGCATCTCGGCGACCGACTGGGTCGACGGTGGCTGGACGCTCGACGACTCGTGCGCGTTCGCGCGCGAACTGAAGGCGCGCGGCTGCGACTTCATCACCGTGTCGAGCGGCGGCATGTCCCTGCAACAGAAGATCCCGCTCGGCGAAGGCTATCAACTGCCGCTGGCGGCCGCGGTGCGCGTGGCCGCCGGCCTGCCGGTGATGGGCGTGGGCATGCTGTTCGACCCGGTCCATGCGAACCGCGCCATCGCCGAGGGCCAGTGCGACCTGGCGGCCATCGCGCGCGGCATGCTGCACGACCCGCACTGGCCTTGGCGTGCCGCTGCGGAACTCGGCGGCGAGGTGGCTCACCCGCCGCAGTACATCCGCGGCTATCTCTCGTCCTGGCTGCGCGGGCAACGCGCGGGCCATGGCGGTGCATAGTCCCCTCACACCACCGACAGGCTTCGCGATGAACGGTACCACGCGCTACCCCCATGTCTTCGCCCCGCTCGATCTGGGGCACACGCGGCTGAAGAATCGCATCCTGATGGGCTCGATGCACACCGGGCTGGAGGAAACGCTCGGCGGATTCCCGCGCATGGCCGAGTATTTCGCGGAGCGCGCGCGCGGCGGTGTCGGCATGATCATCACCGGCGGCTTCCCGCCCAACGACGAGGGCGGGCTGGACAGCAAGCTGGCCAGCCCCGAGCAAGCCGAGCAGCACCGCCTGATCACGCGCGCGGTGCACGCGGCCGACCCCGACGTGAAGATCTGTTTGCAGATCCTGCACACCGGCGCGCTGGCCGACACGCCGACCTGCGTCGCGCCGTCGGCGGTCAAGTCGCGCATCGGCCGCTACACGCCCAGCGAGCTCGACGAAGCGGGCATCGAGAAGCAGCTCAGCGATTTCGCCAACTGCGCGGCGCTGGCGCAATCGGCCGGCTACGACGGCGTCGAGATCATCGGCTCGGCCGGCTACCTGATCAGCGCCTTCATGGTGCGCAAGACCAACCTGCGCACGGATCAATGGGGCGGGCCGTGGGAGAACCGCATGCGCTTCGCGCTCGAGGTCGTGCGCCGGGTGCGCGCCGCGGTCGGCGAGCGCTTCATCGTGATCTTCCGCGTCCCGGCGATGGACATGCTCGACGGTGGCCTGGCCTGGGACGAGATCACCTCGCTCGCGCAGGGCTTGCAAGCGGCGGGCGTCAGCATCATCAGCACCCATTTCTGCTGGCACGAGGCGCCGGTGCCGACCATCGCGACGATGGTGCCGCGCGCGGCGTTCTCGCAGGTCACCGGCCGGCTGCGCCAGGCCGTCAGCGTGCCGGTCATTACCAGCAACCGGATCAACATGCCGGCGGTGGCCGAGCAGGTGCTCGCGCGCGGCGACGCCGACCTGGTGTCGATGGCGCGGCCGATGCTGGCCGACTCGCAGTTCGTGCTGAAGACCGCCGAGGGCCGCGAGGACGAGATCAACACCTGCATCGCCTGCAACCAGGCCTGCCTGGACCACTACTTCGGCGGGCGCCAGCAGGTGACCTGCCTGGTCAACCCGCGGGCGTGCAACGAGACCCAGCTGAACTATCGGCCCGCAGCGGCGCCCAAGCGCATCGCAGTCATCGGCGCCGGGCCGGCCGGCTTGGCCGCCGCCACGGTGGCGGCCGAGCGCGGCCACCATGTCACGCTGTTCGAGGCCGGTGCCGAGATCGGCGGCCAGTTCAACCTGGCGCGCCGCATCCCCGGCAAGGAAGAGTTCGCCGAGACGCTGCGCTACTACCGCCGCATGATCGACAAGCTCGGCATCGCACTGCGCCTGAACACCGCGGCCGACGCCGCGTTGCTGCGCGCCGAAGGGTTCGACGACGTGATCGTCGCCACCGGCATCACGCCGCGCCGGCCCGACATTCCGGGCATTGATCATCCGATGGTGCTGCCGTACGTCGACGTGATCCTGGGCCGCAAGCCGGTGGGCCGGCACGTCGCGATCATCGGCGCGGGCGGCATCGGCTTCGACGTTGCGACGCTGGTCTCGCACGCTGGCATTTCCGCGTCGCTCGACGTGGCCGTGTTCGCGCGCGAATGGGGCATCGACTTCGACAACCACCCCCGCGGCGGCGTCACCGGCGTGTTGCCGCAGGTTGAAAAGTCGGAGCGCACGGTCGCTCTGCTGCAGCGCAAGCCCGACGCGCTCGGCAAGACGCTGGGCCGCACCACCGGCTGGACGCACCGCATGAGCCTGGGCCGGCGCGGCGTGCAAATGGTGGGCGGGGTCGAGTACCTGAAGATCGACGACGCCGGCCTGCACACGCGGGTGGGCGGCGAGCCTCGGCTGTTCGAGGCCGACAGCGTCATCGTCTGCGCCGGTCAGACGCCGCTGCGCAGCGTGTACGACGCGCTGCAGGCCAGCGGGGTGCGCACGCATCTGGTGGGCGGCGCTTTCGAGGCGGTCGAGCTCGACGCGAAGCGCGCCATCGACCAGGCCAGTCGCCTGGCGGCCGTGATCTGACCGCGCCCACGACGATGACCGACGCGCCGCGCCTGCATCGCACCGTCGCGAACGGCATTGGCCAGGCCTGGTTCGAGTGGCGCCCCGAGCGGCGCCGTCAAGGGCCCAGCGTGTGGCTGGTGCATGCCACCGGCTTTCATGGCCGCGTGTGGGACCAAGTCGTCCACCGGCTGCCGGGCCGCCATGTGATCGCGGCCGAGCAGCGCGGCCATGGCCGCAGCGAGGCGGCGGACTTCGACGGCTGGGCGGACTTCGGCCACGACGTGGCCGCGCTCGCCGTCGCGCTCGACGCGCAAGACGCGGTGGGCGTCGGCCACAGCCTGGGCGCCCATGCGCTGGTGCAGGCGGCCGCCTACCAGCCGGGCCGGTTCGCGCGGCTGGTGCTGATCGATCCGACGATCTTCGCGCCGGCCGAGTACCACCGGCCCTTGCCGCCGTCCGGCGCGCTGCATCCGGCGGCCGCGCGCAAGAACCGCTTCGACTCTGCCCAGGCGATGTTCGACCGGTTCGTCGAGCGGCCGCCGTACCACGTGTTCGATCGTCAGGCCCTGCGCGACTACTGCGATCATGGCCTGCGCCCGGCCGACGGCGGCAGCGGCTTCCAGCTCGCCTGCGATCCGGCCTTCGAAGGCAAGGTCTATCCGCTGGCGCAGCAGAACCTGGGCATCTACGCCAGCATCCGTGCGCTGCAGATCCCGGTGCTCGTGGTGCGCGCCGGCTCGGGCGATCCGAGCATCCTGCCTTGGGATCCGCTGGGGTCGCCGACGTGGCCCGGGCTGGCCCAGGAGTTTCGCCACGGCCGCGACCTCAACCTGACCGACAAGACCCACATGTTGCCGATGGAAGATCCGGCGCTCGTCGCGCGGCTGATCGATGAAGCGATGAATGGCCCTGTGCCAGGGCAGTCGACGTGAAGGGCGCCATGACCCCACCCGTCCCGGCGCAAAGCCGTTTCGTCGTCCACGACGATCTGAACTTGCATCACCTGGATTGGGGCAACCACGGCGGGCATCCGGTGATCCTGGTGCACGGCATCCGTCTGCACGCCCATGTCTGGAACAATTTCGCGCGCCGCTTCAGCGACCAGCTCCACATCCTGGCGCTGGACCAGCGGGGTCACGGCGACAGCGGCTGGGGTGGCGCGGACAGCTATCAGCTCGAGGATTTCTACCGCGACCTGCGTGCGGTGGTCACGCAGCGGGGCTTGACCCGCTTCACGCTGATCGGCCACTCGCTGGGTGGGCTGGTGTCGATGGTGTATGCGCACCGCCGCCCCGAGGATCTGGAGCGCCTTGTGCTCGTGGACATCACGGCCGGCCTGCCCGAGGTGGCGCCGGGCACCGACCTGTCCCGCATCTCTGAAACGCCGCCGCCGCAGGATTTCGATTCCGTCGAATCCGCGACGGCCTATCTGCGCCGGATCATGGCCATGGCACCGCCCGACGTGGTCGCGGAAAGCGTGGCCCAAGGCGTGCGCAGGACCGACACCGGCGCCTACACCTGGAAGTACGACCCGGCCTTGTCGCAGCACCGGCGGCCTGTTCCCGCGTCGATGGATCTGTGGGGCATGGTGGGCGCCATCCCGACCCCGACCTTGCTGCAATACGGCAGCCACAGTCGCGTCGTGACGCCGGCGTTGGCCGAGCGCATGGCCGCGACGATGCCGCGCTGCAGCGTCGAACGCATCGAGCGCGCCGGGCACGCCCTGTTCACCGACCAGCCCGACGCGTTCGCCGACAGCGTTCGGCGCTTCCTGTTCGGACCATCGCTTTCCTGACGCGCTCGATTGCCGCCATGCGCACCAAAGTCCGTCTTGCCCATGTCTCTGACATCCATCTGGATACCGACTACCACGGCGGAGAAGACCGCATCGACCGGCGTGACCGCTGCCGCGACCGGTTTCGAACGCTGCTCGACAACGTCATTGAACAGCGCCCCGATGCCTTGCTGATCGTCGGCGACCTGTTCGACTCCAACCGCGCCTCCGATGACACCATCGTCTGGGCCATGGAGGCGCTGGGCCGTCTGCCGCTCCCCGTGCTGATGATTCCGGGCAACCATGACTGCCTGGAAGACGACGGAATTTACCGACGCCACGATTTCAACCGCATCGCCAACGTGCAGATGGTCATGAGCCCGCAGGGCGAGACGCTCGAACTGCCGGAATTGAAGATCAGCGCCTGGGGCAAGGGCATGGCCGTTCATTCGCCGGACTTCCGCCCTCTGGCCGATATGCCCGACATTCATGACGGTTGGTGGAACCTCGCGATGGGGCACGGCATCTTCGTCGAGGACGGCTATCACAGCAGGCGTTCATCGCCGATCCGGGCCGATCAGATCGAAGCGAGTGGGCGTGATTACGTGGCGCTCGGCCACCACCACGGCCTGCGCAATGTGTCGAGGGGCGCCACCGTGGCCTACTACTGCGGGGCGCCGGAGCGGCTTTCAGAGCACTCCGGCACGTTCGTCACCGTCGACCTCGAACACGGCGCCGAACCCGTGGTGTCGATCCGGCGGGTCGGTTGACAGCCGCCGCCGATCACGAAAGGCGAAACCCTTCATAGCCTTGCGCGGCGACTTCGGAAAGCCGCTGGCGATAGCGCGGGGCGCCGCCGTTGTAGATGAGGTAACGGATCTTGTCGTGCCCTTCGAGGTTGGAGTTGTAACCGGTGAACCATGACTTCGCCTTGCGCAGCAGCAGGCCCTGGTACAGCTCCTTCACATGCTCGGTCCACAGTGTCTCGGCTTCCACGGTCGGCTCGACGCGCGTGATCGCCTGCTGCACGACGTGCTCGAACAGCGAGCTCGCCCAGTCGACCACCGTCTCGATGCCACGCGGAAAGTTCGTTGAAAGCGATGCGCTCTGTGGCCCCGCCAGCATGAAGAGGTTGGGGAACCCGGCGGCCTGCAGGCCCAGGTAGTTGACCGGCCCGTCGCGCCACTTGTCGCGCAGACGCTCACCGTTCACGCCGACGAAGTCGATGTTGTCGAAGGCGCCGGTCACCGCATCGAAGCCTGTGGCGTAGACGATCAGGTCGAACTCGTACTCGCGTTCGCTGGTGCGGATGCCGGTGGGCGTGATGCATTCGATCGGGGTATCACCGATGCTCACCAGGTGCACGTTGGGGCGGTTGTAGGCTTCGTAGTAGCGCGTCTCCATCGGCACGCGCTGCACGCCGAAGCCGTGATCCTTGGGGATCAGCTTATCGGCCACCACCGGGTCTTTCACACGCTGGCGGATCTTCTCGGCCACGAAGGCCGAGAACTCGGCATTGGCGGCCTCGTCCATCAGCACGTCGCGGAAGTTGCCGAGCCAGATCGCGAAGCCCGGCGTGGCATACAGCCGCTCCCAGAATGCCAGGCGCTCTTCACGCGGCACTTCGGCCACCCGGCGCCGGTCCGGTCCGTGGATGAAGCCGCCCGGCGTCAGGTCGCACTTCTTGAAGATCTCGTCGTAGCGGGATCGGATGTCAGCCATTTCGGCCGGCGGGATGGGCGCGTTGTGCAGCGGCGCGCACCAGTTCGGCCGGCGCTGGAACACCGTGAGCTCGCCCACCTTGTCGGCGATCGCGCCGATCAGCTGCACGCCGGTGGCGCCCGTGCCGATGACCGCCACCCGCTTGCCCGCCAGGTCCACCGGCTCCTTGGGCCAGTGATAGGTGTGGAACGACGGCCCGCGGAAGCTGTCCATGCCCTTCAGGCGTGGCATCGTGGGTGCGGAAAGCAGTCCGATCGCGGTGAGCAGGAAGCGGCACGTCAGGGTGCGCCCGCCGGCCAGCTCGAGCGTCCACAGCTCGTTGTGCTCGTCGAAGGTCGCGCGCTCGAGCGAGCAGCCGAACTGGACGTGCCGGCGCAGATCGAACTTCTCGACCACGTGGTTCACGTAGCGAAGGTTCTCCGGCTGCGGCGAGAAGTGTTCTGTCCAGTCCCACTCTGCCAGCAGCTCCTTCGAGAACGCGTAGCCGTAGGTGTAGCTCTCCGAATCGAAACGACAGCCGGGGTAGCGGTTCCAGTACCAGGTGCCGCCGACGTCGTCGCCGCGTTCGAGCACCGTGACGTCGGCACCGAGCTGCAACAGCTTGTGCAACTGGTACAGGCCGCACATGCCGGCGCCGATGATCACGAACTCACGCTCTGGCGTGCGGCGGGCAGCTGGCAGGTCTTTGGGCAAAACTTTTCTCCGTGTTCGGGCTCGTGCAGGGCGACCGGCCGACAGGGTCAGCGCCGGGCCGAAGTGGAATTTTAGCGCCGTGGACCAAACGTTTGTTTGACAGTTCGACTCGGTCTGCGTTGCGTCAGTCGCGACCCCATGTCGGAGCACGCTTTTCGGTGAATGCGGTGAGCCCTTCGCGGCAGTCGTCGGTGCCGAAAACCGTCGATATGAGGTCGACCGCATTGGCCGCGCCTTGCCGGTAGCCGTTGTCGGTGGCGCGCCCGAAGGCGGCCTTGCCGAGCCTCATCAGTTTCGGCGACTTGGCCGCGAAGACGCGGGCCAGCTTGTGTGCTTCACTCAGCACGAGATCGGGCGGCGCGATGCGGCCGACGAGGCCGAGCGCCATCGCTTCGCGGGCATCGAAGACGCGGCCGGTGAACAGCAGGTCGAAGGCGCGGTAGCGCCCGACGATCCGCGGCAGATGGGTGTAGTGGATCGCAGGCAGCAATCCGACTTCGAGCTCGGGGTAGCCGAAGCTGGCATCGTCGGCGGCGACCAGCATGTCGCAGGTAATCGCCACCGACATGCCCCCGCCGCGCACCGCCCCGCTGATCGCGGCGATCGTCGGCTTGGGCAGGCCGGACTGCAACTCGAACAATTGCGAGTACAGCCGGCCCACGGTCGCGTGCACCGCGGCGGGCGAACTGTCCTTGAAGCGTGGCAGGTCGAGCCCGGCACAGAAGCGGCCGGGGATCGCGCTGCCCAGCACGATGGCGCGCACGTGCGGGTTGGCGCCGGCCTCGCGCAGGGCGGCCATCAGCGCATCCAGCAAGGCGTCGGTGAGGGCGTTCACCGGCGGGTTGTCGAGCAGGATCTCGGCAATGCCGTCGGTCACTTCGAGTCGGATCATCTTGTCGCGCCTTTCGCGCCACAGTGTTCTTCGATCACCCTGTCAAGGCACCCCGAGCGTGGACAGCGCATCGACGTAACCAGAATCCCGGGTGTCGATGCCGCCGACGCTCGGGCCGACCCGCCGCAACAGGCCGTCGTTCAGGCCATACACCAGTCCGTGGACCTCGACAGCTTGACCGCGCTCCCAAGCGCGGCGCAGCACGGTGGTGCGGCAGACGTTGCTGACCTGCTCGATCACGTTGAGCTCGCACAGCAGCGCCGCCCGTTCATTGGCATCGTCGACGCCGTCGAGCCGCGGCGCGTGCTTTCGCGCCACATCCTCCAAGTGGCGCAGCCAGTTCTCCGCCAAGCCGGTGCGGCGGCCGTCGATCACCGCCTGCACGCCACCGCACCCGTAGTGCCCGACCACGAGCACGTGCTCGACCTTCAGCACCTCGACGGCGTAGTGCAGCACGGTCAGGCAATTGAGGTCGGAGTGCACCACCAGATTGCCGACATTGCGGTGCACGAACACTTCGCCCGGGCGCAGCCCGACGATCTCGTTGGCCGGCACGCGGCTGTCGGAGCAGCCGATCCACAGGTACCGGGGCGCTTGCTGCCGGGCAAGCCGCGCAAAGTATTCGGGGTCCCGCGCCGCGCAGCTTGCCGACCAGGCGCGGTTGTTTTCGAACAGGGGGTCCAGGCTGCACATGTTGCTTCTCTCAGGCCTTGTTGTCCGCGGCCAGCTTCGCGCGCAGTTCGACGACCGTTTCCGGATTGACCAGCGACGACAGGTCTCCCGGGCTGTCACCGCGATACACCGAGCGCACCACGCGCCGCATGATCTTCATGTTGCGCGTCTTCGGCAGATCGGTGACGAGCAGCACCTGCCGCGGCCGGTACGACGTGCCCATGCCGCGCACGACCGCGGCGGACAGTTCCTGCTCCAGCGCCGCGTCGGCCGGCACGCCCGGCATCGGCACGCAGACGCAGACGATGGCCGAACCCTTGATCTCGTCGGGCACGCCGATCACCGCCGCTTCGGACACCTTGCCGGTGCCGGTCAGCAGCGTCTCGATCTCGGACGGTCCGGTGCGCTTGCCCGAGATCTTGATCGTGTCGTCGCTGCGGCCGAGGATGTAGTAGAGCCCGTCGGCGTCGCGCATCGCGAAGTCGCCGTGGACCCAGATGCCGGGCAGGGTGCGCCAGTAGCTGTCGAGATAGCGATCGTCGTCGCGCCACAGGCTCTTTGTGATGCCGATGTTGGGGTTGCGCAGCACGAGCTCGCCGACCTGCCCATCGGCCACCGGCTGCCCGGCCTCGTCGACGATGTCGGCGCCTACGCCGAGCCCGCCCATCCCGAACGAGCCGGGCCGCAGCGGGTGGTGCACGGTGCCGGTGAAGTTGCAGCCGCCCACTTCGGTGCCGCCGACGATGTTCAGGAACGGCAGCTCCTTCTTGCACACATGCTCGAAGAACCAGCGCCAGGGCGCCTCGGTCCAGGCCTCGCCGCCCGACACGGCGATCCGCAACGCGGACAGGTCGAAGCGCTCGACCTCGGCGTCGCCGTAGCGCATCAGGCCGCGGATCAGGGTCGGCGCGACGCCGACGTAGGTGACGCGGTGGTCCTGCAGCAGGCGCCAGAAGCGGCCGGTGTCCGGAAAGTCGGGCGTGCCTTCCGCGACCAGCAGGCTGCCGCCGAAGAAGCTCGGGATGCAGGCGCACATCGCGCCCACCATCCAGCCCATGTCGCTCATGAAGAAGAAGCGGTCACTAGGCTTGAAGTCGGCGCAGATGTGCATATCGCGCGTGACCATCGAGCCGAGGAAGCTCACATGCGTCCAGACGCAGCCCTTGGGCTTGCCCGTGGTGCCCGAGGTGTAGAGCAGCACGGCGGGGTCGTCGGCGGCCATCTCCATCGTCGGCAACGCGGCGGGCTGGATCGCGACGGCCGCAGCCCAGTCATGGTCGCGGTTGGGCGTCATCGGGCAATCCAGCGCGTTGCCGAGGTGGCGCAGCACCAGCACGGAGCGCACGCTGGGCACCTCGCTCAGCGCCTCGTCGAGCACCGACTTCATCGCGCCCGGCGTGCCGCGGCGCCACGTGCCGTCGACCGTCAGCACGACCTTGGCTTCGCCGTCGTTCAGGCGCGAGATCAGCGGCTGCGGGCCGAAGCCGGAGAACAAGGGCATGACGACGGCGCCGATCTTCATCACCGCGAAGAAAGCGATGAAGGTCTCCGGCAGGTTCGGCATGTACAGCCCGACGCGGTCGCCCGGCCGCACGTCGAGTGCCCGCAGCGCGCCGGCCAGCCGGCAGACCTCGGCGTCGAACTCGCGGTAGCTCAGGCTGCGCTGGGCGCGCTGGTCTTCGCCCTCCCAGACCAGAAACGGGCGCTCCCAAGCCGGCGTGTCGCGGTGCCGGTCGATGCAGTTGAGCACGATGTTGGTCGTGCCGCCGACGCACCAGCGCGCCCACTCGATGCCGCGCGAGGTGTCGAGCATCTGCTCGTACGGTTTGTAGAAGCGGAAGTCGCAGAACTCGAACACCTGCTGCATCAGCCACGCCGGGTCGGCGTCGGCGCGGCGTGACAGGGCCTGCAGATCGGGCTCGCCGGTGCGGCGGATGAAGGCACCGAGATTCGATTGCGCGAGGATCTCGGGTGTCGGAAGCCAGTCGAACGGTCGTTTGGTAGAATCCATGTCGCTAGAGTAGCTGAAGCCACCAGCGCAGTCCAGAGGTGACGGCCCCGGGCCGGGCCCGTGATCTGCGCACCATGACCCCGGAGAAGCCCATGCATGTCGACGAAGCGATCCGCAGCCGTAAATCCGTCCGGCGGTTCCTGCCCACCCCGGTGCCCGCCGCGGTGGTGAGCCACATCCTGAACGTGGCGGCGCGGGCGCCGAGCGGCAACAACGTGCAGCCTTGGCGCGTGTACGTGGTTGCCGGCGAGCGGCGCGACAAGCTCTGCGACGCCATCGTCGAAGCCGCCAGCGGCGACCCGGACCGCCATCAGCCGGAGTACGCCTACTACCCGACGAGCTGGTTCGAGCCCTACTTGGAACGTCGGCGCCGTTGCGGCTTCGGGCTGTACGCGACGCTCGACATTGCGCGCGACGACAAGGTCGCGCGCGAACGCCAGATGCTGCGCAACTACACGTTCTTCGACGCGCCAGTGGGGCTGATCGTCACGCTCGACCGGCGCCTGAACACCGGCAGCTTCATGGACGTCGGCATGTTCATCCAGAACATCCTGGTGGCGGCGCGCGCGCAGGGGCTGCACACCTGCGCCCAGGCCGCGTTCGCTTGGTTTCACAAGATCGCCCGCGAGCAGCTGCCGATGGGCGACAACGAGATCCTGCTGTGCGGCATCGCGCTCGGGCACGAAGACGTGGACGCACCGGAGAACGCCTTCATCACCGAGCGTGCCGGCTTGGACGAGTTTGTCAGCTTCCATGGTTTCGAGGTGACCGCGTGATCACCGTGCCCTTCATGCTGCCCGAATCGATGACTGTGTGACCACGCTGCGAAAGTCGCTGCTCATCGTGTACCACACGATGACCGGCGGCACGTTGCAGATGGCGCAGGCGGCTGCGTCCGGGGCGCGAAGCGAGGGCACGGTTGACGTCCGTTTGCTGCACGCGCGCGATGCCGGGCCCGACGATGTCCTGGCGGCCGACGGCCTGATCTTCGCCACGCCCGAGAATCTGGCCGCCATGTCCGGTATGTTGAAGGACTTCTTCGACCGCAGCTACTATGCCGTGCTCGACCGCATCAACGGCCGACCCTACGCCCTCCTGATTTGCGCCGGCAGCGACGGCAGCAACGCCGTCCGCCAGATCGAGCGCATCGCCACCGGATGGCGGCTGCGGCGCATCGTCGAGGCGGTGATTGTTTGCACCCATGCCCAGGCACCGGCGGACATCCTGCGCGCGAAGCAGATCGACGCTCCGGCACTCGCGCGATGCGAGGAACTGGGGGCCGCCTTCGCGGCGGGGCTGGCCTTGGGAGTTTACTGAGCGTCGCGTCGATGCGCAAAGCGCCGCCGTTCACTTTGACACTTGGCGCCAGCGGCCCGTTCAGAAACGAAAGATGCCGTAGCTCGGCGCGGCGATCGGTGCGTGCGAGGCGGCCGACAGCGCCATGCCCAGCGCATTGCGCGTGTCCACTGGCGCCAGCAGGCCGTCGTCCCACAGCCGCGAGGTTGCGAAATAGGCGTTCGATTCGCGCTCGGCCTTTTCAAAGACGCGGTCGCGCAGGATCTTCATCGCGGCCTCGTCGGGGGGATGGCCGTGGCGCCGCAGCTGCGCGATCTTCACGTCGGCGAGCGTGTTGGCGGCCTGCTCGGGGCCCATCACACCCATGTGGATGTTGGGCCAGGCCCAGATGAAGCGCGGGTCCCAAGCCCGGCCGCACATGCCGTAGTAGCCCGCGCCGAACGCGGCGCTGGTGATCACGGTGAACTTGGGCACCTCGCTGCCGGCCTGCGCCATCAGCATCTTGGCGCCGTCCTTGGTGATGCCTTCCATCTCGTAGTTGCGGCCGATCATGTAGCCGGTGGTGTTCTGCATAAACACCAGCGGCGTGCGGTTCTGGTTGCACAGGGCGATGAAGTGCGCCGCCTTCTTCGAGCTGTCGGAGAACAGCACGCCGTTGTTGGCCAGGATGCCGATGCGGTAGCCCCAGAGGTAGGCGTAACCGCAGACCAGCGTCGTGCCGTAGGCCGGCTGGTATTCGTGGAAGCGGCTGCCGTCGACCATGCGCGCGATCAGTTCGCGGTGGTCGAACTGGACCTTGTGGTCGGGGCTGACGATGCCGTGCATCTCGCCCGGGTCGTAGTAGGGCGCCTCGGGCTCGTGCTCGGGCAGGTAGCTGCGCGTGGCCGGCTTGAGCTGGGCCACGAGCTCGCGGCAGATCTCGATCGCGTGGGCCTCGTTGTCGGCGGGGTAGTCCACCGTGCCCGAGACCTGGGTGTGCAGGTCGGCGCCGCCGATCTCGTCGGCGGTGTGCTCCTCGCCGGTGGCCGCCTTCACCAGCGGCGGCCCGCCCAGGAACACGCCGCCGGCGCCGCGCACGATGATGCTGTAGTCGCACAGCGCCGGGATGTAGGCGCCGCCGGCGGTGCAGTGGCCGAAGACCATCGCGATCTGCGGCACGTTGGCCTTGGACAGCAGGCACTGGTTGCGGAATACGCGCCCGCCCTCGATGTACACGCCCGACAGCTCCTCGAGGAAGGCGCCCGCGCTGTCGCACAGGTGCAGCACCGGCAGGCGGTTCTCGAGCGCGATGTCGAGCAGCCTGGTGATCTTGCGCGGTGTCAGCGTGTACCAGGCGCCGCCCTTGATGCCGGAGTTGTCGCAGTGGATCAGCACCTCGCGGCCGCTGACCACGCCCAGGCCGGTGATGACGTTCGCGCCCGGGACCTCGTCGTCGTACTGGCCGCAGGCGGCGAGCGACGAGAACTCGAGGAATGGCGTGCCGGGATCGAGCAGCAGGTCGAGCCGCTCGCGCGGCAGCAGCTTGTTCTGCGACCGCAGGCGCTTCAGGTCGCGCGGCGGGCACAGGTGGCGCGCCTGCTCCTGGCGGGCGCGGAAGTCGTCGACGATGGCGCTGATCGCGGCATGGTTGCGCTTGTACGCCTCTGACGAAGTGTCGATGCGGGATTCGATGCGCTTCATGGTTCAGACGTCTTCGAGGGTAATCAGCGCGGCCTTCAGCGCGAAGGTCGCACCGGCCAGGAAGTGCACGGTCTTGACGCGCGCGTCGCGCGGCGCGAGCAGGGTGGTTTCGAGTTTCATGCTCTCGATCACCATCAACGCCTGGCCGGCACGAACGACCTCGCCCGCGGCGGCGTGCACCGCGATCACGACACCGGGCATCGGTGCGCTTAGCAGGTCGGAGCCGCCGCCGGCCGCGCCGGCGGTGGCGTGCGTCAATTGCTGGCGTTCGACCTCGGCTGCACCCATGCCCTCGGCATGCACGAACACCGAATCCGCCCCCACGGCGAGTTGAACGACGCGCGACCGACCGCCGACGCTGATGCGCCAGCGCCCGTCGGCCAGGGCCTCGCGGCTGACGACCAGCGTGCGGTCGCCGCGGCGCAGCTGCACGCCGCCGTCCGGGCCGCGGGTTGCGATGACGTCGTGCGCGACGCCGGCGATCAGATAACGCGCGTGCATTGGGTTCAGTTCCTCCAGCCGCCCATCGCAGCGTGCATCGGCGGCACGGCATGAACCCGATGCATCAGCTCGCGATCGGACAGCACCGCGGCAGCCAGCAGCAGGTCGATCTCGGGCTCGGACAGCGCCGATCGAAGATCGCCGGCACAACGCGCCAGCATGCCGGTGTCGGCTTGGCCCGCGATGAACTCGGGGTGCTGCAGCACGCGCGCCAGGTAGGTCGCGTTGGTGGTGACGCCGAGCAGCACGGTGTCCTGCAGCGCCCGCACCGAGCGCGCGATGGCCTGCGCCCGCGTTGCGCCGTGACAGACGATCTTGGCGACCATCGGGTCGAACGCGGCCGTGACGGCGCCGCCTTCGCGCACACCAGCGTCGACGCGCACGCCCGGGCCGGAAGGGGGCTTCCAGGCCAGGATGGCGCCAGTGGCGGGGCGGAAATCATGCGCCGGGTCTTCGGCATAGAGCCGGCATTCGATCGCATGGCCTTGATGCGCGATGTCGGCCTGCACGAGGCCGAGCGGCTCGCCGCGCGCCAGCCGCACCTGCTCGCGCACCAGGTCGAGGCCGCAGATCATTTCGGTGACCGGGTGCTCGACCTGCAGTCGCGTATTCATCTCCAGAAAATAGAACTCGCCGCCGGCGCCGTAGATGAACTCGACCGTGCCGGCACCGAGGTAGGCGCAGGCCCGCGCGATGCCGGCCGCGGATTCGCAGACATCGCGACGCTGCTCGGGCGTGAGGCCGGGCGACGGCGTTTCCTCGATGATCTTCTGGAAGCGCCGCTGCACCGAGCATTCGCGTTCCCAAATGTGGACCACCTGACCGTGGGCGTCGCCGAGCACCTGGACCTCGATGTGGCGCGGGCGCTCGACGTAGCGTTCGACGAACAGGCGGCCATCGCCGAAGTAGCGCTCGCCCTCGCGCCGCGCGGTGGCGATCTCGGCTTCGAGCAGCGCGAGGTCGCGCACGATGCGCATGCCCTTGCCGCCGCCGCCGGCCGAGGGCTTGATCAGCAGCGGCGCGCCCAGCGCGCGGGCGCGCGCGACGAAGCTCGCCGGGTCGTCGTCCTCGATCGCGCTCGGCGCCACCGGGAAGCCGCGCTCGGCGACAAAGCGGCGCGCGCGCACCTTGTCGCCCATCAGCTCGATGGTGTCGGCGCGCGGGCCGA
>JAZJZJ010000342.1:0-25183 GCA_040389925.1 Pseudomonadota bacterium
CCGCACCTTCGACCGCAGCCGGATCTACCGGGCGGTGCGGGCGCGCCTGTGGCGCAAGCCGCTGTCGTTCATCTGGCCGACGGATTGATCAGATGTCGCGATCCCGCTCACCCTTGCTGCGCCCCTGGAACATCGTCCACCAGACGATCAGCACCAGCAGCAGCAACGCGCCGAACGCTTCCAAAATGAGGATCCACATGCCGATTGTCCTGACGCGTTGCAAGGCCCTGTTGCCGGCGGCGATTCTAGGGTTGCTCGCGGCCTGCGCGAGCCCGCCATCCCCCGCACCGGCGCCGTCCGAGGCGCCGCCGGTTGCTGCCACCAACCCGCTCAACGTCCCGATGGTGAACGCGACCATCGTGCGCGCGCGTGCGCGCTGGGTGCCGGTCGGCTGGGCCGAGTTGCCGGCCTGGGAGGCCGACCGCACCAGCGAGCTCTGGCCGGCGTTGCTGCGCGGCTGCGAGAAGCCGGCAGTCGACTGGGCCGCGCTGTGCGAACAGGCGCGCGCTGCGGCGACCCCGGCGTTCAGCGACGATGCGGCGCGCGCCTGGTTGCGCCAGCGGCTGCAGCCGTACCGGGTCGAGTCGCTCGACGGCGCGCCTGAAGGCCTGATCACCGGCTACTTCGAGCCGCTGGTCGACGCGACCCGCACGCCGCGCGGCGAGTTCCGCGTGCCGCTGTATGGCGTGCCGGCCGATCTGGCGACCCGCAAGCCCTACTGGACGCGCCAGCAGATCGATTCGCTGCCGGCCGCGAAGGCGAGCTTGCGTGGCCGCGCGCTCGCCTACGTGGCCGACCCGCTCGATGCGCTGATCCTGCAGATTCAGGGCTCGGGGCGGCTCAACATCACCGAGCCGAACGGCACGAAGAAGCTGATCCGGGTCGCGTTCGCCGGCCACAACGACCAACCGTACAAGTCGGTCGGCCGCTGGCTGATCGACCAGGGCGAGCTGACCGCGGCACAAGCCTCCTGGCCCGGCATCAAGGCGTGGGGGCGCGCGAACCCGAAGCGCCTGAACGAGATGCTGTGGGCGAACCCGCGCACCGTGTTCTTCCGCGAAGAGCCGTTGCCCGATCCGCAGCGCGGGCCGAAGGGCGGCCAAGCGGTGCCGCTGACGCCGGGGCGCTCGATCGCGGTCGACACGCTGAGCATCCCGTACGGCACGCCGGTCTGGCTCGACACGACCGAGCCGCTGTCGAACACGCCGCTGCGCCGGCTCGCGATGGCGCAGGACACCGGTACCGCGATCACCGGCGCGGTGCGCGCCGACTACTTCTGGGGCTGGGGCGAGGTGGCCGAGAACCAGGCCGGGCGGATGAAGCAACCGCTGCGGCTGTGGGTGCTTTGGCCGAAGCCGTGATGCGGCTGAAAGGTTCGGCGGCAGACCGCGACCTATCGGCTACCGTTGAAGGAGACGCCTCATGACCCGCCGCCCGTTTGTCAGCCGCCTCGCCCTGCTCTGCACGCTGGGCCTCGCGCCGAAGGTGTCGACCGCCCAGGCGCCGATGCCGAAGATCGAGCCGCTGCGCCTCACCGACGCCGAGTGGAAGAAGCGCCTGAGCGCCGACCAGTACGCCGTGCTGCGCCAAGAAGGCACCGAGCGCGCCGGCACCAGCCCGCTCGACCACGAAAAGCGCAAGGGCGTGTTCCATTGCGCCGGTTGCGAGTTGGCGCTGTTTTCAAGCGACACCAAGTTCGACAGCGGCACCGGCTGGCCGAGCTTCTTCAGTTCGCTGCCCGGCGCGGTCGCGACCCGGACCGACTTCAAGCTGATCGTGCCGCGCACCGAATACCACTGCGCGCGCTGCGAGGGTCACCAGGGACACGTGTTCAACGACGGCCCGCGGCCGACCGGCAAGCGCTACTGCAACAATGGCGTGGCACTGAAGTTCGTGCCCGCCTGACGCGTGCTCACGCGGGGACCGCGGCCGCCTCCTTCATCTTCGCGGCAAGCACGCCGTAGACGTCGATCCAGGCTTCCTCGACTTCGGGCGTGTACGCGACGCCCAAACCCTGGTACAGCGTCTTCAGCAGGGCCGCACCGACGGTGTCGTAGTGTTCGTCGCGCACGCCGTAGCCCGCATGCCGCCGGCCGAGGCTGTGCAGTGCCGGCATCAGCACCTCGGGCTGGTCGAGCTTGGCGACCGCCAGCGCGATCATCTGCATCAGCTTGGCGGCCTGCGCTGCCATGTCGCCCTTGAACAGGAGCCGCAGCGACGGGTCAGCCTCGAACAGGTTGGCGTAGAACAGCGCGCCGGCCTGCGGCGCGATCGGTTCGATCAGGTCGAAGCTCTGTTTCACCAGCGCGATCGTGTGGTCGTTCATCGTGAATCCTCCGAACGGTGCATGGGCCGAGGGGCTGGCCGAACGCATGCAAGCGCGATGCCGCCCCGGCGCGGTGCGCACGCTCAAAGCGCCTTCACGTCGATCGCATACGAGCCCCGCGGGCACAGGCCGAAGCGCTCCTTGAGCGGCTTGTCCTTGAAGTCCGGCAGCCGTCGAGCGCACGCAGCGCCAGCTACGGCGCCTGAATGCGCTGCAGCAACTCCAGCGTGGGGTAGCCGTCCGCCGGCAAGCCGACGCTGCGCTGGTAGCCGCGCACGCCCGCACGCGTCGCCGGCCCGATCACGCCGTCGGGCGCACCGCTGGCGAAACCGCGTGCGTTCAACGCGGTCTGCAACGCCATCACCTGGCTGCGCGTGAGCGCGATCAGGTCGGGCGGCCACGGCGCCTGAACGCCAGGCCCGCCGGCCACGCGCTGCGCGAGCAGGCCGACCGCGAGCGCATAACTGGTCGAGTTGTTGTAGCGCAGGATCACGCGGAAGTTGGGCCCGACCAGAAAGGCCGGCCCGCGCGCCCTCGCCGGCAGCAAGAGCGTCGCGTCGGCGAACGCGGGCAACGGCGCGCCATCGATCGCGGCCACACCCTCGGCGGCCCACTGTGCGCTCGACTGGCGCAACGTGTCGTCGGCACGCCCGACATCGAAGCCTCGCGGCAGTTGAACCTCGGCGCCCCACGCTTGCCCGGCCTGCCAACCCGAGGCCTTCAGAAAGTTCGCGGTCGAGGCCGTCACATCGGCCATGCTGCCCCAGATGTCGCGCCGGCCGTCGCCGTCGGCATCGACCGCAGCCGCCAGAAACACCGACGGCAGGAACTGGGTCTGGCCCATCGCGCCGGCCCACGAGCCGATCATCTGCGCGCGCGTGATGTCGCCGCTGCGGATGATCTTGAGCGCCGCGAGCAACTGGCCGCGTGCCCAGTCTTCGCGCCGGCCCTCGAAGCCGAGCGTGGCGAGCGCGTCGATGGTCGGGATGCTGCCGTGGTTGCTGCCGTAGTTGCTCTCGATACCCCAGATCGCGATGACGATGGCGGCCGGCACGCCGTAGCGCGCGGCCGCCGCGTCGACCTCGGCACGGAACTCGAGCAGCTTGGCCTGGCCCAGCGCGACGCGCTGCGGCGAGACGGCCGCGTCGAGGTAGTCGCGAACCGTGCGCGTGAACTCCGGCTGCGCGCGATCGAGTTCGACGACGCGCGGCAGGTAGCGAACCTCGTCGAATGCGACGCGCAAGGTGGCGTCGTCGATGCCGGCCGCGCTCGCGCTGACGCGAAAGTTCGTGACCCAGCGCGCGAAACCTTGTTGAATGGCGACATCATCGGCGACGGCTTCGATCCGCGCGGTGCCGGCGGCCAGACCGACAGGCGAACCGGGGGCCGTCACGGGCGTCGCCGCGCAGCCGGCGAGACCGGCCAGGGACAAAATCAGGCGCGCCAGCCCGGGGCGAGGTCGCGACGCGAAAGCAGGTTCGTGCATCGGCCCGATTCTGGGCGCTCACGGGCCGTCAGCGCCGTAACGTCTGGTGACCCGACAACGATTGACATCAAGGCGAGCTGGGAATAGTTTCCCAAACTGTATGGAAGCAGACCACTCACGCCACGCCCTCAACACCGCGCTTTCGCGGCTGTTGCAGCCGCTGTTTCGCCTGCTGCTGCGTTACGGCGTGTCGTACGGCTCGTTCGAGGCGCTCGCCCGGCAGACCTACGTCGATGTCGCGCTGGATGTCGCGGGTCTTGACGGCAAGAAGCCGTCGCTCTCGCGCATCTCGGTCTTGTCGGGCCTCACGCGCAAGGAAGTCCAGCACCTGTCCAGCCACGACGACGTCACACCCGCCGCCGATCAGTTCAACCGTGCCGCGCGCGTCCTTACCGGTTGGGTCCGCGATGCCGACTTTCACGATGCCCAGGGCCAGCCCCGCATTCTCGACCCCGACGGCGCGGCCGGCTTCGCGACGCTGGTCAAACGCCACAGCGGCGACGTGCCGGCACGCGCGGTGCTCGACGAACTGATTCGGGTCGGTGCGGTCCGGTGTCGCGACGACGGCCGGATCGAACTGCTGGAGCGCGCCTACGTACCGAGCCGCAGCGCGGTCGAGAAACTGCGCATCCTCGGCAACGACGTGGCCGATTTGATCGACACGATCGATCACAACCTGGTACACGGCACGACCGACCCGCGCTTCCAGCGCAAGGTCATGTACCGCAGCGTGCCGGCCGACGCGTTGCCGGCGTTTCGCACGCTCGGCGCGAAACAGTCGCAGATCCTGCTCGAGAAGATGGACCGCTGGCTCGCCGCCCACGACACCGACAACCCCCCCGACCAGCCCGACCTGCCGCGCGCACGCGTCGGGCTGGGCATCTACTATTTTGAAGAGCCGGTCGCAGCGCAGCGATCGCAAGGAGACGACACATGAAGACCAAATTTGCAGCGGCGCTTGCCGCCATGACCCTGCTGTTCGGACTCGCCAGTTGCGGCGGCGGGGGCGGCGGCATCGAAGGCACCGGCTCGGCGCTGGGCACGATGCGGCTGTCGATGACCGATGCGCCCGCCTGCGGCTTCGACGCCGTGCACATCACGGTCGACCGGGTGCGGGTGCATCAAAGCGCCGGCGCCGTCGACGCCGACGCGGGCTGGTCCGAAGTGGTGCTGAACCCGGCCAAACGGGTCGACCTGCTGACGCTGTCGAACGGCGTGCTCGAGCCACTCGGCCAGACCGAGCTGCCGGCCGGCAAGTACACGCAGATGCGGCTGGTGCTGGCGCCGAACACGGCTGCCGACCCGCTCGCGAATTCGGTCACGCCCACCGGTGGCACCGAGACCGCGCTGACCACGCCGAGCGCGCAGCAAAGCGGCCTGAAGCTCAACGTGAACATCGACATCCCGGTCGGCAAGGTTGCCGACTTCGCGATCGACTTCGACGCCTGCAAGTCGGTGGTCAAACGCGGCGACTCCGGCCAGTACAACCTGCAGCCGGTGATCTCGGTGACGCCGATCGTGTCGGACGCGGGTCTGCGGGTTGTGGGCTATGTCGACCCGGCGATCGCGGTCGGATCGACCGTGGTGTCGGTGCAGCAGGCCGGCGTGCCGGTGAAGGCGACCGCGCCCGACGCGACCGGCAAGTTCGTGCTTTACCCGGTGCCGGTCGGCAGCTACGACCTGGTCGTGAGCGCGGTCGGCCGCGTCACCGCGACGATGACCGGCGTGCCGGTCATCACCACGGCGCCGACGACCATCAACAGCGCCGCGCTGCCGATCGCTCCCGGCGCGACCACGCTGCGCAGCGTCACCGGCAGCGTGACGCCCGCCACCGCGACGGTCCGCGCGCTGCAGGCTTACACCGGCGGGCCGACGGTCGAGGTCGCGTGGGCGCCGGTCGACGCGACCACTGGCGCGTTCGGGTTCTCGTTGCCGATCGGGGCGCCGGTGAAGCTGGCCTGGGTCGCCAATCCGGTCAGCTTGACCTTCGCGCCCGACGCGGCGGTGGCGTCGAAGTACAGCGTGGAGGCCACGTCGAACGGGGTCGCCAAGACCCAAGCCATCGACGCCAGTGCGGTCGTGCCGCCGCTCGTGTTCAACTTCCCGTGAGCCGCGGCGCGGAGGCATTCCCCAGACTTGGTGGCGGCGCGTGACGCCGCCGAAACCGCTCAGGAGCGCGTAGGCCCGGCGTCGCGGATCGACGGCTTCTCGGCCGACGACACGGTCTGGCTCCACGGCTTCAAGGGGTCAAGGGCGCGCGCGTCGAACGCCTTCGTGGCACTGAGGCGGCACGGAGCGTGTCAGGCTCAATAGGTCTTGTAAGGGAGGAACTTGCCGGACATCACGATGCTCACGCGGTCCCCGTTCGGGTTCGCCTCACGTTTCATGTCCATCTTGAAGTCGATCGCGCTCATGATCCCGTCGCCGAATTCCTCATGGATGAGTTCCTTGAACGTCGTCCCATAGACGCTGATCAACTCATGGAACCGATAGATCAGCGGATCGGTCGGCACCGCGGTCGGCAGCGACCCCTTGTAGGGCACGACCATCAGCCACTTCTCCGCCTCCGCCGGCAACCCGAACACCTTCGCGATGATCTTGGCCTGCTTCGCGTCGAAGGTCATCTGCCCGAGGCAGCCGGCCGTGACCCACTCCTTGCTGAGCCCGACCTTCCTGGCCACGTCGGCCCATTGGATGCCTTTCTTCACCTTGGCCTCGATGATCATTTCGGTGACGTCGTTGCGGTTCATTCCGTTGCTCCGTTGTTTGTGATGGAAGAGTTGCGTTGCCTCAGCCCCGCGCCCAGCGAAACTTGCGCTCGACCTCGAGGATCTTCACGTCGTTGATGCTCGCCTCGCGCCGCCGCATCAGCCCATGGGTGTCGAACTCCCACTGCTCGTTGCCGTGCGAGCGATACCACTGCCCGGCCGCGTCGTGCCACTCGTACTCGAAGCGCACCGAGATGCGGTTGTCGGTGAAGGCCCAGAGTTCCTTCTTCAGCCGGTAGTCGAGTTCCTTCACCCACTTGCGCTGCAGGAACGCGCGGATCGCCGCGCGCCCGCTGAAGAACTCGGACCGATTGCGCCAGACCGAGTCCTCCGTGTAGGCCGCCGCACAGCGCTCGGGGTCGAGACTGTTCCAGGCGTCCTCGGCCTTCTGCACCTTCTCGGTGGCGGTGGCGAGCGTGAACGGCGGCAAGGGCGGGCGATCGAGCGGTGATTTGCTCATCCGCACTTTTCCTTCAGATCGATGATTTCGGCAGACGGCCGGGCCGGCGCCTCGCTCACGAGGCCCGGCGTGACTTCCGGTGGCGTCAACGGCGCGCGGCCGTTCGACAACGCCTTCGAGCGCGTCACCAGAAAGTCGACCAAGTGGTTGCGCACGCGATAGAACTGCGGGTCGTGGTGCAGCGTCGCGCGTTGCCTTCCGCCATCACCGCGCCGCGACATCGTGTTGCGCACGATCTCGGCCACACGCGCCTGCGGGCCGTTGCTCATCAGCAGGATGCGGTCGGCGAGCAGAATCGCTTCGTCGACATCGTGCGTGATCATGAACACCGTCTGGTGCGTCTCGGCGCAGATGCGCAGCAGTTCGTCCTGAATCGTGCCGCGCGTCAGCGCATCGAGCGCGCCGAAGGGTTCGTCGAGCAGCAGCATCTTCGGCTCGATCGCGAACGCGCGCGCGATGCCCACGCGTTGCTTCATGCCGCCCGACAGCGCCGAGGGCTTCTTGTCGATCGCGGCGCCGAGGCCGACGAGACTCACGTACTTCTCGACCTGCGCATCGACCTGACGCCCCGGCCACTGCGGCCACTTGCTGCGCACCGCGAACGCGATGTTCCTGCGCACGCTCAGCCACGGCATCAGCGCGTGGCCCTGGAAGACGACGCCGCGCTCCAGGCTCGGGCCTGCGACCTCGCGGTTGTCCATGAAGACGTGGCCGGCGCTCGCCTGCTCCAGGCCGGCGAGCACGTTCAGGATCGTCGTCTTGCCACAGCCCGAGTGGCCGATGATGCAGACGAACTCGCCTTTCGCCACCCGGAAGTTGACGCTGTCGAAGACCGGCTCGGTCGAGCCCGGATACGTCTTCGCGAGCCCTTCGACGCGCAGGAAAGGCGCTTCACTCGGCACGCTGCTATTCGACATAAGACAGCGCCTTCTGCAGCCGCGCGAACATCAGGTCGAGCGCCATGCCGACGATGCCGATGACCAGGATCGCGAAGATCACGTTCGTCAACGACAGGTTGTTCCATTCGTTCCACACGAAGTAGCCGATGCCGGTGCCGCCGACCAGCATCTCGGCCGCAACGATCACCAGCCACGCGATGCCCATGCTGATGCGCATGCCCGTGACGATCGTCGGCGCGGCGGCGGGCAGGATCACCTCTGCGCCCAGGCGCACCGGCGAGACCTCCAGCGTCTTCGCGACGTTGAGCCATTCGCGCCGCACGCCGGCGACGCCGAACGCGGTGTTCAGCAGCATCGGCCAGACCGAGCAGATGAAGATCACGAAGATGCCGGAAATCGACGAGTCCTTGATCGTGTAGAGCGCAAGCGGCATCCACGCCAGCGGCGAAATCGGCTTGAGCACCTGGATGAACGGGTCGAGCGCGCGGTACATCAGCGGGCTCATGCCGATCACGAAGCCGAGCGGGATCGCGACCAGCGCCGCGATGCCGAAGCCGAGCGCGACGCGCAGCAGCGAGTGGCCGAGCTGCAGGCCGATGCCCTTGTCGTTCGGCCCGTTGTCGTAGAACGGACGCGCGAGGTTGCGCACGACCGTCTCGCGCATTTGCGTCAACGTGGGGAAGCCGTTGTTCGCCTTCGCCTCCCTGGTCGGATCCTTGCCGAGCATCTTCTGGTACTCGATCTGCTCCGGCGTCAGGCCGGTCGCGGCCGCGCCGCCGGCGGGCAAGGTCGCGTAGTGCCAGATCGCGAGCAGCAACAACAGGATCGCGGCCGAAACGAAGCCGGCCTGCAGATTGAGACGAGCGCTGGCGTTCATCGCGATCACGCCATCTTGTTGATCGCGAAGCCCCTGACGTAGGCATCGGCCTTCGCCGGATCGAACTCCTTGCCCATCACCATGTACTTGCGGTATGCGCCTTCGGGCACCTTCTGGTCGAGCGCCTTCATCTGCTTTTTCGCGTCGGTCAGCAGGAAGACCTGCTCGGCGATCTGCTTGTAGTTCACGTCGCCCTTGATGTAGCCCCAGCGCTTCATCTGCGTCAGCATCCACACCGCCATGCTCTGCCACGGCACCGGATCGAAGTCGGTGCGCTCGGGCACGTTCTTCACGCCACCGAGGCCGTCGGCGAACTTGCCCGACAGCACCTGCGTCAAGACGGTCTCGGGCTGGTTCAGGTAGGCGGCCGGCGCGATCACCTTCGCGATCAGCTCGCGGTTCTTCGGCTCGCGCGCCATCGCGGCGGCGCTCAGCACCGAGCGGTACAGCGCCGCGAAGGTGTTCGGGTTCGCCTTGATGAAATCGTCGCTGACGCCGAATGCACAGCACGGGTGGCCGTCCCAGATCTCTTTCGACAGGATGTGGATGAAGCCGATCTCGTCGTAGACCGCGCGCTGGTTGAACGGGTCGGGCCCGAGAAAGCCGTCGATGTTGCCGGCACGCAGGTTGGCGACCATCTCGGGCGGCGGCACGACGCGCAGTTGCACGTCGGTGTCGGGGTTCAACCCGGCCTCGGCGAGGTAGTAGCGCAACAGAAAGTTGTGCATCGAGTACTCGAACGGAATCGCGAACTTGAAGCCCTTCCAGTTCTTCGGATCGCGGTTGTTCTTGTGTTTGTTCGCGAGCGTGATCGCCTGGCCGTTGATGTTCTGGATCGTGGCGACGCGCATCGGCTGCGCGACCGAACCCAGGCCCATGCTGATCGCGATCGGCATGGGCGACAGGAAGTGCGACGCGTCGTGCTCCTTGTTCAGCATCTTGTCGCGGATCAGCGCCCAGCCCGCGGTCTTGTTGAGCTGGACGTTCAGGCCTTCCTTCTTGTAGAAGCCGAGAGGGTCGGCCATGATCAACGGCGTCGCGCAGGTGATCGCGATGAAGCCGATCTTCAGGTCGCGCTTCTCGAGCGGGCCCTTGTCTTGCGCCATCGCTTCGAGCGCGCCCATGGGCAGCAGCGAGGCGATCGCGGCGCGTGCTGTCGTTGCGCCGACAGCTTGCAGGAAGCGGCGGCGCAGCGGCTCGCTGGGCAGCAGCGCCTTCACCAGCGTGGCTTCGATGAAGTCGCGCGAGTAGGTTTCGGCGGTGGCGGCAGCGTGTTCACCGGGCGCGTGGTCGGCGCCGCAGCTGCACTTCAGCATCAGCGGGCGGTCGGCGTTGTACGGGTCGAAGGTGTTGTTGTCGTGTGTCGTCGGGCGGGTCATCGAAGGCTCCTTGCACTGGTGACGAGAGTACGGACCGAGGGCGATCACCGCCATCGCGGCAATCGGCTTTGCGGTGTAGGGCTGGCACTACAGCGTCGCTCAAGGCTCGGCGCGCAAGCGCTGCGCCGGGTCGCTGTGTTGCGCGCCCGGAGCCGGTCACCCGATGACCTCGACAGCCCGCGCGGACAGGTCGGTGTCATATCGGCGCGAGATCGGCGCGCACCGCATAGAGCGCGAGCTCGACATCGTTGCGCGCACCGGTCTTCTCCAGAATCCGCGCGCGGTAGGTGCTGACGGTGTTGCTCGACAGCGCGAGCTGCTCGGCGATCTCGCCCACCGAGCTACCGGTGGCGAGCAGGCGAAACACCTGGTACTCGCGGTGCGACAGGCGCTCGTGCAGCGGCGCGTCGGTGTCGTGGGAACGCCCACCGCCGATCGCGCCGGCGAGTTGTTCGGCGACCGTCGGCGTAATGAACAGGCCGCCCGCCGCGACCTTGCGGATCGCGCCGGTCATCGTCTCGGAATCGGCGCTCTTGTTCAGATAGCCGGCGGCGCCGAGCTTCAGGCTGCGCACCGCATACTGCTTGTCGGGGTAGGTGCTGAGCATCAGCACCGGCAGCCGCGGGAACTCGCCGCGCAACTGACGCAGCACGTCGAGCCCGTCGCGGTGCGGCATCGCGATGTCCATCAGCACGACGTGCAGGCGCGCGTCCGCCGGCGCTGCGGCAGCGTTCGCTTCGCGCACGAGCTTCAGCGCGGTCGGGCCGTTGTCGGCTTCGGCGGCGAGCGCGATGTCGATCGCGTCGGCAAGCATCTGGCGGATGCCCTGGCGCACGATCTGGTGGTCGTCGCAGATCAGCACGCGGATCATGAGGACGGCGCCCCTCGTCGAACGAGTACGTTCGCCGATCCCCCGAGGGGGTGCGGGCCTGCCTGGGACGGCCCGGCGCTCGGCCCGCTTGCCGCCCTCGGCAACGGCATCGTCAGGTGCGCTGTCGCGCCGTGCCCCGGCGCGCTGGCGATCGTCACCGTGCCGCCGAAATGCCCGGCGCGCTCGCGCATGCCGAGCACGCCGTAGCTCTGCGGGTGCGTCAGCGCCGCGTCTTGCGCGCCGATGCCGTCGTCGCGCACCATCATGTGCAGAACAGGATCGGGCGGGCCGTCGACATACAGGCGGATGCTGACCGCGCTCGCCTTCGCATGCCGCGCGACGTTGCTGAGCATCTCCTGGAAGATGCGGAACACCGCGATCGCCCAGCGCTCGCCGTGCACGCCGGTCGGCGCCTCGACGCCAGCGGCCACATGTACCTGCAGGTCGTGATCGAGTTCGGCCGTTTCGATGAACTCCTGCGCCTGCCATTCGAGCGCGGCCCAGATACCTTGATGGTCGAGGATGCTCGGGCGCAGGTCGGTGATGATGCGGCCGACGTTGTCGACCGCGGTCGCGATCAGCCGGCCCATGCCTTCGCACTTGTCGCGCAGCGGCGGGCGGTCTTCGACGCGTTTGCCGACCCACTCCACGTCCATCTTCAGCGCGATCAGCAGCGAGCCGAGTTCGTCGTGGATGTCGCGCGCGATGCGGGTGCGCTCGTCTTCGCGCACGCTGTCGAGGTGGGCCGAGAGCTCGCGCAATCGGCCGAGCGCGTTCGAGAGCTCGGCCGTGCGCGAGGCGACGCGCTGCTCGAGTTCGGCGCGCGCCTGGTGCAGCAGGTCTTCGGCCCGGCGGCGCTCGGTGATGTCGACGAAGGTGACGACCGCGCCTTGCACGCCGCCGCCATCGAGGATCGGGTACGACGAATACTCGGCGCTGAACGGCGACCCGTTGGCACGCCACAACACCTCGCGGTCGATACGGCACGGCAGGCCTTGGCGGAAGGCGTTGAAGATCGGGCAGTCGGCCTCGGGGTAGTGGCTGCCGTCGCCGTGGGTGTGGTGGATCAGGTCGTGCATGTTGCGGCCGAGCACCTGATCGGTCGTCCAGCCCAGCATTTGGGCGCCGGCGCGGTTGATGAAGGTGCAGCGTCCGTCCGTGTCGATGCCGAAGATGCCCTCGCCGGTCGACTCGAGCAGCAGTTGCAGGCGCTGTGTCCACGCACGCGCGGCCTCGGGCGGGGCGGGCGGCAGGGTCGGCGAAGCGGCGGCGGGCGACATGCATGACAGCGTGCAAACGCCGTGCCCGGCCGCCGGGCCTACCTCGAAGGCCCGATCGCCGCCGCGCTGATGGCGAGCGCCGCCGCGCTGCTCGCCGAGCCACCGAAGATCGAGAAGATCGACCTGCTCGCCGCCAGGCTGCCGGGTTGAAAGGACGCCGATCGCATGGCCACGGCACCCGCCCGCGGCCATGCGCCGCGCAACCCGGCGATCAGCGGAGCAAGTCCCACACCATCATCACGACGGCCACCCCCATCACCAACACCGCGCCCCAGCCGAAGAAGCGCGTCTTGCGCTTCACCGGCAGCGAACCCATCACCGTCGCGTTCCCCGACAGAATCATCATCGCGACCATGATCGGCACCGCGACCACGCCGTTGACGATCGCGCTCCAGTAGAGCGCCTTCATCGGGTCGATCGGCGTGAAGTCCAGGCCGGTGCCGACGATCGTCGCGATGCCGATGATCGCGTAGAAGCCCTTCGCTTCGCGCCAGTGCCGCTCCAGCCCCTCGGGCCAGCCGAAGGCCTCGGCCACGGCGTACGCGGCCGACGACGCGAGCACCGGCACCGCAAGCAGCCCGGTCGCGATGATGCCGAGCGCGAACAGCGTGAACGCGAAGTCGCCGGCGAGCGGCCGCAGCGCTTCGGCGGCCTGCGCGGCGCTCTGCACATCGGTGACGCCGGCGGTGTGCAGCACGACCCCCGCGGTCAGCATCACGAAGAACGCGATGCCGTTCGAGAACACCATGCCGATCACCGTGTCGAGCCGCATCCGGCGTTTCGCGCGGCGCAGCGTGGCACGGCTCTCGCCGCCGGCTGTCACGCCGTGCAGGCGCATTTCCTCGACCTCTTGCGAGGCCTGCCAGAAAAACAGGTACGGCGAAATCGTGGTGCCGAGGATCGCGACGATCATCATCCAGAACGCCGAGCTCGGGATGATCTGCGGCAGCACCAGGTCGTGCAGCACCCTGGCCCACGGGATGTTCACGGTGAACGCGGTCGCGACGTAGACGAACAGGCTCAGCGTCAACCACTTCAGGATCGGCGCGAGCCGCCGGTACGGCACGAGCACCTGCAGCAGCAGGGTGATCACGCCGAACGTGATCGCGTGGAAGTGCGCGCCGCCACCGACGATCAGTTGCAGGCCTTCGCCCATTGCGGCGATGTCGGCGGCGATGTTGATCGTGTTCGCAACCAGCAGCAGCGCGACGATCGCGAACAGGAAGGCCTTCGGTGTGTGCAGCCGCAGGTTCGCGGCGATGCCGCGCCCCGATTGCCGGCCGATGCGCGCGCTGACGAGCTGGATGCCGATCATGAACGGGATCGTCAGAAACACCGTCCACAGCACGCCGGTGCCGAACTGCGCGCCGGCCTGCGTGTAGGTCGCGATGCCCGACGGGTCGTCGTCGGCCGCGCCGGTCACGACACCGGGGCCGACGTGGCGCAGAAAAGCGGGGACGCGGTGGCGTCGGGTGGGCGAGGCGCGCGGCATGCACGATGATCCCACGCAGACATTCGCCGACGATGTGCGCCGCGTAAAACCGACCCGCGTCGACAGCCCGCCGCTGCGCGGTCGCAGGCGACGCCGCCGTGGCCTCGGCCGCCGAAACCGGCGTGTGCGCGTGATCCGTCAGCCGGCCACAGCCCGCTCCAGCGCAGCGATGTCGAGCTTGACCATCTGCATCATCGCGTTCATGGCGCGGTCGGCGCGCGCCGGGTCCTTGTCCTGCAGCAGGCGAGGGAGCTGCTCCGGCACGATCTGCCACGAGACGCCGAAGCGGTCGGTGATCCAGCCGCACTGCACCGGCGTGCCGCCGCCGGCGAGCAGCGCGTCCCAGTAGCGATCGACCTCGGCCTGGGTCGCGCAGTTGACGACCAGCGAGATCGCCGGCGTGAACTGGTATTGCGGCCCGCCGTTCAGGGCCATGAAAGTCTGGCCGGCGAGCTCGAAGGTGCAGGTCAGCACCGAGCCCTTCGGGCCGGGGCCGGCGTCGCCCCAGCGCAGCACGTCGGTCATCCTCGCGTCCGGGAAAATGCCCATGTAGAAGTTCATCGCCTCCTCGGCACGACCGTCGAACCACAGGCACGGGTGGATTGTTTGCATCGAAGTCTTCCTTTCGGTCGGATGGCCGGGTTCACCGTGAGCCCGCGGTTCCATGCTGACGACGAACGAATCGGTGTGAAATCGACAGCAACCCGGCCGCAGAATGTCGACATGCTGTTCATCCGAACGATCCTGCTCGCCGGCACGACCGCCCTGCTGCCGGCCGGCTGCGCGACCCGCGGCACCGACCCCGCGCCCGAGATCGCGACACTCACCCGCCAGGCCGACGCGTGGGACAAGGCCATCGTCGCGAAGGACTTGGCCGGCATCGCCGCCAACATGTGCGACGACTTTCGCCAGATCGGCCCGAGCGGCGAAGTCGAGAACCGCGAGTCGTTTGTGCGCGACCTGATGTCGACCGAGTTGCAGATCGACCCGTACACAGTCGAAGACTTCGAGATCCGCCTCTACGGCGACACCGCGCTGCTCAGCGGCCGCACCCGCATGACCGGGCGCTACGCCGGCACCCCCTTCACGAGCCACTACCGCTACATCGATGTCTACCTGCGCCGCGGCGGGCAGTGGAAGGTCTGCAGCGTGCAGACGACGCGGATCGCGAAGTAGCGGCGGTCACGCAGCTTCGAGCTGCGGCGTCAGCACCTCGGCCAGCCACCCCATCAGCGCCTGCACCCGCTTCGCGAGATGGCGCCGGTTCGGGTAGAGCAGCGAGACCGGCATCGGCGGCGGCCTGAACTCGGGCATCACCTCGACCAGCAGGCCTTGCGCGACCAGTGACTTCGCGCCGATCCCGAGCACCGGCGCCTGGATCAGCCCGAGTCCGGCGAGGCACGCGGCCTGGTAGGCATCGCTGCTGTTGACGGTGACGATGCCGTTCATCGGCTCGAAGCGCCGGGTGTCACCGTCCAGATACTCCCAGCCGAGCGGCGGTGCGCCGAGCGTGGTCGCGTAGTGCACGAGGCGGTGCTGCGCCAGATCGGCGAGCGTCGTCGGCGTGCCGTGCGCGGCCAGGTACGCCGGGCTCGCGCAGTTGATCTGGCGCATCACACCCAGGCGCCGCGCGACGAGGCCGGAGTCGCGCAGCGCGCCGACACGCAGCACGCAGTCGAAGCCTTCGTGGACCACGTCGACCAAGCGGTCGGTCGTGCTCAGTTCGATTTCGATCAGCGGGTGCGCGGCCAGAAACTCGGGCAGCCGCGGGATCACGAAACCGCATGCCACGCTGTTCGGCAGATCGACGCGCAAGCGCCCACGCAGCGCGGCCGGCGAGCTCTGGAACATCGATTGCAGCTCGTCGGCATCGGCGAGCAGCGCGCGGCAGCGTTCGACGCAGGCCTCGCCGTCGGGCGTGAGCCGCACCGTGCGCGTCGTGCGATGCAGCAGCCGCGTGCCGAGTTGCGCCTCGAGTTGCTGCACGCCGGTCGACACGCGCGCCTTGGTCAGCCCGAGCAGCTCGGCCGCGCGGGTGAAGCTGGCGAGTTCGGCGACCTTGGCGAAGCTGCGAATGGCGTCGATGTCCATGGTCGATTGTTCCGTTTTGCAAGACAGTGATGTCGTGATTCGGTAGTTTATCGGTCGATTGTTCTTGTCTAGAGTTCATTCACCCGATCAACGACACCCAAGGACATCGACATGAGCACCCCCATCGCCCTCATCACCGGCGCCAGCCGCGGCCTCGGCAAGAACACGGCCCTGCACCTTGCGGCCAGCGGCAGCGACGTGATCCTGACCTACCGCAGCGGCGCCACCGAAGCCGTACAGGTCGTCAAGGAGATCGAAGCCGCGGGTCGCCGCGCGGTGGCCCTGCAACTCGACGTGGGCCACAGCGCCAGCTTCGACGCCTTCGCGTCCCAGGTGAAACACGTGCTCGGCGAAGTCTGGCAGCGCGAGCGCTTCGACCACCTCGTCAACAACGCCGGGCACGGCGTGCACGCGAGCTTCACCGACACGCAGGAGGCCGACTTCGACAGCTTGGTCGCCGTCCACCTCAAAGGCCCGTTCTTCCTGACGCAAAAGCTGTTGCCGTTGATCGCTGACGGCGGGCGCATCCTCAATGTCTCCAGCGGTCTGGCGCGCTTCGCGCTGCCCGGCTACGCGGCCTACGCGTCGATGAAGGGCGGCATCGAGGTGCTGACCCGCTACCTCGCGAAGGAACTCGGCGCGCGCGGCATCACCGTCAACACGGTCGCGCCGGGCGCGATCGAGACCGACTTCGGCGGCGGCGCGGTGCGCGACAACGCGCAGCTCAACGCCTTCGTCGCCACGCAGACCGCGCTCGGCCGCGCCGGCCTGCCCGACGACATCGGCGGCGCGATCGCGAGCCTGCTGCGCGCCGACAACCGCTGGATCACCGGGCAGCGCATCGAAGTCTCGGGTGGCATGCTCCTTTGAAAGGCGTGTCGATCAGCTGAGGTCTGCGCGCGCTCCGTAGGACGGCTACTACGCCGATTGACGCCGCCGGCCGCTTCCGCACCGGCGCGCTGCGCCCGAAACTCTGTGCCATCGAGCAACTTCGAGGGCACAACATGAACAACAAGACACTCCGGATCGCAGCCGCCGTCGGCGCCCTCGCATTCGCGGGCACGGCCACCGCGAACATCACCTTCTACGAAGACCCGGGCTTTCGCGGCAAGTCGTTCACGACCACGCGCACGCTCGGCAGCTTCGACCGCAGCGGCTTCAACGACAAGGTGTCGGCCGTCGACGTGCGCGGCGAACGCTGGGAGGTCTGCGAAGACCCGCGCTTCAGCGGCCGCTGCGTCGTGCTGAAGCCGGGGCGTTACCCGTCGATGGCGTCGATGGGCCTGAACGACAAGCTCTCGTCGGCCCGCCCGGTACGCGGCAACGCGCGTTTCGACGATGCCCGCTACGCGCCGGCGCCGGTTTATGACGCACGCCGCCGGCCGAGCGAGCGGCTCTACCGGGCCGACGTGACCGGCGTGCGTGCGGTGGTCGGCCAACCCGAGCAGCGCTGCTGGATCGAGCGCCAGCAGGTCAGCGCCGATCGGCGCAGCGCCAACATCCCGGCCGGCATCGCCGGCGCGGTGATCGGCGGCATCCTCGGCCACCAGGTCGGCGGCGGCACCGGCAAGGATCTCGCCACCGCAGGCGGCGCGATCGGCGGTGCCGTGATCGGCGCCAACATCGGCCGCGGCGGCAGCGAGACGCAGGACGTGCGCCGCTGCACCAACGTGCCCGACGACGGCCGGCCCGACTACTGGGACGTGAGCTACGTGTTCCGCGGCGTGGAGCACCGCGTGCAGATGCAGAACCCGCCGGGCGCGACGATCAGCGTCAACAGGCAGGGCGAGCCGCGCGTCTGATCGACGGCGCGAGGCGGCAGGCAGGCAGCACGCTCAGCCGGCGCGGCGAAACGTCAGGTTGATGCGCTGCGCGCCGAGCAACCCGTGCTCGCCATCGGCGAGCGGCAGCACGCCGTGGAAGCGCAGGCGCGACGGCCCGCCCCAGACCACCACGTCGCCGTGGCGCACGCGGACACGCTGCGCCTTGTCGGCGCGGTTCAGACCGCCAAACAGAAACGTCGCCGGCAGGCCGAGCGAAACCGACACGATCGGCGCACCGAGGTCGCGCTCGTCGCGGTCCTGGTGCAACGAGAGTTTCGCGCCGGGCAGGTAGCGGTTGATCAGGCAGGCGTCGGGCACGAAGCCTTCAAAGCCGGCGCGCAACGCGGCCTGCGCGGCGAGCCGCAGGAACGATGCGGGCATCAGCGGCCACGGCGCGCCGCGCTCGGGGTCGACCCGGTCGTAGCGGTAGCCGCGCCGGTCGCTGACCCAGCCGAGCGCACCGCAGTTCGTCATCGCGACCGACATGCGCAGGCCGCCCGGCGTGATCAGGTGGCGCAGCGGCGCGGCGGCGATCACGGCGCGCGCGTCGGCCAGCAGCTCGCCCTGCACTGGCCGCGCGAAGCCGCGCAACACCATCGCGCCGTCCGCCAGCGGTTCGACTGCGGCGCCAGCATCGTCGAGCGCATCGAACAGATCGAAATTCATCCGACGATGCTCATGCCGCGTCGTGGAACACGATGCCCGCCGTGTGCCGCTGCCCCGAGCGCACCCGGCTCACGCCGTGCCGCAGGTTCACGCGGTAGACGCCGCGCGTGCCCTGCACCGGCCGGTGATGCACCGCGATCACGGCCGCGTCGCCCTGCCGCAGCGGCACGACCTGCGGGCGCGACTGCATGCGCGGACGCTGCTCGGTCATCACGAACTCGCCGCCGCTGAAGTCGCGGCCGGGCTCCGAGAGCAGCACCACGACCTGCAGCGGGAACACGTGCGCGCCGTACAGGTCCTGGTGCAGGCAGTTGTAGTCGCCTTCGCCGTATTGCAGCAGCAGCGGTGTCGGCCGGGTCTGGCCATCGGCGTGGCAGCGCTCGATGAAGGCCGCATGGCAGTCCGGAAACCGCGCATCGAGCCCCATCGCCGCGTGCCAGCGGTTCGCGATCGGCGCGAGCTTCGGATACAGCGCCGCGCGCAGTTGCGCGACAAAGCCGGGCAGCGGATAGCTGAAGTACTTGTACTCGCCGCGCCCGAAGCCGTGCCGGCCCATCACGACGCGGCTGCGAAAGCCGTCCTCGTTCGCGTACATCCCGGCGAGCGCGATGCACTCGTGCGCCGCAAGCAGGCCGGTGATCGTCGCGCTGCCGTGTTCGTCGAGCGCGGCGGCGACCTGCGGCCAGTCGACCGCGGCGACGCGCGCGTCCACGCTCTGCCGGTTCATGCTGCGGCCTCGCGCGCGAGCAGCGCCTGCTTGCGTGCCACGCCCCAGCGGTAGCCCGACAGCGCACCGTCGGTGCGCACGACGCGGTGGCACGGGATCGCGACCGCGAGCGGGTTCGCGCCACAGGCCTGCGCGACCGCCCGCACCGCCTTCGGCGCGCCGATGCGCGCGGCCACGTCGGCGTAGCTCGCGGTCGCGCCCGCGGGCAGCTCGCGCAAGGCCTGCCAGACGCGCTGCTGGAACGCGGTGCCACGCAGGTCGAGCGGCAAGTCGAGCCCGAGCGCCGGCGCCTCGACGAAGCCGACGACCTGCGCGACGAGCGCGTCGAACGCCGGGTCGGCGCCGATCAGGCGGGCGTTCGGAAAGCGATCCTGCAATTCGCGCGCGAGCGCATCGGCGTCGTCGCCGAGCGCGATCGCGCAGACACCGCGGTCGCTTTGCGCGACCAGGATCGCGCCCAGCGAACACGCGCCGATCGCGAAGCGGATGTCGGTGTCGGCGCCGCCGGCGCGCAGCTGCGTCGGCGTCATGCCGAGCAGCCGATCCGACTCGGCGTAGAACCGGCCGTTGGAGTTGTAGCCGGCGTCGTAGATCGCGGCGGTGACGGTCTCGCTGCGCGCCAGTTCCTGCCGCACGCGCTTCGCGCGCTGCGCCGCCGCCCAGGCCTTCGGCGTGACGCCGGTGACCGACTTGAACAGGCGATGCAAATGGTGCGGGCTCAGTTGCGCACGCGCCGCGAGCTTGTCGAGCGTCGGCGCTTGCTCGGCCGCCTCGATGAAGCGGCACAGATCGGCAACGATCGCTGCATTGCGCTCGGCCAGCGACGCCTGGTTCGGCCGGCAGCGCAGGCACGGCCGAAAGCCGGCGCGCTCCGCATCGGCTGCGCTCGCGTGGAACGCGACGTTCTCGGGCCGCGCCGGTCGCGCCGCGCACGAGGGCCGGCAGTACACGCCGGTGGTCTTGACGGAGTAGAAGAACGTACCGTCGGCCTGTGCGTCGCGCGTGGCGACCGCGGCCCAGCGCGGGTCGGCGACGGTTGCGGCGGCGATCGATTCTGTGCGGGAGATCATGTTCACGGCAATCCTTTCAACGATTGAAACATCGATGAAGAGATTCTGTGGACCCGCCTCCCGCTTGGCACTCCGGGTCTTGCGGTCGAATTCGATCAGGCGCCGACGATCGCTGGGCCACCGCAGCGGCCGCGCCGCTCAAGCGCGCGGCTCCACAGCGCAATGCCCAGGCCCGCGAGCGTCAACAATGCCGCGACCCAGCCGAGCGCCACGAGTCCCGGCCCGTGGTCGATCACCAGCCCGCCGACCCACGCGCCGAGCGCGTTGCCGAGGTTGAACGCGGCGATGTTCAGGCTCGATGCGAGGTTCTGGCCGGCGCCGGCCGCGCTGTCGAGCACACGCATCTGCAGCGGTGCGACGGTCGCGAACGAAACGATACCGAGCAGCAGCACGAACACGATCGCGGTGAACGGCAGGTGGATCGCGAACTGCATGCTGCCGAGCACCAGCGCCATCGCGAGCAAGGTGCCGAGCACCGCCTTCATCGGCGCGCGGTCGGCCAGCTTCCCGCCGAGCAGATTGCCGATCGCGAGACCGCCACCGAACAGCAGCAGCACCGGCGAGACCGCGCCTTCCGACAGGCCAGTGAGCTGCGTCAGCAGCGGCTGGATGTAGGTGTAGACCGCGAACAGGCCGGCGAAGCCGAGCACGGTCATCAACAGGCCCAGCCACACCTGCGGCCGGCGCAGCACCGCGAGTTCGTCGCGCAGCGGTGTCGGCTGCTCGGGCGCGCCGCGCGGCACGAAGGCGGCGAGCACCGCGAACGCGATCACGCCGATCACGGTGACGGCCCAGAAGGTCGAGCGCCAGCCGTGGTGCAGACCCAGCCACGCGCCGGCGGGCACGCCGAGCAGCGTCGCGGCGGTCAGGCCGGTGAACATGATCGCGATCGCCGAGGCGCGCTTGCTTGGCGCGACGAGCCCGGTCGCGACGACCGAGCCGACGCCGAAGAAGGTGCCGTGCGCGAGCGAGGTCAGCACGCGCGCCGCCATCAGCGCCTCATAGTTCGGCGCGAGCGCACAGGCCGCGTTGCCGAGGATGAAGATCGCCATCAGCGCGAGCAGCACGGTCTTGCGTGGCAGCTTGCGGGTGGCGAGCGTCAGCACCGGCGCGCCGACCGCGACGCCGAGTGCGTAGCCCGAAATCAGCAGGCCGGCGCCGGCGATGGTGGTGTGAAGATCCGTCGAGACCTGCAGCAGCAGGCCCATGATGACGAACTCGGTGACGCCGATCCCGAAGGCGCCGGCGGTGAGGGCAAAGAGTGCGATGGGCATGATGCCTGGTACTGTGGGGCGCAGCTGCCCTGATGACTAGAATGTCTCTTCGACTTGCATCTGTGAACTGAACTCACGAATAAGGGCTCAGACGTGCCGCGCATCGACATCAATCGCTCGGGGGAGATGGACGCCTTCGTGCAGGTTGTCGAGCGCGGCGGCTTCTCGGCCGCCGCGCGGCATCTGTGCATGACGCCGTCGGCGATCAGCAAGCTGATCGCCCGCCTCGAAGCGCGCCTGGCGACGCGGTTGCTGCACCGCTCGACGCGCAAGCTGCAGCTCACGCCCGAGGGCCGCGAGTTCTACGAGCGCAGCACGCGCGTGCTGGCCGACCTGGACGAGGCCGAGCGCCACGTGTCGGCCGCCGCTGCACCGCGTGGCCGGGTCAGCGTCAACGCCAGCGTGTCGTTCGGCCAGCACGTGCTGATCCCGCTGGTGCCGCGGCTGCTCGCGCTGCACCCCGAGATCACGCTCGACATCGTGCTGACCGATCGCGTCGTCGACCTGATGGACGAGCGCACCGACATCGCGATCCGCTGGGGCCGGCTGCCGGCGTCCGACCTGATCGCGCGGCGCATCGGCGAGACGGGCCAAGCGATCGTCGCGTCGCCCGACTACCTGCAGCGCTGCGGCACGCCGAAGACGCCGGCCGAGCTCGAAGCGCACAACCGCCTCGGCTCGAACTACCGGCGCCAGGTGCCCGACTGGCCGCTGCGTGTCGACGGCCGGCTGATCGCGGTGCCGCTGCTCGGCAACGTGCGCGCCGGCGACGGCGAAACGCTGCGCCGGCTGGTGCTCGAAGGGGTCGGCATCGGGCGCCTGTCGCTGTACCACATCCGGGCCGATCTCGAAGCCGGCCGGCTCGTGCCGCTGCTCGAAGCCTTCAACCCCGGCGAGGTCGAGCCGATCCACGCGGTCTGCCTCGGCAAGGCCGGGCGGCTGCCGGCGCGGGTGCGCGCGGTGCTGGAGTTTCTGGTCGCGAACGCGGGCGTGGAGGAGCCCGCGATCAGGCCCGCGCGCGGCTCCGCAAGTGCGTCAGCGGCAGCGCCGCGCCGGCCTTGACCTCGCCGAGCGAGAAGCTGGTGTGCAAATCCTTGACGTGCGGCAAATGCAAGAGCGTGTCGCGCGAGAACTTCGAGAACGCGTCGAGGTCGGTCGCCATCACCTGCAGTTCGAACGTGCCCGAGCCCGAGATGTAGTGGCACGCGATCACCTCGGGAATGCGGCGGATCTTCTCTTCGAGTTCGCGCGTGGAGGCAGCGGTGTTGCGGTCGGCGTCGATGCGCACGAAGGCGAGCACGCCGAGGCCGATCTTGCGGCGATCGATCTCGGCCCGGTAGCCGGTGATGAAGCCCTGCTCTTCGAGCCACTTGACGCGCCGCCAGGTCGGCGCGGCCGAGATGCCGATGCGCGCAGCGAGCTCGGTGTTCGACAGCCGCGCGTCCTGCTGCAACTCGTGCAGGATCAGCAGGTCGTAGCGGTCGAGGTCGTTGCCGTGGCTCTCCGCAACCTCGGTCGCAGGTGGGGAGGATTTACCCGATGTCGACTTTTTGAGCGCCATTCACCCTCCGTTTGCCAATTTGCAGCAAGATTATTGCTTGAACCCCTGCGATCCGAACAAAGATAGAAAAGACATCACGCGCCCGAATCCCTAAACTCTGCATTGCGCTTCGCCGCCACAAGTGGCGCTCGCGCGCCTCGAAGACCCCCGCTGAATCCAGGAGTGTTGAACGATGAATGCACCGCTACCCGAGTCGATCCGCAAGGCGATCGAAACCGTTTCGCTCGACGACAAATACGCGCTCGAGAACGGCCGGGCCCTGATGAGCGGTGTGCAGGCGCTCGTGCGCCTGCCGATGTTGCAGAAGAAGCGCGATGCGTTCGCCGGCCTGAACACCGCCGGCTTCGTCAGCGGCTACCGCGGCTCGCCGTTGGGCGGCTACGACCAGGCGTTGTGGGCTGCGAAGAAGCACCTCGCGGCACAGAACATCCAGTTCGTGCCGGGCGTCAACGAGGAACTCGCGGCGACCGCCGTGTGGGGTTCGCAGCAGCTCGATCTCTACCCGCAAGCGAACAAGTTCGACGGCGTGTTCGGCATCTGGTACGGCAAGGGCCCGGGCGTCGATCGCTGCTCCGACGTGTTCAAGCACGCGAACATGGCCGGCACCAGCAAGCACGGCGGCGTGATCGCGCTGGCCGGTGACGACCACATCGCGAAGAGCAGCACCGCCGCGCACCAGAGCGACCACATTTTCAAGGCCTGCGGGCTGCCGGTGTTCTTCCCGAGCAGCGTGCAAGACATCCTCGACATGGGCCTGCACGCGTTCGCGATGAGCCGGTTCGCGGGCGTGTGGTCGGGCATGAAGACGATCCAGGAGATCGTCGAGTCGACCGCCAGCGTGTTCGTCGACCCGGACCGCGTCGACATCGTGATCCCGACCGACTTCCAGATGCCCGAAGGCGGGTTGCACATTCGCTGGCCCGATGCGCCGCTGGAGCAGGAAGCGCGGCTGATGGACCACAAGTGGTATGCGGCCCTCGCCTATGTGCGCGCGAACAAGCTCAACTACAACGTGATCGCGACCGCGCACGACCGCTTCGGCATCATCGCCAGCGGCAAGGCGTACAACGACACGCGCCAGGCGCTGCACGACCTCGGCCTCGACGACGACGAATGCCGCAAGCTCGGCATCCGGCTGCACAAGGTCAATGTCGTGTGGCCGCTCGAAGCGACAATCACGCGCGATTTCGCGCAAGGCCTGCAAGAGATTCTGGTTGTCGAAGAGAAGCGCCAGGTCATCGAATACCAGCTCAAGGAAGAGCTCTACAACTGGCGCGCCGACGTGCGGCCGAACGTGCTCGGCAAGTTCGACGAAGCCGATGGCGATGATTCCGGCGGCGAATGGAGCCAGCCGAATCCGGCCAAGAACTGGCTGCTGCGCGCGCAGGCCGACCTCACACCCGCGATCATCGGCAAGGCGATCGCGAAGCGCCTGAAGAAGCTCGGCGTCGACGCCGACACCGCCGCACGCATGGACGCACGCATTGCGCTGATCGAGGCGAAAGAGCGCTCGATGGTCGTGCAGGCGATCGACACCAGCGACCGCACGCCGTTCTTCTGCAGCGGCTGCCCGCACAACACCAGCACGCGCGTGCCCGAAGGCTCGCGCGCGGTCGCCGGCATCGGCTGCCACTACATGACGGTGTGGATGGACAGAAGCACCACCACCTTCAGCCAGATGGGCGGCGAAGGCGTCTCGTGGGTCGGCCAGGCCGCGTTCACGACCGACAAGCACATCTTCTCGAACCTCGGCGACGGCACCTACTATCACTCGGGCCTGCTCGCGGTGCGCCAGAGCATCGCGGCCAAGGTCAACATCACCTACAAGATTCTGTTCAACGACGCGGTCGCGATGACCGGCGGCCAGCCGGTCGACGGCACCTTGAAGGTGCCCGAGATGACGCGCGAACTCGACGCCGAAGGCGCCGTGAAGATCGTCGTCGTCACCGACGAACCCGAGAAGTACGAAGAGGCCGAGATCGCCGCGCGCCTCGCGAAGGGCGTGACTGTGCACCACCGCGACGACCTCGACGCGATCCAGAAGCAGATGCGCGAGATCGAGGGCTGCACGATCATCATCTACGACCAGACCTGCGCGACCGAGAAGCGCCGCCGCCGCAAGCGCGGCACGCT
>JAZJZJ010000343.1:0-21753 GCA_040389925.1 Pseudomonadota bacterium
CCAGCAGTTCTTCGCCATCGACCTTGACGGTCTGGCCGCTGTACTTGCCGAACAGGACGCGGTCACCGACCTTGATGTTCAGGACGACGAAATCGCCCTTGTCGTTGCGCTTGCCCGGGCCGACGGCCAGCACTTCGCCCTGATCGGGCTTTTCGGCGGCGTTGTCGGGGATGATCAGGCCGGAAGCGGTCTTGGTTTCTTGCTCAAGGCGCTTGACGATCACGCGATCGTGCAACGGACGAAGTTTCATAGCATCTCCTGGAAAGGTTGTTGACCTGCTTGAGATCGAGGCGAAGTGTGCACTCAATCACTTGCGACGAACGCCGGGCCGAGGCCGCTGGTTTGTCGTTAGCACTCAATATCGATGAGTGCTAGCAGGCGGAATTATAGGGCGACGCCCCGATCTTTCAAGAGCTCGCTGCCGAATCCGACCACGCGAACGGCAGCCCGACGTAGTTCTCGGCCAGCGCCGTCGATGCCGCTTGCGAGTGCACCAGGTAGTCGAGCTCGGCCTGCTGCAGCTTCTGCCCGAACGCGCCGGTGTCGGGAAACTTGTGCATCAGCGAGGTGAACCACCACGAGAAGCGCACTGCCTTCCAGACGCGCTGCAGGCAGGCGTCGGAGTAGTGGTCGATGCTGGCATCGCTCTTGTCGGCGTAGTGTTCAATCAGCGCGCGCGACAGGTAGCGCACATCCGACGCCGCGAGGTTCAACCCCTTCGCGCCGGTCGGCGGCACGATGTGGGCCGCGTCGCCGGCCAGAAACAGCCGGCCGAAGCGCATCGGCTCGGCGACGAAGCTGCGCAGCGGCGCGATGCTCTTCTCGATCGACGGGCCGGTCACCAGCGCCTCCGCGGCGGCCGGGTCGAGGCGGGCGCGCAACTCGTCCCAGAACGCGGCGTCGCTCCACTGCTCGACCTTGTCGTCGAGCGGGCACTGCACGTAGTAGCGCGTGCGCGTCGGTGAGCGCATCGAGCACAGCGCGAACCCGCGCGCGTGGTTCGAGTAGATCAGCTCGTGCGACACCGGCGGCGTGTCGGCGAGGATGCCAAGCCAGCCGAACGGGTAGACCTTCTCGAAGCTGCGCAGCGCGCCGTCGGGCACGCTCGCGCGGCTCACGCCGTGGTAGCCGTCGCAGCCGGCGATGAAGTCGCACAGCAGCGTGTGCGTCGTGCCATCGTGCGCCCAAGTGACGCGCGGGCTCGCGCCGTCGAAGTCGTGCAGCGTCACGTCGCTGGCCTGGTAGACGGTTGTGAGGCCTTCGGCGCGGCGCGCTTCCATCAGATCGCGCGTGACCTCGGTCTGGCCGTAGACCGTGACGTGCTTGCCGCCGGTCAGCGCGTGCATGTCGATGCGATGCCGCGCGCCGCCGAACGCGAGTTCGATGCCGCCGTGCACCAGCCCTTCGGCATGCATCCGCGTGCCGACGCCGGCCGCGTCGAGCAGGTCGCAGGTGGTTTGCTCGAGCACGCCGGCGCGGATGCGGCCGAGCACGTACTCGCCGCTTTGGCGCTCGACGATCACGTTGTCGATGCCGGCACGATGCAGCAGTTGCCCGAGCAGCAGGCCGGCCGGGCCGGCACCGATGATCGCGACCTGGGTTCGTTGGGTGCTCATCGCGGCCTCCTCGCGCTGTTCTCGATCTGCACAACAGTCTGCGCCGCGTGCGCGCAGCGGCCGGCCGAGACAGCGATGATCGTGCGATTGTCGACATCAATGTGCGATAAACGCACAATTCTCTTCACAGCGATCCGCGCAACTCCGAAGCCGCATCCGAGAGCAAGGCCAGCAGCGCACGCCGCGCCGCCGCGCGCTGCAGCCGTGCCGGCGCGCTGACGACGTTCAGCGCCGCGATCGTCTGCCCCGCCATGTTGCGCAGCGGTACCGCGAGTGCGACGACGCCGGTTTCGTGTTCCTCGCTGGCGAGGCAGAAGTCGTCATCGCGCACCGTGGCGAGCAGCGCGCGGAACGCGTTGGCATCGGTCGTCGTGCGCGCGGTCAGGCGCAGCAGCGGTTGCGCGGCGATCCACCGATCGAGCGCGTCGGGTTCGAGCGCCGCGAGCAGCACCCGGCCGGTCGAGGTGGCATGGGCGGGCAGGCGTGCGCCCAGATGCAGGCCGTAGGCGCGCAGCAGCGGTCGCGGCTCGGTCGCGGTGGCGGCCTCGAAGAAGCCGCTGCGCGCGACGATCACGACCTCGCGCTCGTCGAGCACGACGGCCGAGAACCATTCGCCGGTTTGCGCCGCGAGCCGGTTCAGCGTCGGCTGCAGCAGCCGCGGCAAACGCGCCGATGCGAGGTAGCTGCCCGAGAAGCGCAGCACGCGCGCCGAGAGCCAGTAGTGGCTGCCGTCGGTTTCCAGGTAGCCGAGCTGCGTGAGGGTCAGCAATTGCCGCCGCGCTGCCGCGCGGCTCAGGCCGGCGCGGCTCGCGGCGAGACTGGCGTTCAGGCGCTGGCGCTCGGTGTCGAAGCTTTCGAGCACCGCGAGGCCCTTGGCCAGCCCTTCGATGAAATCCGCTTTGGCAATCGTCATCGACGGGCAGTCTATCGGCCCTCGGCGATGAACTCGCGGATCAGCGCGTTGACCCGGTCCGGGAACTCGTGCGTGACCCAATGCGTGCCGGCCGCGATGCGGCAGATGTCGAGCGTGGGCACGAAGGTGTCGAGCCCGTCGAGCAGGCCGGGCAGCAGTGCGCCGTCCTGCTCACCCCAGATCACCCGTGTGGGCACATTCACGCGCCACTTCTCCGGCGTCGCAGTCATCGCGTCGACGCCCGGGTCGCCCGGCCCGGGCGGGTGCAGATCGCTGGCGCGGTACCAGTTCAGCATCGTCGTCAGCGCGCCGGGCTGCGACCACGCGCGCTTGTAGTCGGCGACGAGCGCGGGGTCGAGCTTCTCGCCGCCGATCTCCCACGAGCCGAACAGCACCGCGAGGCGCGCGAAGTCGTTCTCGCTGAGCAGATGCTCCGCGCGCGGCGTGCGAAACAGCAGCGTGTAGCGCATCGCCTCGCGCTGCGCAGCGCTTTGCTTCAACTCGCGGTACAGCATGCCGGGATGCGGCGAGTTGATGATCACGAGCCTGTTGACGAGCTCGGGATGCTCGGCCGCGAAATGCCACGCGCACACGCCGCCCCAGTCGTGCGCGACGACCACGCACGGCCCGCCCGCCACCTGCATGACGAAGCGGCGCAGGTCTTCCACCAGCTTCGGCATCGCGTAGTTCGCCACGCCGTCGGGCTTGCTCGACAGGTTGTAGCCGCGCAGATCGGGTGCGAGCGCACGGTGGTCGCGACCGAACTCGCGCAGCTGCGGCGCCCACGCACCGCTGAACTCCGGGAATCCGTGGATGAACACGATCGGCGCGCCGTGGCCCGACGCAAGGTAGTGCAGCCGCACGTCGCCGAGGTCCGCGTAGTTGCTCTGGATCATGGAATGCGATTGAACCTGCAAAGCGTGAGCCGGCTTGTCGCCTGAAAGACACCGCGGGTCGCAGTGCTTGCGTATCTTCGTGCCACGCTCACACGACAACGAAGGATCGGCATGGAATTCGAGTTCTCTCCCAAGGTCATCGAACTGCGCACGCGGATGTTGAAGTTCATGGACGAGCACATCTACCCGAACGATGCGCGCCACGACGCCGAACTCGCCGCCAACGCGAAGGCCGGCCGCGCGTATGCCGAGTTGCCGATGATGGCCGGGCTGAAGGCGAAGGCGCGCGAGCAGGGGTTGTGGAACCTGTTCCTGCCGCCGCATCCGGGCGACGACCACGCCGGCGGCCTGACCAACCTCGAGTACGCACCGCTGGCCGAGATCATGGGCCGGCGCTACTGGTGTTCCGAGGTCTTCAACTGCTCGGCGCCTGACACCGGCAACATGGAAGTGCTGGCGCGCTATGGCACGGCCGAGCAGAAAGAGCGCTGGCTGAAGCCGCTGCTGGCCGGCGAGATCCGCTCTGCGTTCGCGATGACCGAGCCCGACGTGGCATCGAGTGATGCGACCAACATCGCCTGCAGCATCCGCCGCGACGGCGACGAGTACGTGATCAACGGCCGCAAGTGGTACATCACCGGCGCGATGAACGAGCGCTGCGAGATCTTCATCCTGATGGGCAAGACCGATCCCGACAACGCCGATCGCCACAGGCAGCAATCGATGATTCTGGTGCCGAAGAACACGCCCGGCATCACGATCGTGCGCGACATGGCGCTGCTCGGCGTCTACGACCCGCCGTTCGGCCACCCCGAGATCGTGTTCGAGAACGTGCGCGTGCCGGTCTCGAACATGCTGCTCGGCGAAGGCCGCGGCTTCGAGATCGCGCAAGGCCGGCTCGGGCCGGGGCGCATCCACCACTGCATGCGCGCGATCGGCATGGCCGAGGCCTCGCTCGAGCTGATGTGCCAGCGGCTGGTTTCGCGCACCGCGTTCCACAAGCTGCTCGCCGATCAGGGCGTGTGGCGCGAGCGGATTGCCGAGTCGCGCATGCTGATCGAGCAGTCGCGCTGGATGGTGCTGAACGCCGCGTACCGCATGGACACGGTCGGCAACAAGGTGGCCGCGAAAGAGATCGCGATGATCAAGGTGCTGACACCGAACAACTGCGTCAAGGTCGTCGACTGGGCGATGCAGGCGTTCGGCGCGATGGGCCTGAGCCAGGACACGCTGCTGACTTGGTTCTACGCCTACGAGCGCCACCTGCGCGTGGCCGACGGGCCGGATGAAGTGCACCGCAACGCGATCGCGAAGCAGGAGTTGGCTGCCTATCTGTAGTTGCGTCTGTGCCGATGGCGCGCGGCTCAGGCGCTGGTGTCGATGGTCGCCAGATAGCGCGGCGGGCGGCGCGCCTGCGTCGTCTGCTCGAACGCGTAGGCCAGCGCCAGCAGCCGCGCCTCGCTCCACGCGCCGGCGAAGAAGCTCAGGCCCACCGGCAGCCCGTGGACGAAGCCGGCCGGCACCGTGAGGCTTGGCGTGCCGGCGACGGCCGGCGGCATCGTGCTGCCGCCGCCGACGAAGTGATCGCCGACCACGAGGTCGCTGCGCCATGCCGGGCCGCCGGTCGGCGCGATCAGCGCGTCGAGGCGGTGCGTTTTCATCACTGCGTCGATGCCGTCGTCGCGTGCGACCTTCAGGCACAGCGCGCGGGCCTTCAGGTATTCGTCGTCGGTGAGCGGGCCCTTGGCCTGCGCCTTGACGAACAGGTCCTGGCCGAACCACTTCAGCTCGGTCGCGGCGTGGCGTTCGTTGAATGCGATCACGTCGGCCAGCGTCCTGACCTTCGCGCCCGGGCCGAGCGCGGCGAACCAGGCGTTGAGATCGGCCTTCAGTTCGTAAAGCAGCACGGTGAGTTCAGCATCGCCGATCGACTCGATCGCCGGCAAGGTGACCGGGTCGATCAGCACTGCGCCGGCATTCTCCAGCGCGGTGAGCACGCCCGCGAAGACGCGATCGGTCGGCTCGTGGAAGCCGAAGAACTGGCGTGCCACGCCGAGCCGTGCGCCTTTCAGCGCGTTGGCGTCAAGCGCGGCCGCGTAGTCGACCGGCACGAGCGACGCTGGCGCATTGCGCATCGCCGCATCGGCCGGGTCGCGGCCGGTCATTGCGGACAGCAGCAGCGCGCAGTCGCGTACGCTGCGCGCCATCGGGCCGGCGGTGTCCTGGCTGTGCGCGATCGGCACGATGCCGCTGCGGCTGATCAGGCCGATCGTCGGTTTCAGCCCGACGATGCCGCAGCAGGACGATGGGCTCAGGATGGACCCGTCGGTCTCGGTGCCGACGGCTGCCGCACACAGGCTCGCGGCCACCGCGGCGCCCGAGCCCGAACTCGAGCCCGAGGTGCTGCGATCGAGCGCGTACGGGTTGCGCGTGAGGCCGCCGCGCGCGCTCCAGCCGCTGCTGCTCTGGCTGCTGCGGATGTTGGCCCACTCGCTCAGATTCGTCTTGCCCAGGATCACCGCACCGGCCGCACGCAGCCGTTGCACCACGAACGCGTCGGCCTTTGGTTCGCTGCCTTCGAGTGCGAGCGAACCGGCGGTGGTCTGCATGCGGTCGCGGGTGGCGATGTTGTCCTTGATCAGAATCGGGATGCCGTGCAGCGGGCCACGCGGGCCTTTCGCGAGGCGCTCGGCATCGAGCGCTTCGGCGATGGCTGGCGCGTCCGGGTTCAGCTCGATCACGCTCGAGAGCGTCGGCCCGCGCCGGTCGATGCGCTGGATGCGCTCGGCGTACTCGGAGACGAGCCGCTGCGACGTGACGCGGCCGGCGGCCAAGTCGGCCTGCAGGTCGGCGAGCGAGCGTTCTTCGAGCGCGATTGCGTTCATGCGGTCTCCGGAGGAGGCGGTTTGGGCAGCGGCGGCGGGCAACAAGGCGCCTGCGGCGCTGCCGATCAGAAGGCGGCGACGGTGCGAGTTCATCGACCGGATTCTGACCGTGGCCGCGTCATCCAGGTGACTTCATGGTGTCCGCTGATCGTGTAGAACCGTGCCGACACCGGCCCGCAGGCCGGGCCAGGAGACAAGACAGATGGACAGCGCCCAGTTCACCGGCACCACCGCCGTGCAGGAGCGGCATCGCTTCGACGAGGCGGCACTCGCCCGATACCTGCGCGCACAGCTGCCGGGGTTTGCCGGGCAGTTGAGGGTCGAGCAGTTCAAGGGCGGGCAATCGAACCCGACCTTCTTGCTGATCACGCCCGGATCCGAACACGCGAGCTACGTGCTGCGCCGCAAGCCGCCGGGCAAGCTGCTGCCGTCGGCCCATGCGATCGACCGCGAGTACCGCGTGATGCGCTCGCTGCACGGCTCCGGGGTGCCGGTGCCCGAAACGTCCTGCCTGTGCGAAGACGAATCGGTGATCGGCACCGCGTTCTACGTGATGCAGCATGTGCCCGGCCGCATTCTGTGGGATCCGGCGTTGCCGGGCATGACGCCGGTCGAGCGCGCGGCGGTCTTCGACAGCATGAACGCGGGAATCGCCGCGCTGCACACGGTCGACTACGCCGCCGCCGGCCTGGCCGACTACGGCAGGCCCGGCAACTTTTTCGCGCGCCAGATCGGGCGCTGGACCGCGCAGTACCGCGCGTCCGAGACCGAGCGCATCGAGGCGATGGAGCGGCTGATTGAATGGCTGCCCGCGCACATCCCCGCGAGCGACGCGGCCACGCTGGTGCACGGCGACTACCGGCTCGACAACCTCGTGTTCCACGCGACCGAACCGCGCGTGGTGGCGGTGCTGGATTGGGAGCTGTCGACCCTCGGCCACCCGATGGCCGATTTCGCGTACCACGCGATGGCCTGGATCATGCCGGCCGGCGAGATGCGCGGGCTGGTCGGGCTCGATCTGCCCGCGCTCGGCATTCCGAGCGCCGGGGCCTACCTCGCACGCTATTGCGAACGGACGTGCGAGCGCACCGGCGCGGCGCCGCCGTCGGCGATCGAGTGGGAGTTCTACATCGCCTACAACCTGTTTCGCGGCGCGGCGATCTCGCAGGGCATTCTGAAGCGCGCGCTCGACGGTTCGGCCGCCAGCGCCTACGCGCTGAACGCCGGCCGCAAGGCCCGCGCGGTCGCCGATGTGGCGTGGGCGCGCATCGAGGCCGGTACCGGGCAAACCCCCAACTGACGCCGCCCCGACCCACGCGATAGTCAACGCAAGACGAACCTGCGGCGGCGCGTCAGCGCGCACTACCTTTGAGGAGACAACTTTGGCCGATCATCCCTGGATCAAGAACTACCCCGACGGCGTGCGCTGGGACGCCGAACTGCCGCTGATGCCGGTGCAGCAACTGCTCGACGACGCCGTCAAGCGCTGGCCCGACAACCCGGCGATCGAGTTCATGGGCCGCACGCTCAGCTATTCGGAGTTCGGCGATCTGGTGAACCACGCGGCCAAGGGCTTCCAGTTGCTCGGTGTCGGCCCCGGGGGGCACGTCGGCCTGTACCTGCCGAACACGCCGCACTATCCGATCGCCTTCTTCGGCGCGCTGAAGGCCGGCGCCACGATCGTCAACTACTCGCCGCTCGACGCCGAGCGCGTGCTCGCGCACAAGATCGACGACAGCGAAACCGACTTCCTCGTCACGCTCGACCTCGCGGTGTTGTATCCGCAGATGGGGCGGCTGGTGGCGTCGTCGCGGCTCAAGAAGCTGATCGTCGGCAACCTCGCCGACTACGCCGCGAACCCGGCCGCGGTGCGAGCGCACTTGCAGGCCGCGGGGCAACTGGCAAAGGTCGCAGTCGACGCCAAGCACATGGGCTTCGAGCAACTGCTCGCGAACGACGGCGCCTGGCAGGCGCATGCGCTCGGCGACCTGCGCCAGGCCGTGGTCGCGTTGCAATACACCGGCGGCACCACCGGCCTGCCGAAGGGCGCGATGCTGACGCACGCGAACCTGAGCGCGGCCTGCGCGCAGTACTTCGCCACCTCGCAGGGCAACCCCCGCGTGCTCACCGAAGGCGTCGAGCGCGTGCTCGTCGTGCTGCCGCTGTTCCACATCTACGCGCTGACCGTGAACCTGCTGTACGGCGTGCGCCTGGGCGCGCTGATGGTGCTGCACGCGCGCTTCGACGTCGACGCGGTGATCAAGGACCTGATCGACAAGAAGATCAGCCTGTTCGCCGGCGTGCCGACGATGTACATGGCGATGTCGGCACACCCGCGCGTGATCGCTGGCGAGTTGAAGTCGCTGCAGTTCTGCGGCTCGGGCGGCGCGCCGTTGCCGGTCGAGGTGGCGAACCGCTTCGCCGAGCTGACCGGCTGCAAGCTCAACGAAGGCTGGGGCATGACCGAAACCTCGCCGACCGGCACCTTCACGCCGGTGCACGGCATGCGCAAGGCCGGTTCGTGCGGCATGCCGCTGCCGGGCATCGAACTGAAGTTCGAGAGCCTCACCGACCCGGCGCAGGACGCGCCACTGGGTGAGCCCGGCGAGCTCTGCATCCGCGGCTCGAACGTGATGAAGGGCTACTGGAAGAACGAGGCAGCCACCGCCGCGTCGATGACGAAAGACGGCTTCTTCCGCAGCGGCGACGTCGCGCGGATGGACGCCGACGGCTTCGTCTTCATCGTCGACCGCACGAAAGACATGCTGCTGTGCGGCGGCTTCAACGTCTACCCGCGCGTGATCGAGGAGGCGATCTACGAGCACCCGGCGGTTGAAGAGGTCTGCGTGATCGGGATTCCCGATGCGTACCGCGGCCAGGCGCCGAAGGCCTTCATCAAGCTGAAGAAGGACGCGCCGGTGTTCACGCTCGACGCGCTGAAGGCGTTCTTGAAGGACCGCATCGGCAAGCACGAGATGGTGCAGGCCATGGAGCTGCGCGCCGAGTTGCCGAAGTCGCCGGTCGGCAAGCTGCTCAAGAAGGACCTGGTCGAAGAAGAGGCCAGGAAACGGGCCGCTGCCTGATTCGCCTCACGAACATCCCAAGGGGAGAACAACGATGATCCACCTCAGCGGCATGGACGCCTCGTTCCTGCACCTCGAAACCCCCGAGATGCCGATGCACGTCGGCAGCCTGCAGATCGCCGACCTGCCCGAAGGCTACGCCGGCGACTACTACGAAGACGTGAAGCGCTGGATGGCCACGCGCATGCACTTGGCAAAGGTGTTTCAACGCAAGCTCGCGCTGATGCCGTTCGACCTGGCGAACCCGGTCTGGGTCGACGATGAAGACGTCGACCTCGACTACCACGTGCGTCATGTGATCCTGCCGCGGCCGGGCACGCTCGAGCAGCTCGAAAAGTACGTCGCGCGTCTGCACTCCAGCCTGCTCGACCGCAGCCGCCCGCTGTGGGAGATCTACGTGATCGAGGGTCTGAACACCGGCCAGGTCGCGATCTACAACAAGATGCACCATGCGGCGATCGACGGCCAGGCCGGTGTCGCGATCGCGAAGGCCTTGCTCAGCGGCTCGGCCACGCCGCCGCCGACCAAGCCGCCGCGCCAGCGGCCGCGCACGAACCGTTATCAGCTGGGCGTGGCCGAACTGGCCGGCGCCGCGGTGAGCAACGCGGTGACCCAGTACGTGAAGCTGTTCAAGTCGCTGCCGGCGATGGGCCGGGCGCTGCGCGCGGTCGTCTACCCGGTCTCGGAGGTCGACGGCAAGCGCCACCTGAGCCTGCCCGAAGGCTTTCAGCTCGGCCCGAAGACGCCACTGAACGTCGCGATCACGAACCAGCGCGCGTTCGCCGCCCGCTCGATCTCGCTCGGCGATGTCAAGGCGATGGCCAAGCGCAGCGGCGCGAGCCTGAACGACATCGTGCTGGCGATCTGCGCCGGCGCCTTGAAGCGCTACCTCGCCGACCACGACTGCACGCCGACCAAGCCGCTGATCGCCGGCGTGCCGGTCTCGCTGCGCGAGGCTGGCAACACCGACCCGAACAACCAAGTGTCGATGATGCTGGTGAGCCTGGCGACGCACATCGCCGATCCCATCGAGCGGCTGATGGCGATCAACGCCTCGGCCAACGTCGGCAAGAAGCTGCAACTCAGCGTGAAGGGCGCGATGCCGACGGACTTTCCGTCGCTCGGCGTGCCGTGGATCATGACCGGGCTGGTCTCGCTGTACGGCCGCTCGCGCTTGGCCAACCAGTTGCCGCCGGTCGCGAACGTCGCGATCTCGAATGTGCCGGGGCCGCAGTTCCCGCTGTATTTCGCCGGGGCCAGGCTCGCGGGCTTCTTCCCGGTCTCGATCCCCGGTCACGGCATCGCGCTGAACATCACGGTGCAGAGTTACAACGGCTCGCTCGAAGTCGGCCTCACGGCCTGTCGTCGCGCGGTGCCCGACGTGACCGATCTGGCGGACTACATCGTCGAGGAGCACCACACCCTGCGCGCGCTGATCGAGGCGCGTGACCCCGTGGAGGCGGCGCAGGTCGCCGCTGTGGTCGCGCAGCCAGAACCGGTCGTCGTTGCGAAGAAGGCGCGCCGCGCGAAGGCGGCCGCCTTGGCGCCGGTACCGACGCCGACAGCGGCGGCGCCGAAACGCCCCGCGAAGCCTGCGGCCAAACCGACGATGACGCGCCGCCGTGCCGCGCCGGTCGCGCGCAAGCGCGGCGCGAAGGCGACCACGGCGGGGGCGCGCTGAGATGGTCACCGCCAAGCGCCCGGCCGCGAAGAAGGCCGTCTCGACGCGCACGAAGGCTGCGCCTGTCAGCGATGCGGTGATCGTTGCCCCGAAGAACGACAAGAGCCTGATGACGTTGGCGCGCGACCTGCGCTCATGGACCGACTTCGTGCTCGGCATTGCGAACACCGCCGCCGACCTGTCGTTCCGCGTCGCAGCATCCCGGCTGACCAAACCGTCGCAACGCGCTGCGGTCGAGAAGGCCGGTGGGCTGTTTCGTGACCTGCGCGAGAGCGCCGGGCTGACCCTGGGCGACCTCGGCCGCGCGATCAACCTCAAAGACACCTCGCTGCTCGAAGCGGTGGAGGGCGGCAAGGTCGGCCTGCCGTTCGAAATCATCCTGCGCCTGGCCGGTGTGCTCGGGCGCAACGATCCGATCCCGGTCGCGATGAAGCTGACGCGCACCTACAACCCGAAGTTGTGGGCGACCCTCGAAGGTTTGGGCATCGGCAAGCTCGCGGTGCAGGCCGGCCGCGAGCGTGAGTTCGCGAACCTCTACCGCGCGAGCGATGCGGCGCGGCAGCTGAACGACGAGGAGTTCGCCGCGGCGCTGAAGTTCGTGCGTGCCTCGTTCGAGGCGGCGCTGGTGTTTCGCGGCGAGACGGCGAAGGCCGGCAAGACTGCCGCCGTCAAGAAGACCGACGCCACGTGACGCAGCGGTTGTGGGCCGGCATCGCGCGGTCTTCGACGAGCGCGAAGCCGGCGGATTGCGCCAGCGCGTCGACCGCTTCGAAATCGCGGATGCCGCGCTGCGGCTGATCGGCGCGCAGCGACGCGTCGAAGGCGGCGTTGCTCGGGCTGGTGAACGCGCCGTTGTAGTTGAACGGGCCGTAGACGGTCAGCAATGCGTCGCGGGTCATCAGCGTCGGCAGCAGCGTGAACAGGCGCTGCACCTCGGGCCAGCCCATGATGTGCAGCGTGTTCGCGCTGAAGATCGCGTCGAAGCGGCCTGTAGGCGGCGCAGCGTTGACGTCGAAGGTCAGCGGCACCGGCGTGTTCGGGCACCGGGCTTCATCGAGCCACTGGCGGATGCCGGGCAGGTTCGCGGCCACGTCCGAGGTCTGCCAGATCAACTGCGGCAGCGCGCGCGCGAAGTGCACCGCATGCTGGCCGGTGCCGCTGCCGATCTCGAGCACGTGGATGCGATCGGCGAACTGCTCGCGCAGCACCGCGAGGATCGCGTCCTGGTTGCGCTTGCAGGCGGGCGAGAAGGGCTTGTGCTGCATTGCGCGATTGTCGTCCGGCAGGTGACAGCGCGTGTCATCGACGCCCGCTAGAGTCGGCCCCATGGCTTCCAGACCTTTGATTGCCCTCGACTGCGACGGCGTGCTGCTCGACTTCCAGCTCGGCTATGCCTCGGCGTGGGAGCGTGCGTTCGGCCACGCGCCGGTCGACCGCGACCCGCTCGCGTACTGGCCGATGGACCGCTGGGAAGTGGAGCGGCTCACCCCCGAACGCCGCCCGCTGTTCCGCGCCGCGTTCGACGAGCATTTCTGGACCACGCTGCCGCCGATCGCGGGTGCGCTCGATGCCTGTCATCGATTGCACGACGCCGGCTTCGACTTGGTTTGCGTCTCGGCGCTCGACCTCGAATTCGAGGCCGCGCGGCTGCGCAATCTGCGCAACCTCGGTTTTCCGATCGAGCGCGTGATCGCGACCGGCAACCACGAAGGCGAACGCAGCCCGAAGGCCGACGCGATCGAGCTGCTGAACCCGATCGCGTTCGTCGACGACTACATCCTTTACATGCGCGGGCTGCCGGCGCATGTGCACACCGCGCTGGTGCTGCGTGCACCGAACGGCAGCCCGAATGTCGGGCCCGATCTGAAGTGGGCGAAGACTGTGCACGACGATCTGGCCGGCTTCACCGACCATTGGCTGGAACGCTGAATTCGTCGCTGAATTCGCCGGCTCAGTGGCGCAGCGGATCGCCGCCGTCGACGTCGGGCTTGGGCAGGTCAGGGTCGGGATCGGCCGGCACCGCATAACCTTCGCTGGCCCAGGCACCGAGGTCGTTGTTCTTGCAGCGGGCGCTGCAGAACGGGCGGAACGCGTTGTCGGCCGAGTACACGCTCGGCCCGCCACAGCCCGGGCAGCGGATCACCCGCGCCCCCTTCACACCCGCGCTCATGAACAGAGCGTCAACTCGAAGTTGGCGTCCTGCTGGCTGGGTTTGAGGCGGCCGTCGGCGTCTTGCCGCATCAGCCGCACCGAGACCATCAGCCGGTGGCCGCTGATCTCGGGCACGATGTCTTCGGGCACGTCGAGCCGCACCCGCATCAGCTGGTAGACGCGGCCCTGCGGCAGGCTCTGCTGGTACTGGCCGGCGGGCGCGACGACCTTTTGCGGCACGCCCGAATCGCGCAGCAGCCCGAGCAGCACCTGCAGCGCCTCGGCCAGCGGCATCAGCGAGGCGATCCACTGCATCAGGTCGGCGCGCCGGCGCTGCGGTTCGAACTTCTGCCACGCGTAGTAGGCCGGCAGGTCGAACTCGCAGGTCCCGCCGGGGATGCTGATGCGGCTGCGGATGCTCATCAGCCACTCGTTGCTGTTCAGCACCGCGCCGGCCTTGCCCTGAACCTCGTTCAGGCCGTTGAAGGCGTGGTCGATCCGGGCCGTGACCTCGTCGAGCGCCGCCTCGGAGATCGACGGGTTGCCGCGGTAGCTGTTGAACTGCTGCTTGTGCTTGTCGAGCTCTTTCAGCAGGTCGGACTTCAGATCGGCGCGCGACGACACGTCGAGGATCTCGAACAGCGTCGCGAGCGCGTAGTGGTGGTCGACCGCCGCATCGCGCGCGATCAGTGTGCCGAGCCGGTCGAACAGGTGCTCGAGGCGCAGCATCGTGCGGATGCTCTCGTTGAACGGGTATTCGTAGAGGATCACTGTGGGGAGTCCTGAACAAGCGAGGCGGGCCTGTCGAGGCGCGATTGTTCCACAGGGATGCGCCTTCGCCGCGGGTGCCTCAGCGCGGCGCTCGGGTCCAGTGCTGCCAGAGCGTTCGCACCTGCGCCGCGAGCTGTTCGGGTGTGATGCTGTCGTTGTAGATCACCGCGTCGGCGCAGGCGCGGCGCTGTGCGCGTGAGGCTTGCTGGGTGACCACCGCCTGCGCCGCTTCGGCGGTCCAGCCGGAACGGGCGACGACGCGCTCGATCTGGGTCGCTTCGCGGCAATCGACCACCAGCACCTTGTCGACCTTCGCACGCCAGCGGTCGCCGGACTCGACCAGCAACGGCACGTCGAAGACGGTGGCCGGCGCCTTCGCGCTGCCTGCCTGTCGATCTGTCTCGGTACCGATCAGCGGGTGCAGGATGGCTTCGAGCTGGCGTTTCTTCAGTGGATCGGCAAACACGATTTCGCGCATGCGCGCGCGATCGAGCGCGCCGTCGGCGGCGATCAGGTCGGCGCCGAATGCTTCGGCGATCGCGCGAATCGCCGCGCCGCCGGGCAGGGTGAGCTGGCGCGCGATCAGGTCGGTGTCGACGACGACCGCGCCGTGCGTGGCGAGCAGCGTCGCGACCGTGCTCTTGCCGCTGCCGATGCCGCCGGTCAGGCCGATCCGCAGCGTGTCGCGATTCAGACCGGCGGCATCCACAGGCGCGACAGCTGCTCGCCGAAGAAGAGCGCGGCCACGCCACCGCCGGCGAGGTAAGGTCCGAACGGAATCGGCACCTCGCGGTCGTGCCGGCGGAACACGATCAACGCGATGCCGATGACCGCGCCAACCGCCGACGACAACAGGATGATCGACGGGAGCGCCTGCCAGCCCAGCCATGCGCCGAGTGCGGCGAGCAGCTTGAAGTCGCCGGCGCCCATGCCTTCCTTGCCACGGATCAGCCGGTAGGCGTGAAACACGAACCACAGCGACAAGTAGCCGGCGACCGCGCCGCCGACCGAGGCCGCGAGCGTCACCGGAATCCAGCCGAGCGCGGCCGAGACGATGCCGGCCCACATCAGCGGCAAGGTCAGGTCATCGGGCAGGAAGCTGGTGTCGAGGTCGATGAAGGCGAGCGCCACGAGCGTCGCGCACAGGCCGCACCACAGCAGCACGGTCGGCTGCGCGCCGAAGTGCAGGCCGCAGGCCGCGAACAGCACGGCGGTCAGCACTTCGATGGCCGGGTAGCGCAGCGAGATCGGCGCCTTGCAGGCCGAGCACTTGCCGCGCAGCCAGAGCCAGCTCGCGACCGGGATGTTCTCGTACCAGCGGATCTGATGGCCGCAGGCCGGGCAGCGCGAGCGCGGCGTCGACAGCGTGATCTCGGGCGTCGCGTCGATCTTCACGCCAAGCAGCTCGGCGCTTTCGATCCGCCAGCCGCGCTCCATCATCAAGGGCATGCGGTGGATCACGACGTTGAGGAAGCTGCCGATCAGCAGCCCCAGCAACGCAAGAACGAACGGCGACAACAGCGCGCCGGCGAGTTGGGGGTCCAAGATCAGACGACTTGACCGAGCTTGAAGATCGGCAGGTACATCGAGACCACGATGCCGCCGATCAGCGTGCCCAGAATCACGATGATGAACGGCTCCATCAGGCTCGACAGGCCTTTGACCGCCTCGTCGACCTCGTCTTCATAGAACTCGGCGGCCTTGCCCAACATCGCATCAAGCGAACCCGATTCTTCGCCGATCGCGCACATCTGGATCACCATCGTCGGGAACACGCCGGTGGTCTGCATCGCCGTGGTGAGCGCCGAGCCGGTCGACACGTCTTTCTGGATCTGCTCGGTGGCTTCGGCGAAGACCGCGTTGCCCGAGGCGCCGCCGACCGAGTCGAGCGCTTCGACCAGCGGCACACCGGCGGCGAACATCGTCGACAGCGTGCGCGTCCAGCGCGCGATCGACGACTTGTTGACCAGGTCGCCGAACACCGGCACGCGCAGCAGCACGCGGTCCATGAACTTCTGCATCGGCACCGAGCGCTTCCACGACTGCAGGAAGAAGTAGGTGCCGCCGCCGAGCACGCCGAAGATCAGCCACCAGTACTTGACGAAGAACTCCGACATTGCGATCACGACCAGCGTCGGTGCCGGCAGGTCGGCGCCGAACGAGCTGAACACGTCCTTGAAAGCCGGGATCACGAAGATCATGATGACCGCGAGCACGACGAACGCGACCACCAGCACGGCAACCGGATAAATCAACGCCGACTTGATCTTGTTCTTGATCGCCATCGTCTTTTCCTGGTAGATCGCCAGGCGATCCAGCAACTGCTCCAGGATACCGCCGGCCTCGCCGGCCTCGACCAGATTGCAATACAGCGCGTCGAAATGCAGCGGATGCTTGCGGAACGCCGATGACAGGCTGGTGCCGGTTTCGACATCGCTGCGGATGTCGGTCAACAGCCGCGTCATGCGCGGGTTTGTGCTGCCGCGCGCGACGATGTCGAACGCCTGGATCAACGGCACGCCGGCGCGCATCATCGTCGTCAGTTGCCGGGTGAAGATCGCGATGTCCTTCTGCTTGATCGCCTTGCCGCCGCTCAGGCGGCGCTTCTTCACCTTGTTGACGAGGATGCCCTGACGACGCAGGCTCGCACCGACGACGGCCTCGCCGCCGGCGCGCATCTCGCCGCGCACGACTTTGCCGTTCTTGTCTTTGCCCTCCCAGTCGTAGACGAGCTCTTTCAGATTCTTCGCCGCCGCTGCAGTCGCCATATTGACCTTTCGAGGAATGTCTTCCTCGTCCCTTCGATCGTGTTGGTTGAGTCGCTCTCTTCGTCTGCCGTGTTCGTCCCGCTTACTCGTTCGTGACCGAGATCACTTCTTCGAGCGTCGTCACGCCTGCCCTGACCTTGACCAGACCCGATTGCCGCAGGTCACGCACGTTTTCGCGCTGCGCCTGCGAGGCGATGTCCATCGAGGTGCCCTCGTTCAGGATGATCTTCTGGATTTCTTCGGTGACCGGCATCACCTGGTAGATGCCGACCCGGCCCTTGTAGCCGTTGTTGCATGCCGAGCAGCCGATGGCGCGGTACGGTCGCCAGGTGCCGTCGAGGTCGTGTTCGGCGAAGCCGGCCTTGAGCATCGCTTCGCGCGGGTAGTCGGCCTGCACCTTGCAGGTTTCGCACAGCTTGCGGGCCAGGCGCTGCGCCGTGATCAGCAGGATGCTTGAGGCGATGTTGAACGGCGCGACGCCCATGTTCAACAGCCGCGTCAGCGTGGTCGGCGCGTCGTTGGTGTGCAGGGTCGACATCACCATGTGGCCGGTCTGCGCGGCCTTGATTGCGATGTCGGCCGTTTCGAGATCGCGGATCTCGCCGACCATGATGATGTCCGGGTCCTGGCGCAGGAACGACTTCAGAGCGACTGCAAAGTTCAGCCCCGCCTTGTCGTTGACGTTGACCTGATTGACGCCCGGCAGGTTGATTTCGGCCGGGTCTTCGACGGTCGCGATGTTCACGCCCGGCTGGTTCAGGATGTTCAGGCAGGTGTAGAGCGAGACGGTTTTGCCGCTGCCGGTCGGGCCGGTCACGAGCACCATGCCGTAGGGGCGCTGGATGATCTTCAGCAACCGGTCTTTCTCGATCTTTTCGTAACCGAGCGCCTCGATGCCGACCTTTGCGCTGCTCGGGTCGAGGATCCGGATCACGATCTTCTCGCCGAACAGCGTCGGCAGCGTGCTGACCCGAAAGTCGATCGCCTTGGCGCCGAACTTGAGCTTCATCCGGCCGTCTTGCGGCACGCGTTTTTCGGCGATGTCGAGCCGCGAAATGACCTTGATGCGCGACGAGAGCTTGTCCTTGATCGCGATCGGCGGCTGCGTGATCTCGCGCAACTCGCCGTCGATGCGGAAGCGTACGCGGTAGTGGTATTCGTAGGGCTCGAAGTGCAGGTCGGACGCACGCATGTTGATTGCGTCGATCAGCATCTTCTGCAGGAAGCGCACGACCGGCGCGTCTTCGACGTCGGAGTTTGCCTCGTTCGTCTCCTGCGGCGTGGTCACATCGTCGGTGACGTCGAACTCGAAGTCGCCCGAGGAAATGGCCTCGAGCGACTCGTTGGCGCTCGTGCCACTCGCCTCAAGGATCCTGGCCAGCTTGTCGTGCTCGACGATGACCCACTCGGGCGAGAGCTGGGTCGCGAACTTGATGCGCTCGACTGCCTCCTGGTCGGTGGGATCGGCCCCGCCGATGAACAGCCGGCTGCCGCGCTTGCCGAGCACCACGACTTGGTACTGCGCCGCGAGCTTGCCATCGATCACGTTGCGCGGGAACCTCTGCGGATCCACCGCGGACAGGTCAAGCAAGGGCAGCGCGAGCGCGTTCGACAGCGTGTGTGCCAAGTCGGCCGGCGACACGGCACCGGCGGCGATCACGGCCGAGACGAAGCTGCCGTGCTTGTCTTTGGCGCTGCGAACCAAGTCTTCCGCGACTTTCGCATTCAGCTTGCCGGCGTGCACGAGCACCCGTGCGACGCCGGAAAGCGCAGATTGCGGAGCTTCTGCCAATGTGTCCACGGTTCGCTGGTTCAATCCATGCTGCTCAAACGAGGAATCATCCCTGATCCGTCAAAAACTGTAAACACGAGGCGCGGCCACCAAGGCCAACAATTCACGGCTGTTTCCGGTCAATTGAAACAGACTGAATCGGAGCGCGCTGCTGCAGCGCGCTCAAGCAACCCCAGCCAGCGGAACGCCGCGATAGTCCTCGAAAATCAACAGACTAGCACGCGTTCTACAAGAATCGCATTCAGATTGACGGGGAATGCGCCGGGCGCGCCCAATCGCACGCAATGCGCGGCACGCACGCAACGAAACTGACTTGCGAAGGAAGGAATGGTGGTCGGGGTGAGAGGATTCGAACCTCCGGCCTCTACGTCCCGAACGTAGCGCTCTACCAGGCTAAGCTACACCCCGATGCTGTGGCGACCTGAAGCAGGGCCAACGCCGAAGCGCTCAGGACGAGCGCTCGACCGATCGAAAACACAATTCTAGCAGAGCTTCCCGGTAGGTCGATTCGGGCAGCACGCGAAGGGAGTGCGCGGCCTTGTCCGCTTCGGCGCGCGCAGCTTCGCGGGTGGCGGTGATCGCGCCGGTGTGGCGCACGATCTCGACGATTTCGGGCAGGCGCGCGACCTCGCCGTGTTCGATGGCATGGCGAATCAACTCCCGCTCCGCGGGCGTGCCGCGTTCCATGGCCAGCAGCAATGGCAAGGTCGGCTTGCCTTCGCGCAGGTCGTCGCCGACGTTCTTGCCGAGCTGCTCGGTCGCCCCTTCGTAGTCGAGCAGGTCGTCGATCAGCTGGAACGCGGTGCCGAGCGAGCGGCCGTAGTCGGCGCACGACTCTTCGACCTCGGTGCCTGCTTCGGCCAGCACGGCGCCGATGCGCGCGCTCGCCTCGAACAGCTTGGCGGTCTTGTAGCGGATCACGCGCAGATAGTCGTCGACCGACAGATCGGGGTCGTGCATGTTCATCAGCTGCAGTACCTCGCCCTCGGCGATCACGTTGGTCGCGTCGGCGAGCACCTCGAGCACCCGCAGGCGATTGACCGAAACCATCATCTGGAACGCGCGCGAGTAGACGAAGTCGCCGACCAGCACGCTGGCCGCGTTGCCGAACAGCGCGTTGGCGGTTTGACGGCCGCGGCGCAACGCCGATTCGTCGACGACGTCGTCGTGCAGCAGGGTGGCCGTGTGAATGAATTCCACCGTTGCCGCCAGCTCGAAACGCTCGCGTCCGGCAAAGCCGAGCGCGTTCGAGAACAGCAGCACGAGCATCGGCCGAAGGCGCTTGCCGCCGGCGCTGATGATGTAGTGCGCGATCTGGTTGATCATCACCACATCGGAGGCGAGGCGCTGCCGAATCACGCCATCGACTTCGCGCATGTCGGCGGCCATCAGGGCGGCTGCGCCGTAAGCCGGCATCTCGGTGGGCGGCGGGTCGGAAGTCGGGGAGTTGGGGTGCACGCTGGGCTCGTCGAATACCGGCGGATTATAGAAAGTGTGTCGACTCCACGGACGCGCAGCCACGCATTCGCTAAAAAATGCCGGCGCATGCTAGAATCACAGGCTCTGCGCGTTTTGCAGGGCTGCTATGCCTTTGACGAGGCCGGCTGCAACAAAAAGGGCCGCCTTGCAGCGGCTGCATCGAAAGGGCTGATATATGTACGCGGTCATAAAAACCGGTGGCAAGCAATACAAGGTTGTTGCCGGCGAAAAGATCAAAATAGAGCAGATTGCTGCGGATGTTGGCCAAGAGATCACGATCGACCAGGTGTTGGCCATTGGTGCCGGCGCTGATTTGACGGTCGGGACTCCCTTGGTAACGGGCGCAAGCGTGGTGGCCACCGTCGTGGCTCATGGCAGGCATGACAAGGTGCGCATCTTCAAGATGCGCCGTCGCAAGCACTATCAGAAGCGGCAAGGTCATCGTCAGAACTACACCGAGATTCAAATCGGTGCGGTGAACGCGTAAGGAGCAAAAACCATGGCACAGAAAAAGGGCGGCGGTTCCACACGGAACGGCCGCGACTCCCAACCGAAGATGCTCGGCGTGAAGGTGTTCGGCGGCCAGAAAATTCCGGCCGGTTCGATCATCGTGCGCCAGCGCGGCACCAAGTTCCATGCCGGCACCAATGTCGGCGTCGGCAAGGACCACACGCTGTTCGCGTTGGTCGACGGCCAGGTGAGCTACGCCATCAAGGGCCCGCGCAACCGCCAGACGGTGTTTGTCACGGCACTCTGATCGGCCGGGCGCCACCTTGTGGCGCCTGCCGCACCGAAGCCCCGGCGTGCCGGGGCTTTGTCTTTTCTTGCGGCGCCGTAACATCGGGTCTTCACCCGACCCACGATCATGAAATTTGTTGACGAAGCGACCATCGATGTCGTCGCCGGCGAAGGCGGCAACGGCTGCATGAGCTTTCGGCGCGAGAAGTTCCTGCCCTTCGGCGGCCCGAACGGCGGCGACGGCGGCCGGGGTGGCAGCGTCTACGCGATGGGCGACCGCAACCTGAACACGCTGATCGACTTTCGCTACGCGCGCCGCCACGAAGCGCGCCGCGGCGAGAACGGGCGTGGTTCGGATCAATACGGCGCCGCTGCCGAGGACATCGTGATGCGCATGCCGATGGGCACCGTGATCACCGACACCGAAACGAATCAGGTCATCGCCGAGTTGCTGGTGCCCGACGAGAAGGTGCTGATCGTCAAGGGCGGCGACGGCGGTTTCGGAAACCTGCATTTCAAGACCAGCACGAACCGCGCGCCGCGCCAGAAGACGCCCGGCTGGCCGGGCGAACAGAAGAAGCTCAAGCTCGAACTGAAGGTGCTTGCCGACGTCGGCCTGCTCGGCATGCCGAACGCCGGCAAGTCGTCGCTGATCACGGCGATCTCGAACGCGCGGCCGAAGATTGCCGACTACCCGTTCACCACACTGCACCCGAACCTGGGAGTTGTGCGGGTCGCCGCGGAGCAGAGCTTCGTGGTCGCCGACATCCCGGGGCTGATCGAAGGCGCTTCCGAAGGTGCGGGCCTCGGCCATCTGTTCCTGCGCCACCTGCAGCGCACGCACTTGCTGCTGCACCTCGTCGACTTCGCACCGTTCGACGACGCGATCGATCCGGTCGCGCAAGCGAAGGCGATCGTCGGCGAACTGAAGAAGTACGACCAGGCGCTGTACGAGAAGCCGCGCTGGCTGGTGCTGAACA